>JANPEK010000248.1:0-21604 GCA_031422915.1 Phyllobacteriaceae bacterium | reverse complement strand
CTGGACGCCGCGTTTCGGGCGATTGGGGCAGGGCAACCAACAGCGCGGATTCCGACAGGGTGAGCTTCTTCGGCTCCTTGCCATACCACGCGAGCGAGGCTGCGCGCACGCCTTCGATGTTGCCGCCATAGGGGGCGAGCGTCAGATACAACGACAGGATTTCATCCTTGGAAAGCCGCCGCTCGATCTGCAGCGCCCGCGCCATTTGCCGGAGCTTTAATGTCAGCGAACGTTCTTCGCGCGGCTCGATCAGCCGTGCGACCTGCATGGTGATGGTCGAGCCGCCGGAGACAATGCGACCGTGCCGGACGAACTGCAGAAAGGCCCGGCCCATCGCCAACGGGTCCACGCCATGGTGATCGTAGAAACGCCGGTCTTCGTAAGCGACCAGCATCTTGATCAGATCCTGATCGATAGTGGCCTTGTCCGCCTTGAAGCGCCAGAACCCGTCGGGCGTTGCAAACGCCCGCAGCAGCGCGCCGTCGCGGTCCACCATTTCTGTCGAAAGCGCCAGCTTTTCGGGCAGCGGCGGCGGGTAGGCATTGTCGAGCCGGTCAAGCGCAAGCAGGCTGATGCCAGCGGCAAGGACAAGCCCTGCCGCCAGATATCCCGCTTTGCGCAGGCGGGTCATTATTCGCCGGTCACGACCGACATGCGGCCGGTCGCGGTGCGGGCCGAATAGCCGGGGCGGTACATGTCTTCAACCGAAGCCGCAGGCAATATATAGGTTCCCGGCGTCACTGCGCGAACCACATAAGCCAGATTGAAGGACCGTGCACCGGACGTGGACGGATTGAGCGCCGCGATGAAACGATCTGTGCGGAACTCGGTGTGCGCCACTTCGGTCTGGCCGAGCCAGCCGAAATTGGCCAGTTCCGCGCTTCCCATCAGTCGCGGATTGTCGGCTTCCAGACCGGCGGGAAGCAGGTCGGTAATCACCAGCCGCGACGGCCAGTTGTTCTCCTCGACCACGTTGAGCACCACGACGAAGCGCTCGTTCTGCTTCGCTTCTGTGACATTGGTTTCCGTGCCGTCGAGCTTGTAATAGGCGCGGGTGATCTTGAAGCCTTGGCCGCCCGCCGGCAGCGGATCACGCGGCGCGGCAATGCTTGTAACGATGGCAAGAGACGCGTCCTTGCCGGTGTTGGTAAGCTTGAGTGAATTGGCCTCAAGCGCTTCGCCGGTCATGGTTCTGGAAAACACGCCCTCATGCGGCGCGCCGTCCACGGTCAGATTGATGGCGTTCGCACCATCCTTGATGGCACGCGCCGCCATCAGCATCCACGCGTCTTCCTGCGTTGACGTATAACGGGCCTTGAGGCGCAGCGATGACACATGGTCGATCATCGCCGGGATCGATTGTGGGGCAGGGCGTGTTTCCGCCGCCAGCGCCAGCATCGCCGCATCATCGCGCAGCGCCGAACCATAATCGCCGCGCGACAGGTCGTTTGTTCTGCCGGATTTTGCCAGTGTCAAAGCCGAGGCAAACGCCTCGTCCGCCTTGGTCTGGTCACCGTAAAGTGAAAGCGCCGCGCCGAGATGGGCACGGGCCATCGGGCTGGCAAAATTGTCCAGCTGGCTTTCCGAATAATAGCGAAGGTCGGTGGCCGAAGCCCGCCGGTTGCGCGCCAGAACATAGAGCGCATAGGCGATCTGGTTGCCCTGTGAGGCGATGTCCACATCGTAGGACAGCGCGTTCTGCAGATTGTCGAGCGCCAGCACCATCGCCGTCTCCGGCACATCGAATTGCTGTTCGCGGGCGCGGGTCAGGAAGTCGGTGACATAGGCATCGAGCCACAGATCGCCTGAGCCGGGGCCCCACAGGCCGAACGAACCCGCAGAGGCCTGATAAGAGAGCACGCGTGCGATGGCATCCTTGATCCGGTCCTTGACAAACGGATCATCCGGAATGCCGGAGGATTTGGTGAGTTCGCTCAGGTACAGCAGCGGCAACGCGCGGCTGGTGGTCTGCTCCGCGCAGCCATAGGGATAACGGTCAAGCGTCATCAGCATCGCTGGAATGTCAAACGCGCCTGTGCGCAGCACGGAGACTGTCACTGAAGCGCCGCCGAGGCGGCTGTCTGCCAACAGCTCCTTATCGATGGTTAGCGCGCCGCCATTGGCCGCAAGCTGCAACTCGCGGCGTATAGTGACCGGCAGAATGCCGTGGCGGACGGGGATGTCCACGGCATTCTCGACCGAGAGTCCTGAGCCATTGGAAATGCGGGCCGTCAGCGAGCCGGAGCCGGCATTGAGCGCCACCACGGTCGCCTTGACGTTGATGCGCTCGCCCGCCTTCAGCGTCACCGACGAGGGGGCGTCGTTGGCGGCAAGGTCGATGCCGCCGCCAGGGATGAGTTCAAGTTTGTAGTCACCGGCGGGGCCGTCGGTGTTGGCGATGGCGATGTTAACCTCCGCCACATCATCCGGGGCCATGAATTTCGGCGCGCTGGCGATGACCACCAGCGGATCGCGGATGATGACGTCCTTGGTGGCATGACCGGTGCCGGTTGTGGTCCATGCGACAGCATTAACGCGCGCCGTGCCGTTGAATTGCGGAATTTCAAACGTGATCACGGCCTTGCCGGAAGCGTCCAGCTTCACAGGACCGGAGAAGAAAGCGATCAGTTTTTCGGTCGGCGCGCTGCCCTTGCTGGACGCCGACGGCGCATCGCCGCCAGTGCGCAGCTTGCCGAACGCGCCCGATGAGCCATCGATCAGCCGCCCGTAAATGTCGCGGATTTCAAGGCCCATCATGCGCTGGCCATAGTACCAGCCATCCGGATCGGCAGGCTGATGGTTGGTGAGGTTGAGGAAGCCGACATCCACTGCCGACACCATCACCCATGCGGACTGATCAACGCCCGCTCCTGCCACCGAGACCGGAATGCTCAAGGTCTGGCGTGGCTGCATTTTCTCCGGCGTTTCTATGGTGACAGCAAGCTTGCGCTGGCCGGGATCAACGCCCATCCATTTGACGCCAAGCGAACGCATCGGCATGCGCGTCTCGACGCTGTCGCCGTGGCGATACATCGTGGCCGTCACATAGCCGCCCGCGCCCCAGTCAGCGCCCACAGGAATGTCGATGGTCGTGCCTTCGGCGGGCACGGTCGCGGTCTGTGTCGCGAGGAGCTTTTCCGACCCGATGGTGATCAGAACTTCACCTGCAAAGCGCGGCGTGATCTTAAGCTTGGCGGTTTCGCCGGCGACGTAATTCGCCTTGTCGAGCGCGATTTCGAGCCCGTCCGGCGTTTCCGTGGAGGCGGATTCGACATACCAGCCTGCATAAAAATCCGAACTGGAGATCGGCCCGTCTTCGTCAGCACTTTCGACGTCCAGCTGGTAGTGACCCCATTCGACATTGGCCGAAATGGTGGCTTCCTCATCCACTTTGGTCGAGATCGTGCCGTCAGCGACCTTGGTCGAGAAATTGACCGCCTCATAGCGCCATGACGAGCCATCGCGGTACCACTGGTAGTTCCGGTCGATCTTGACCAGCGTCCATTTCAACCCGTCAAGCGCAGTGCGTTCCCCGTCTGCGCTCGCGCTGATCACCTTGAACGAGGCGCTGGAATTCTCGGAGGTCTGGCGGTCAGTGAAATTCTGTTTGATGCCGATCATGTCGCCAACCGGCGGCACGGCGATATCGATGGACCGCTCCACCGCGCGGCCGCCATTCTCACGCATGCGGATGGTGACTTTGGCGGAGTGGAGAAGGTCGGAGTCCGGAGCGGAATCGAGCGACAGCGGAATGCTCGCCTTGCCGTCGGCGTCGAGGACGGGTAAATCGGTCAGATCGACCTTCGTCGGCGCTTCCGGGTCTTCGTCATTGTCGACATAGCCGAAATCATAGCCAACGAACTTGTCCCAAGTGCGGGTCGGAGTGAACACCATCTCGCCTTCGAGTGTCAGCCCTTCGGCAGGCGCGCCGTAGAGATAGCGGCCGGCGATTTCAGCAGTCGCCGCACCCTCGTCGTCAAACCCTTCGGAGGTCAGGTCAAACTCGGTCCGGTCAGGGATGAAGTCTTCGACGAGCACCTGCTTTTCAGCCACCGGCGCGGCTTTCGGATCGGTGTGGATGCGGATGGCCCATGCGCCCTGCTGGGCATTGTCAGGCAGGGCAAGATCAATCGAATGCCCGCCACCATTCTCGCCGCTGGAGACAAGGCTGCGCTCTTCAACGCCGTCGGGGCGGACGAACACGAAGGTCAGCGGCAGGTTCGGCACGGCATTGGCGGCGCTGTCACGCGCCAGTGCAGCGGCGTGGATGGTCTCGCCGGGGCGGTAAACGCCGCGCTCGGTGTAGGCGTAGACGTCCAAAGCGCCCGGTGAAGGCCGTCCGGTGACGCCGCGGTCGGACAGGTCGAAGCCCGCCTTGGCCATGTCTAGGAACACAAAATCGCTGCCGCCCTTGTCGGCGGTCAAAACAGCAGGTGCAAGGCTGTCTGTGCCGCGCGTGCGGCCCGGCGCAAACACTGCCTTGCCGCTGGAATCGGTGACGGCTTCACCGAGCAGATCATTGTTCTTGGCCAAGAGCTTCAGCGACACGCCTTCC
Organism: Phyllobacteriaceae bacterium; assembly: GCA_031422915.1. Classification (GTDB taxonomy): domain Bacteria; phylum Pseudomonadota; class Alphaproteobacteria; order Rhizobiales; family Rhizobiaceae; genus JANMEX01. Next base: position 17,049 of record JANPEK010000248.1, on the reverse strand, counting down.
ATGGGCTTGGCAGTACCAAGCGAGCGGGCGAACACGGTCAAACCGTCCACGCCGGCGAATGTCGAAAGGCCGATGTCGGAGACGACAAACCACTGCGTGGCTTTCGCATCCCACTCTTCAGCACGGCTGCCTGGCGCAACGGCGGTCATCACATAAACGCCTGGCTTGCGGTTTGGCAGCGCCTCATCGACCGGGAACGAGGTGATCGTTTCCTTGTTCAATTCAAGCTCGAGCGACATGGAACCGGTCCACACCGGCTCGCCGATTTCGCTCTTCACCCGCTCGATGCCGTAGCTATCGAGCTGTGTCAGAAACTGCGAGCCATAGAGCAGGGCGGGCAGAGAACGGTCGTTGACGCGGTAGAGCGACAGGTCGGCGCTGGTGAGGTTCACAGATGTGACCGGAATGCCGCGCCGCGCCGCGCCCGGCAGCACATAGGCCTCGCCGTTGAAGCGCAGGTATGCATCGCGATCGCGCACGAAGACGGACAGCGTCACCGGGCTTTCGATGGATTCCTCGACAGTGGAAGGCAGGCCCTGCCGAATGGTGACCTTGTAGCGCTTGCCATATTCAAGTCCGTCGGCGCACAGCTGCTGGTCTTCCTTGCTGACGGACTTCGGCGCCTTGTCGTCGATCAACAGGAAGGACGCATAGTCGGCCTCGGCAAGCGACTCGGAAAATTGCACGCACACGCGCGGAGTCTGGGATGCAGTGTCCACGGTGTGATCGGTGACACGGAAGCCCTTGCGCGAACGCAAATCAAGATATGCCGCCTCAACAGTCTTGTTGGCGGCAAGCTCCAGCCCGACCTTGTATGTGGTCAAAGCACCACGAAACTCGCCGCGCTTGTCGAGCGATTCCGCCAGTGCAGTGAGCGCATCCGCGCGTGATGAGGTGGTGCGGGAGGTGAGATAAGCGTTGAGCGCGGCGGACGTGGCGGCCTGCTGGAGGAAGTAGGTTTCATTGTCTGTCGGCTTGGTCAAAGCGGCGGCACGGGAGAGCTTGGCCCAAAGACCAGAATCCTCCGGCGAAAGCGAGACAGCAATGCCATATGTCTGATAGGCTGAGCGCGGATCGCCCGTTTGCATTGCCGTATCGGCGGCAAGGATCATCGCGTCGAGACTTTGTGCCGGGGTCTTCGGCGCGGCGGCAATCAGATTGTTGCGGAACGTCAGCGCCTCGCCGTCCCACGCACCTGTGAAGGTCAACGCATTTGGCGCGCCAATCTCAGGCTCGGACGAGGCCAGAACAACTTTGCCCGCTACGGAGCCCATGAATGTCTTCAGGGTGCCGTGGTCGGTTTTGAGAAAACACCAAGAGGCTTTCTTGTTGAAGGTGAACGCCTTGCAGCGCCGGTCATCAAGGCAGATGGTTGAGCATTGCTCGATCGTTACATTCTGCTCGGTGCGCAGGTCAAAGCCAAAATAGTCGCTGTTTTCGGTAAGCTCGATGCGACGCGACTGGTCAGCTGCGGATGCAATTCCGGTCAGAACGATGACAACGAAGAGGGAAGACAAAATGCGGGCGACAAACGACATCGGTGACCTCCAAGTCAGCCGCGCCCCAATGCTTCTTTTTCAATCCGGACGCATGACAAGTCAATCATGCTTTTTGCGGCGGGTATATGACATTGGGGCGCGCCGACACTGAAATGTCACAAATATTTTCTGGCGGAAATGAACGTGTCACACTGAGGTCAGCAGAGCCAGCCTTTGGGGATGGCGAGCTCTGAGGCGAGGCGTTCCAATGTCTCGGACGAGCCGGATTTGGACAGGTTTTCCAATTCGCTCAAATAGCCCTGATTGATCCCGGCACGCTTGGCGAGATCGGCCTGAGTCAATCCGCGCCAAGTGCGCAATGCCTTCAAAACCGAATCGCCACCAAGAACAGCTGAAGACACGCTTTCTGGCAGCGGCTCGTGCGCCCGGGACTCGGCTGCCAGAAGCAACGTCATGCGATCCTCTGCATCTTCATCGCCAGCACGGGCAAGCAGCGCGTCGTAGTCGCGTTTGCTCAAAACGACAAGTTCGTCGCCAGTTTCGGTTATCAGCTTTTGCACGCCCATGAACGTCTCCTACCGGTAGATTTCGCGCCGGTGACCAATGGCCAATATATGCAACCGGACCGCAGTTTCGTCGAAAATAATCCTGTAGTCGCCCACACGCATACGGACAGTCGGCGTTCCTGTCATAGCTTTGGTATCGCCAGACTTGCCCAGCGCATACGCTGCCAATGCCTCCACTAGTGTAGAGCGAAATGGTTCCGCAATTCGGTCGATAGCCTTGGCGGCCGATGGCGAGAGTACGATCATTTTCATGAGAGTCGTTTATTGCTGAAAATAGCAATAATTGCAAGATACTTCTTAATGCACCGCTGCTCTTGTTGTCGCCAGCCATGCATCAGGCGAAGTCGCAATGTGCATCACCTCGCAGCCCTCTGTTTTTCAAGGGCGTTGCTTCGACACCATGCCATGTCCCGTGTGCACCACTGTCTCCAGAGGAATGCGCACAACCATGCCAAACAAAGGCGCATCCGGCCTTCTACACTCTCTAAAGCCTACTTCAGCACAGGAGCCGGGAACACAATACGGCGTATCTGCGTCTCGTCGCCTTCGATGCCGAAGTCGGAATCCGACAGCACGATCATTTCAGTCGGCGACATCACGGCCACCGCCTCAATCTTCTTCGGCATGTCTTCCACCGAGTCGGAGTCCAGAATGAGCGTCTTTACAAGCGGCTTGATGCCCTTCACTTCCAACTCTGCCATCGAAAGCTGTTCAAGCGATGGCGCGGTGGCGGCGTCGTCAAAGGTCGCATCGACTGGCGTGCCATCGGCAAGGCTCACGGTGTAAAACTTGGTGGTCTTGTTGATCCGCTCCAGCACAAGCAACCTGTCTTCGCCGATCAGCACCATTTCCGAAAGCCGGACATCATTCTGCTTTCTCTCTTCAGACTTGTTGTCCGTCACAAAGGATTTGGGATCGTCAAGAAGGTAGACGTATTGGCCCAAGACTTTGCCGGTCGCCCGTTCGATCTTCCACAAACGCGTGTTGGCGCTCTTTTTGTAGGCATCGTTGTCCGGGTTGGCGAGCGGGTTCTGCATCAGGATGTAGATCAGCGCGCCATCCGGCGAAACCGCGACATTCTCGATGCCGCGGTTCAACGCGCGCTTGGCGATGAGTGCGGGAAGCGTGCCGGCAACCTCATAATCGGCACCGGACAATACGGATTCAACACCGGCGGGCACATGGCGTTTGATGACAGTGCCATCAGGCGCAACCTCGACAAATGACGAGCCATACTCTTCGCCGATCACAAAACTGCCGTCCGGCAACCGGGCCAGCGTTTCAGTGTCGAGACCTGAAGGATCACCGGCAATCAAGGCACCGTTGATGTCGTAAGCCGCTTCCAGTCTGTAATTGTCGGACGTGAACGGCAGGCCCGTGACCGGTTTGCCGGATTTGCCTTTCAGAACAATGCTTTCCAACACCTTGGCAGTATCATCCGCGCCGATCTGCAGCTTGGAGATCGTGATGGCGAAATCCGGCATGGGGAAATTCTTGGCCTTGTCGTCACCCGCGCAGAGCTTGTCCGTGCCAAGCCCTGTGAGCTCGTCTATGCCCTTGCAGTCAAGGTTCGGGCCTCGGTCAGTGATGGTCCAGATCATGCCAGCCGGATCTTTGGGATCACGCCATGCACCGGACCCAATGCCTAGATTGAGCTTGAGCGTTTTGCCGCCCGGATACCCCACGTCTTTCAATGGCATGTCCGGAGCTTTGATTTTGGTGACGACAACCGCCTGATCTGCCATGGCTGACATGCTGACCAACCCGATGAGTGCTGAAAGTGTGAAAATGCGCATGAAAATCTCCCGCTGAACGCAAAAGATGCACTTACGTCCAGCATATAACATTCTCATGTCAGGCAGAAGCTATTTGTAAAGCCGCCCGGTCGTTGTGGACAGGAACGCATCCAGCGAAATGTCTTCCTGCTTGAGAAAGCCGGTCTGCGGCAAAACCTTGTCGCGCACCATTTCAATGACGGCGACAACCGAGGCCGACGTGGTCCAGGCAATCGCCGTGCGCGATTTCCCTGCAACTTCAATCGGCCGGTAGGCGCGCACAAACTCCTTGCGCTGCAATTGCCCGCCAATCACGCCTTCGGCAGCGACATGGATGTACACCACATCGGCATCGACCGGCGGTTTGGCGTTGGTCAAAATGCGCCCGGCCTCCTCGCGGTGATCGCGCATCAACAACTCGTGGAAGAAGAAATTCATCAGCTCCATGTGGCCGGGATAGCGCATCGACTTGTAGTCCATGTTGTCGACCTTGCCGAAATAGGTCTCGCACATGGTGCCAAGTCCGCCGGAGGTGGTGAAGGCTTCAAGCTTGACGCCGTCAATGTAGATCTGCTCGGCCCATTCCATCGCCGAGATCAGCTTCATCTCGCCGCCCTCGATCACTTCGCAGTCGTTGAGATATTCATTGACCACGCCCTCCGGCGACCAGTTGAAGGCGTAGCCCATCAGCCCGGTCGGGTTCTGTGGCAGCGCCCCGACACGCATGCGGATCGAGCGGCAATGGTCGAACATGGCAATACGGGAAGCCCCGACAATGCCGACAAAACCGGGCGCCAGGCCGCATTGCGGCGCCATCAGGCCCTTGGACGATTTCGCCAGCTCCTGGATATGGTTGGTCGTTGGCACATCTTCGGTCAGGTCGAAATAATGGATGCCAGCATTGTGCGCCGCGTTCGCCACGCCCTTGTTGAGATGGTACGGCAGGCAGGACAGCACCGCATCGACCTTTGTGAACGCAACACCAAGATCGCCTTCGGACGAAGTGTCCAGAATGGCAACCGGAAAGCTGCCCGCATTGGCGGGCATGCGAAGGTCATAGCCCTGCACCTCAAAGCCGCTGTCATGCAGCAATTGAGCGGCAAGGCTTCCGACTTTGCCGAGGCCAAGTACGGCGATTTTCTTCATGGCGTCCTCCAAAATTTTGTGCTGCCCCTCATCCGGCGCTGCGCGCCACCTTCTCCCCGCAAGCGGCGGGGAGAACGGAAGAGGGCTCTAGATATCGAACTTGATCCCCTGCGCCAGCGGCAGGTTGCGTGAGTAATTGACCGTGTTGGTCTGGCGGCGCATGTAGGCGCGCCAGGCGTCGGAGCCGCTCTCGCGCCCGCCGCCGGTCTCCTTTTCGCCGCCAAACGCGCCGCCGATTTCCGCGCCGGACGGGCCGATGTTGACATTGGCAATGCCGCAGTCGGAACCGGATGCCGACAGGAATTCCTCGGTCTCGCGCACGTCGGTCGAGAAGATGCAGGACGACAGGCCCTGAGGAACTTCGTTCTGCATTTCAATGGCTTGGGCCAAGGTCGTGTAGCCCATCACGTAAAGGATCGGTGCGAAGGTTTCCTTGTGCACGATCTCAGTCTGGGCAGGCATTTCGACAATGGCGGGGTGCACATAGGCTGCGTTGCCGTGACTGTTGTGCAAAGCACGCTCGCCGCCATGAACCTTGCCGCCATCAGCCTTCGCAGCAGTGATCGCCTTTTGCATGGCGTTGAACGCATCCATGTCGATCAGCGGCCCGACCAGCGTGCCCTTCTCCAGCGGGTCGCCAATCGGCAGCCCGTCATAGGCTTTCGACAAACGCTCGACCAGCGTGTCCTTGATACTCTCATGCACAATGAGACGGCGCAGTGAGGTACAGCGCTGACCGGCGGTGCCGACAGCCGAAAACACAATGGCGCGCAGCGCCATTTCAAGGTCCGCCGACGGCGCGACGATCATCGCATTGTTGCCGCCAAGCTCAAGGATGCTCCTGCCGAACCGCTCTGCCAAGGCCACCGAAACCGCATGGCCCATACGCGTCGAGCCGGTGGCCGAGACGATGGCAACGTCGCGCGACTTGGTGATGACCTCGCCAGCCTCGCGCTCGCCGATGACGATCTGGATCAATCCCTCCGGCGCGTCCTTGCCGAAGCGTTCCACCGCGCGGTCGCAAATCTTCTGCACGGCGATGGCGCAGAGCGGCGTCTTCTCCGACGGCTTCCAAAGCACCGGATCGCCACAAACCAGCGCCAGCGCCGCATTCCACGCCCACGGCGCGACCGGGAAATTGAAGGCGGTGATGATGCCGCATACGCCCATCGGATGCCAGGTCTCGCGCATCGAATGGCCGGGGCGCTCGGAGGCGATGGTGAGGCCGTAAAGCTGGCGCGAAAGACCGACGGCGAAATCGCAGATGTCGATCATCTCCTGCACTTCGCCAAGACCTTCCTGATAGATCTTGCCGCACTCGAGCGTCACCAGACGGCCAAGCGTTTCCTTTTCCTTGCGCAGCTCTTCGCCGAGAATGCGCACAAGTTCGCCGCGGCGCGGGGCAGGGACGATCTTCCACACATGGAAGGCAGCGACCGCCTTGGCGATTTTCGCTTCAACCTGCGCCGCGCTCTCGACCTTCAAATGCGCAATGACACTGCCGTCCACCGGCGTTGTCACTTTCAGCGTACCGCCGGAAATGTCGGCGGTCGAAAGGCCGCAGGCGGCGAGGATGTCGGAATGGCTCATGGTCGTCTCCCGTTCAATGCTTGTTCGTCAGCGCAATACACGCTTCGATGATGTCGTCGCGGCTCGGCAGCGTCACGGTGGCGGCGCGGCCGAGCGGAATGAAACTGTCGTCGGCGGTGATGCGCACCGTCTCGCGGCCCGCCGGGCCGGCTTCCGCAAACAGCGCCATCAGCGCCTCCGACTGCGAGCCGGTATGGCGGCATTCGTCAACGATCAGCACACTGGCACAGTTGGCAGCAGCGTCAATGATCGCTTTCTCGTTCAGGGGGTTCAGCCAGCGCAGGTCGATGATACGAACTTGAATGCCGTGCTTTTCCGCAAGCAGCTTCGCCGCCTGCCGCGACAGGAACGCACCGTTGCCATAGGTGACAATCGCCACATCGGTGCCGTCTCCTTCAATGCCGATCTCGCCAAGCCGGATCTCGCCGCTGCTCGGCTGCGGATAGTGGAATGTCATCAGCCCGTCCTTGGGCTCGTGCAGGTCGCGCGCAGAATAAAGCGCAATCGGCTCGACGAACACCACCACGCGCTGCTCCTCGCGCGCCAGCCGGATGCATTCGCGCAGCATCAGCGCCGCATCATGGCCGTTGGACGGAACGGCAAGGATGATGCCCGGAATGTCGCGCAGCACCGCCAGCGAATTGTCATTGTGGAAGTGCCCGCCAAAACCCTTCTGGTAGCCGAGCCCGGCGATACGCAGCACCATCGGGTTGGTGTATTGGCCCTTGGAGAAGAACGGCAGCGTCGCCGCCTCGCCGCGCAGTTGGTCCTCGGCATTGTGCAGATAGGCGAGGAACTGGATTTCCGGCACCGGCACAAAGCCATTGTGCGCCATGCCGATTGCAAGGCCAAGAATGCTCTGCTCGTCGAGTATCGTGTTCATAACGCGCCCCGGACCGAACCGGTCATGCAGCTTCAAGGTGACGCCATAAACGCCGCCTTTGGGGCCGACATCCTCCCCCATCAGCGCGATCTCGCGATGCTCCAGCATCAGATCGGTCAGCGTCCAGTTGATGAGCCGCGACATCGGCTGCGGCTGTTCCATCAGGCGCATGTCGCTGTCGAAGGTTTTGGCACGAAGTTCCGCTGACGGACCGTTGGTCGGCGCGTTGGCGCGCTTGGGCGGCATGATGCTGGCCATCACATCGGCGGAGGTTTTGAGCTTCGGGCGGGTGATGACCTGCTCGGCCGTGCGCTGAACATCAGCGTCAATGCCATTGTAGACATCCAGCACATCGTCGCTGTCCATGATGCCTTCGCGCACCAGGCTGGCGGCAGTGTGCAGCAGCGGGTCATTGGCCTCGTCTGCCTCGACCGCCTCGCGCGTCATGTAGGCCGTCTGCACGTCCGCTCCGGCGTGGCCATAGAGCCGCACTGTGCGCATGTGTAGGAACGCTGGCTTGCGCGTTGAACGAACAAAAGCCTCGACCTCGCAAGCCGTTTTATAGGCGTCCAGCACGTCCAAACCATCGCAATAGAAATACTCGATCGCAGGCCGCGCGGCGATGCTCTGGCGCACCCAGCCGTCCGGCGTGCGTGTTGAAATGCCGATACCATTGTCTTCGCAAACGAAGACCATGGGAACAGGCAGGCCGCGAAACGCGGTCCAGCTTGCTGTGTTGATTGCTCCCTGCGAGGTCGAGTGATTGAGCGACGCATCGCCAAACGAGCACAGCATGATCGCATCGTCAGGTAGCTGCTTGTGCTCCGGCTTGACCCGCTTGGCGAGCCCCACAGAAACCGCTGCGCCGACCGCCTTCGGCAGGTGCGAGGCGATGGTCGAAGTCTGCGGCGGAATGAACAGTTCCTTCGAGCCCAGCACCTTGTGCCGCCCGCCGGAAATCGGATCATCGGACGAAGCGGTGAAGGACAGAAGCATGTCCTCCATCATGTTTGGATACCCGGCCTGCCGCGCCCGCTCGATCTGGAACGCCGCCCCGCGATAGTGCAGGAGGGCCATGTCCGACACGCGGAAGGCCGCAGCGACGGCGGCATTGCCTTCATGGCCGGAAGAGCCGATTGTATAAAAAGCCTCGCCCCGTGCCTGTAGTTTGCGGGCGATGCGGTCCAGTTGACGCGACAAAACCTGACTGCGGAAAATGCCGGTCAGGTCGTCGGCGGACAGGTCGGCACCGTCGAGAGAAACATCAGATACGCGCGCAGGAAAGTCCCCCGCAGCGACACGCCGCAGAAAATTTTCATGAACGATTTCAGCACGATCAGACATGTTTCAGAATCTTTTTGACAGGCGCTTGAATCACTATGGCAACGGGTTAACGAAAGATTAAAAGAACGCCTGAAGGCCCGTCTGCGCCCGGCCAAGGATCAGCGCATGCACATCATGCGTGCCTTCATAGGTGTTGACCGTCTCAAGGTTCACCATGTGGCGCATGATCTGGTAGTCTTCCTGAATGCCGTTGCCGCCATGCATGTCACGCGACTGGCGGGCGATATCGAGTGCCTTGCCGCAATTGTTGCGCTTCATCAAAGAGATCATTTCCGGCGCGGCCTTGGCCTTGTCCATCAACCGACCAAGCTGCAAAGAGCCTTGCAAGCCGAGCGTGATTTCGGTCTGCATGTCGGCGAGCTTCTTCTGGAAAAGCTGCGTCTGCGCCAGCGGACGGTTAAACTGTTTGCGGTCAAGGCCATACTGCCGCGCGGCATGCCAGCAGAATTCCGCCGCGCCGAGCACGCCCCAGGAGATGCCGTAGCGGGCGCGGTTGAGACAGCCGAACGGACCCTTCAACCCTTCCACATGCGGCAGCAAAGCGTCCTCGCCGACCTCGACATTGTCCATCACGATCTCGCCGGTGATCGACGAGCGCAGCGACAGCTTGCCACCGATCTTCGGCGCGGAGAGACCCTTGGTGCCCTTGTCGAGAACAAAGCCCTTGATCTTGCCGCCATGCGCGTCGGACTTCGCCCACACCACGAACACGTCGGCAATCGGTGCGTTGGAGATCCACATTTTCGAGCCGTTCAGCACATAGCCGTTGGCTGTCTTTTTGGCGGTGGTCTTCATGGCTGCGGGGTCGGACCCAGCATCCGGTTCGGTCAGGCCAAAGCATCCGATGAATTCGCCGGTGGAGAGTTTGGGTAGATACTTCAGTCGCTGCTCTTCCGTGCCGTAGGCATAGATCGGATACATGACCAGCGACGACTGCACCGACATCATTGAGCGATATCCGCTATCGACACGCTCAACTTCGCGGGCGATCAGACCATAGGAAACATAAGAGGCACCCAGACCACCATAGGCTTCAGGGATGGTGACGCCGAGAAGGCCGAGTTCGCCCATCTCGCGAAAGACGGCGACATCAGTCTTTTCATCGCGCCAAGCTTCAATGATGCGCGGCTGCAATTTCTCTTGCGCATAGGATCCTGCCGAGTCGCGGATCATCCGCTCTTCGTCGGAAAGCTGGCTGTCGAGGAGAAGCGCGTCTTCCCATGCAAAGCGGGACAGGTCAGGCGCGTCTTTGGCTTTCAGGGCAGGGCGTTCCATGGGGCGTTCCAGCGGTTGGCATTCGGATTGCGGATGTTGGCACATTTCGGCACTCACTTGCCACTGCGGCATGAAGACATTCCGAAATATCATTGGATTGAGCCTATGCACCACCATTTGCATGACGTAAATCACTATTCCTTCATCACTTCATTCTGAAATGGAATGACATGCTCGCACCGCGCCGCTTTCTGCCCTCAATCAGCCTATTGTCGGCCTTTGAAGCGGCTGCCCGCACGCAAAGCTTTACGGAAGCTGCTGCCGAACTCGACCTGACGCAAAGCGCCGTCTCGCGCCAGATCATGGCGCTGGAAGGCCAGCTTGGCGTGGAGCTTTTCGTGCGCGACCGCAAGCGCGTGCGGCTGACACTGGCTGGCGAGCGCTATGCCAACGAAATCCGTGCCGCCTTGAAATCCATTGCCTCTGCATCTTTGGCCTTGAAAGCCAATCCGGAGGGTGGCACGCTGAATCTTGCCATTCTGCCGACCTTCGGCACCCGCTGGCTCGCCCCGCGCCTGCCGGATTTTCTGGCCAAGCACCCCGGTGTCACCATCAATCTGACGACGCGGTTGCAGCCGTTCCAGTTCGAGAACGACCGCCAGGACGCGGCAATCCATTTCGGTCGCGACGACTGGCAGGGCACCCATGCCCAATACATGCTGGACGAAACCGTCATCCCTGTCTGCGCGCCGGAAGTTTTGTCGGCCCAAAACATCGCAAGAGCCGACGACCTGTTGAAAGCCCCACTGCTGCATCTGGCGACCCGTCCCGATGCCTGGCCGGTCTGGCTTGCCCAGCAAGGCGTCACCAGCACCGGCTCCGGCGGCATGGTGTTCGACCAGATCGCAACCATGGCGCAGGCGGCGGTGCATGGCATCGGCTTTGCACTGCTGCCCGAATTCCTGATTGAAAACGAACTGGCGACGGGCACACTCGTCCCAGCGCTGTCTCTGCCGATGAAATCCGTTGGTTCCTATTGGCTGGTTTGGCCCTCAACGCGCGAAGGCTACCCGCCGCTGGAGCGCTTCCGGACATGGCTGAAAAGCCAGACATTGGTTGCAACATAGGCGCACCAAATCCGCACGAAACCGGTGCGAAACATGATCGAATTGGCGTCAAACCACAGGCGCTTGCGGGCCTTATGCCTGTCACGATTTGGTGTAAGATTGGGTGGTGAACAATGGCAGACGGGTAGCAATGGTGGTATCACACGGATCGACTCCTGCTTCGAAAGATTGCCCGACGCAACAGGTCGGCAGCCTGAGCCGTTTTCGGAGCGCGACAGTTGCATTTTGCATTGCCATCGGGATCAATAGCATGACCATTTCTGATGCCAGCTCGGGTCAACGGGTCGCGCTTGACTGCCGCTTCATCGAAAGCACAACGCCGGAAAGCGCCGACATTTCGAGCACATTCTGTGCAGCTTTGGCGCAGTATCTGAGCGCGGACCTTGGGCTCGCAGTGACATTTGGTGATGGCCCCGGACACAAGATCAGGGTGAACGTGAAAACGCGTTCCCAATACTCGATGGACATCACAATTGTAACAGCGCCTTTGAGCGGGGGGCCGGAAACGTCCGTGAAATCCGTGCTGTCTTCACATGACAACAAGGTCACCGCATTTTCCGCCCGCACCCTTGTCAGGCCGATTGCCACGCAGCTAGGCATCAGGGACTGACCACTTCTGACAGGCAATGATTTTACTAAAAAACCGGCAAATACACTGCGCCGCTGTTCACGCGTGGCTGCTAGTTGCTTGCCATTCGTGGCCGGTTGTGGGATTCTGCGCTTGGAAAATCCGCGCTTGGGGCAGGCGTTGGCCGGCATTCAAAATTTAGGGAGACTTCCATGGTTGACACCGTTGCAGGCAACTCGACAACATCTGCCATCTCGCCCCTTGGCACCACAATTTATGGCACAATAGACACGCTGGGAGATCATGACTGGTACCGCGTCGATCTTGTCGCCGGAACCACCTATGAGTTCCGCATGCACGGCTACGGCCTGACCGACCTGAGCGACCCCTACTTGCGGCTTATAGGCACAGACGGCACCACGCAGCTGACTTTCAACGATGATTCCGGTGCCGCGACTTGGGGACCGGCAGGTAACACGACCAACAGTTCGGATTCGAGGATTATCTATACCGCTGCCGCAACTGAAACTTTTTTTCTGGACGCGGGGTCATTTAACGACTCGTCAATCGGCGATTTCATGCTGACAGCGGTGCCGCAGTCCGCAGGTGGCATGGTGTATACGGCTGATGAAATATCTTGGCAGCTGATCAACAACTACAATGATCTAAGCTATCGCGGCGTCGCTTGGGATCTGAGCGTTGATCGCATCATAATGGTCAACATCACCGCTTTGACCGCAGAAGGCCAGACGCTTGCTCTGGAGGCATTGCGGGCTTGGACTGATATTGCCGGAATCACCTTCACAACAACGGCCGGCGCTGCCGAAATCACATTCGATGACAGTGATGCGGGCGCAAATGCCTATGCGAACTGGAATGCGTCTGGGACCACGATCACGTCTGCGACAGTGATGCTGACAACTGGGTGGTTGACTCAGTTTGGCACCGGGCTCGACAGCTATTCGTTTGAAACCTACATCCACGAAATCGGCCACGCGCTCGGCCTTGGCCATGGCGGCAACTACAATGGCAACGCGACATATGGCGTTGACAACAACTACCTGAACGATTCTGTTCAGTATTCGATCATGTCGTACATGAACGCCATCGGCGACGAGTTCCCCGGCCCGAACACATTTGTGAACGCCGATTTCCGCTTCATGCTGACGCCATCCATCGCCGACGGGATCGCGATGGACCGGCTCTATGGCGGCTCGACCACCACCCGCACCGGAAGCACGACTTACGGGTTCAATTCCAACACCGGCAACACCGCGCTCAACAGCGCCGTGACCATCGGCGCTGACATGTTCATGATGGTGCATGACGATGGCGGCACAGACACGATCGACATGTCCGGAACCAGCGTTGCCAACACGATCCGGCTCGGCGAAGAGACTTTCTCGAACGTGCTTGGCGGCGTGGCCAACCTCACCATTTCACGCGGTACAGTCATTGAAAACGCGATCGGCGGAACGGGCGTCGATGCCATATTCGGCAATGCTGCGGCCAACACGCTCAATGGTGGCACTGACAATGTGGCAGACGTGCTGACAGGCGCCTTGGGTAACGACACGTATGTCATCAACTCGGCAAGCGACAATATTGTTGAACTGGCTGGCGGCGGCCTTGCAGACCGCGCACAGCTAAGCGTATCGTTCGTGCTGGGCGCTGGCGACAACATCGAGTTTCTGGAAACAGTCAATGCTGGACTGACCACATTGATCAACCTGACCGGCAACGAAATCGCCCAGTCAATCACCGGCAACGCGGGCAACAATATCCTGAACGGCGGCATCGACGCATTGGCCGACACGCTGACCGGTATGGCTGGCAATGATGTCTATGTCATCAATTCGGCGCTCGACAATATTGTCGAGATTGCAGGCGGCGGCACAGACGACCGGGCACAATCGAGCGTATCTTATGTTCTTGGTGCCGGAGACAATATCGAAGTATTGCAAACCAACAATGCCGGTCTGGCCACAGTCATCAACCTCACAGGCAACGAGTTTGCACAGGCTGTTTACGGCAACAATGGTGTCAACACGCTGAGCGGCGGCGTCGATGCGCTGCGCGATACGTTGATTGGCTATAATGGGAACGATCTCTACCTCATAAACTCAACAGTCGATCTGATCGTCGAAAGCGCGGGCGGCGGAACGGCGGACCGTGTCCAGGCGTCCGTCTCCTTCGCCTTGTCGGCCGCCAACAACATTGAGTTTCTGGAAACCAGCAACGTCGCGGCAGTGAACGCGCTGTATTTGACCGGCAGTGACATTGGCCAGACGATCACCGGCAATGCCGGTACAAATGTCATCAAGGGCGGCAGCGGTGTTGACGTTATTGATGGCTTGGGTGGCAGCGACACGGCCGATTTCAGCGACAAGACGCTCGCGGTCGTGGCAACGTTGAACGGCGCAACGCCGGTCAACGTCACTGTTGGCGGCGTGATTGAAGATTCGATTGTGAATATTGAAAACCTGACGGGCGGCACCGCGCTCGACACGCTGACAGGTGACGGCAATGCCAACATTCTCAACGGCGGCGCAGATGCGTTGGCGGATGTGCTTACAGGTCTTGGCGGCAACGACGTTTACGTTATCAATTCAGCCAACGACGTCATTGTTGAAAATGCTGGCGAAGGCACGGACGACCGGGTGCAAGTCGCGGTTTCATATGTGTTGGGTGCTGGTGATGGCATTGAGGTGTTGCAAACCACAAATGCTGGTTTGGGCAACGCCATCAATCTGACCGGCAATGAGTATGCGCAATCCATCTACGGCAACAACGGAACCAACATCCTGAACAGCGGCGTCGACACTTTGCGCGACACGCTGATCGGCTATGCCGGCAATGACACCTATGTCATCAACTCGACAACCGACCTGATTGTTGAGGCGGCTGGAGGCGGCACTGCTGACCGCGCACAGACCAGTGTGACGTTCACGCTTGCCGCAGACGACGACATCGAGATTTTCGAGACGACGAATGCCGCAGGCGTGACCGCTCTCGGTCTGACCGGCAATGCCCTGATCCAGAGCGTAACCGGCAATGCGGGAGCCAACATCCTCAATGGCGGCCTTGGCAATGACACGCTGACAGGGCTTGGCGGGTCGGACAATTTCCTTTTCAACACCGCGCTGAATGCCAGCACAAACTTTGACACGATCACCGATTTCAACATCGCCGCCGATACGATCCAGCTTGAAAACGCGATCTTCACGCTGCTGGCAGCGACCGGCGCGCTGGCGGCAAACCTGTTTGAGGATACGTCGCTGGCCGGGCAGGGTGGCGCGGAAGTGGTTGTCTACGACCGCGCGTCCGGCACGGTCTATTACGACACAAACGGCGCGGGAACAGCGGGCGGACTGGTGCTGTTTGCCGAGGTGACAGACGGGACACTGCTGACAAACGCGGATTTCTTCGTGGTATGACGACATCTACATGATCCGGTTATGCGGCGCACATGGCCCGCAACGAACACAAAAGCTTGATTTACCCTCTTTGACGCGCCGCCTTGCATGCGCCCTTGGTTAAGATAGGGTAAATTCCGCAAGGGAAGACGCGCCGGGGGGCCCCGTCACTTCTTCTGATGCAGCGCATGAACAATGCAGCGGGAAACGGACCTTGCATTCAACCCATATTACAGCATCAATGAATGGCGTCACAGACGCGGCGGCGCATTGGTGCGCGGAGCTTTCATTGCCGCTTGACGGTAAACGACACACGGGCAAGCGCGAGACTTTTTCAGTCTCTTCCGCCTTTCGCCCCGCTCTTCCCGGACCGCCGCTATCCGACAAAAAATCAGGTGAACGCCTGATGGCCGATGCTGACACGATCTGTTGAGCTGCCTCGAAAATCCGTACTGGAGAGTTGAAATGCCAGCTACCCCCGCCACCTGGCTGAACGATTTCATCGTCAACCTGACCATCGACGGCATCCAGACCAACCCGCGCGTCACGCATCTGGCGAACGGCAATATCCTGGTGGTCTGGGACAGCACTGACGACAGCGGCGTGGGTAGCCCGGCGGGCATCGACATCATCGGGCAGGTGTTCAACCCCTTGGGCGAACTGATCGGCGGCGAGGTGCGGCTGACGTCCGGGTTCGGCAATTATGACGCATGGAACACCGGTATCGCGGCGATGCCCAGCGGCCGGTCCGGCGCGACGGTTCGAAATTTTGAGGCCGTCGACACGTCCATCCGGATCTGGTTGGCAGAGCATTTTGGCGGGGCGCTATCCCCGGTCGGCATGGTCAGCGCCGGCAGCGGCATTGCCTCCGGTCTTTTCATCCCGCGCGTGACTGTAGGCAGCGCGACCGCAGCAGTTTTCGCCGATCTGGAAAACGAGGTGAACGGCGACAGCGGGATCGTCGGCCAGATCGACTATCTGGCGACAAACGCCGTCGATAACGTTGGCGGCCCGACCCCGGCGCGGGGCGCTGTCAGCGACAATCCCTACGCCATCGCGCTGGCCTATGTGCCGGACGATACACTGTTCCCCAATCAATGGCACCTGAACAACACCGGCCAGTCCGGCGGCGTGCCGGGGGTGGACCTGAACCTGCTGGCGATCTGGGACGAATTCACCGGCGCGGGCGTCACCATCGGAATCTGGGACGACGGAATCGAATACGACCATCCCGACCTGAACGACAACTACGACGCCGGCTTGCACATCACCGTCAACGGAACCGTGCACGACCCCTACCCCGAGGGTCCCGGTTCGGTTCATGGCACCGCCGTCGCAGGCGTGATCGCGGCGGAGAACAACGGCACCGGCACGGTGGGGGTGGCGTTTGGTGCCACCATCGCGGGGGTCGATATCAAGTTCGACTCGGTGCACGATTTCACTGCCACCGCGGGCATGACGTCGGAACTGGACACCTTCGACGTCACCAACCATTCCTGGGGCTTCACCACTCCCTTCGCGGCCAACACCCTGGACAACAGCACGTTCTGGACAAACTTCTTCGACGGCATCGAGGATAGCACCACGACCGGACGCGGCGGGCTGGGGACGATCAACGTGGTGGCGGCCGGCAATGACCGGGCATCCGGGCGCGATTCGAACGATTCGAACTTTACCAACCTGCCGCAGACGATCTCGGTCGCCGCCGTGGGCCACGACGGGTTTGTGGCCTCCTTTTCCACCCCCGGCGCCGCCAACCTGGCGTCCGGCCCGTGGAACGGCCCGACCGGATCGGGGATCTGGACCACCGACAGGGTCGGCGCCAATGGCTTCAGTGACGGCACGAACGAGTCCGGCAATACGAGCTCCGACTATACCAACACCTTCGGCGGCACATCTTCGGCAGCCCCCGCCGTCACC
>JANPEK010000247.1:0-18055 GCA_031422915.1 Phyllobacteriaceae bacterium | reverse complement strand
GTTCCGTCATGGCGGCCGGATGTGGATGGCAAGGCGGATCTGGTTGAAGAGGTGATGCGCATTCATGGTGTGGACAACATCGCGCCGCAGCCTTTGGCGGCTCATGGGACGGTCAACACAAAAATCCTGACCACGCTTCAGACCCGCACGCGGCTTGCCAAGCGCACACTTGCGGCGCGCGGCATGATGGAGGCGCTGACTTGGTCGTTCATATCTGAAGGCCACGCCAAGGCGTTTGGCGGCGGGTCGCCCGAATTGAAGCTTGCCAATCCGATTGCGGCCGACATGTCAGACATGCGTCCTTCGCTTCTTCCTGGGCTGATCGCCGCTGCGCAGCGCAATGCGGATCGCGGGTTCAATGATGTTGCGCTGTTTGAAGTGTCGGGCACTTATGAGAACGATCGGCCTGAAGGCCAGCGCCGCGTGGCGGCTGGTGTGCGGCGGGGTACCGCTGGCACGGAGCGGCAGGGACGGTCATGGGCTGGCAATGCAGCGGCAGTTTCCGTGCATGATGCCAAGGCCGATGCGCTGGCCGTTCTGGAGGCTTGTGGCGCGCCTTCTGGAATTCAGATTGAGGTTGGCGCTCCGGCACATTTCCATCCGGGCCGGTCGGGTGTGATCAAGCTCGGCCCCAAGATGATCCTCGGGTATTTCGGCGAATTTCATCCGAGAGCTCTGGAAGCACTGGATGCCGATGGGCCGCTGTGCGGATTTGAAGTGCTCATCGACGCGATTTCCGAGCCGAAGGCGCGGGCGGTTCGCACCAAGCCGCGCCTTGATTTGTCGCCGTTCCAGGCTTTGAAACGCGACTTTGCGTTCGTGGTGCCGAAAGCCACGATGGCAGGCGCGATCGTGAAGGCGGCGCAAAGTGCTGACAAAAAACTGATCACGGCAACCAGCGTGTTCGACATTTTTGAAGGGCCATCACTTGGCGAAGGCAACAAGTCCGTCGCCATCGAAGTCACCATCCAGCCGCAGGACAAGACGCTTGGCGAGGATGAACTTCACGCGCTGTTGAAACGGATTGTCGAAAATGTGGGCACGGCGACCGGGGCGACTTTGCGCGGATCGCAAATCCATACGGATAAGGAATATGAAGATCTTTTCATATAATGCGATGGACCGGATAATTATAAGGATTTTCGGGACTTTATCATTTTCTCGCCGCGCCGGTCATAGGCGCGGCTCCTGTGTGCAATATATATCACCAGAACCGATTGGCCGCCGACAGCCTTGATTTCACACACAAGCCGATAATCACCGCAGCGCAGTTTCCAGTAGCCCTTGAGATTGCCAGAGTAGGGCAACAGCCGTTGGCGGGCGTCGCCTACGGTCGCAAGTTCAGCCAATGCCGCCCGGATGCGTTGCTGATCGGCCTTCGCCAGCGCCAGCAACTCCTCGACCGCCTTGGGATGCCAGTCAATCTGCAAGGCCGGCCCGTCTCCAGACGTCTTCATTGCTCACCGGTTCGAACGGCTCGGCCAGCCGTTTACGGACCATGTAGAAATCCTCGAGTTCTTCGAGTTTCTCGGCAATGGCCTGTCGCATCAGACGGCTGGCGTTCAAGCCGTGCTTTTCGCTGAGCTCATCCAGCCTATCCTTGATATTGTCATCGATGCGGATGGAAATTGATTTCACGGATCACCTCAAACTATACAAGATGCGTAATACAAGAAATACATGTAGCGCACAAGTGTTTGATCCGGGAAGGTTGACATGCCGTCTTGCCCACTGGCCCGCTGGCATGCCATTCATTCGCCGATGAACATGATCCTCAACAGTGACAGTTACAAATATTCGCACTTTGCCCAATATCCGCCGGGCACCAAGGCCATATCCGCCTATATCGAATCGCGCCCGGGGGGTATGTTTGACCATGTTCTGCTCTTCGGATTGCAGATGTTTCTCAAGGACTATCTGGCCAAGGGCATCACACTTGATGATGTGGACGAGGCTGAGGAGATCATCACGGCGCATGGCCTGCCGTTCAACCGGCCGGGCTGGGAGCTTTTGGTCAGCCGCCATCATGGGCATTTGCCGCTGTCGATCGAGGCGCTGCCTGAGGGGATCATTGTGCCGAGCGGCACGCCGCTGGTGCAGGTGAAGAACACCGATCCGGACTTTTTCTGGCTGCCGACTTTCATCGAGACGGCGCTATTGCGCGGCGTCTGGTACCCGTCAACTGTTGCGACGATCTCGCACCATGTCCGGGGCATCATTTCAGGTTTTCTCGACAAGACCTGCGACGACCCTGCGCCTGTGCTGCCGTTCAGGCTGCACGACTTCGGCGCGCGCGGCACGACGTCCTATGAGCAGGCCGGCATTGGCGGGGTGGCGCATCTGGTCAATTTCATGGGCACGGATACCGTCTCCGGCCTCGTGTTCGCGCGGCGGCATTATCACGAGAAGATGGCGGGCTTCTCGATACCGGCGGCTGAACACTCGACGATGACCTCGTGGGGCGAAGAGCATGAGGTTGACGCGTATCGCAACATGATCCGCCAGTTTGGCGGGCCGGGGAAAAAGGTTGCCGTTGTCTCTGACAGCTATGATCTCTACCGGGCCGTTCGTGAAATCTGGGGCAAGACGCTGAAAGGCGAAGTGGAAGCCATGGGAGGCACGCTAATCGTGCGGCCGGACTCCGGCGACCCTACGGTCGTGCCCATCGACGCTATCGACATGCTGGGCGAATCTTATGGCTTTACGACCAATTCAAAAGGATACCGGGTGTTGAACCCATGTGTCCGGGTCATTCAGGGCGACGGCATTACGCCTGATTCAATCAAGGTCATTCTGGAGCGGTTGACACGCAAAGGCTGGTCTGCGGAGAACATCGCCTTCGGCATGGGCGCAGGGCTGCTGCAAAAGTTGACGCGAGACACGCTGCGCTTTGCGATGAAAGCCAACGCGCGGCTGGACGAGGACGGCACCTGGGAAGGCGTGCACAAGGACCCCAAGACCGACCCCGGCAAAGCCTCCAAGCGCGACCGCCAAGCTGTGGTGCTGGATGGCGGCGAGTTGGACGCGGTCTCGCTGGAAGCGCTCGGAAACCGCCGCAACTGGCTGCAGCCGGTCTGGCGCAATGGCGAATTGCTCACTGATTGGACGCTGGCACAGGTGCGCGAACGGGCGCTGCAAGGGCTGGTGCACCGGTAAGAGCGACCACTACCACTATCAGGGTACAAAGATAAATTTCTCTCCGCCCTTGTTGAAGTTGAGACCCTGCAGGTTTTTCCAGCTCCGGATTTCCTGATTGGGAATGTCAATTTTCTGCAGTGACGAAATGTAAGAAGCGACGCCGTCGGCTTGGTTCAGAAATTCCCAATGCGATGGATCGATTTTGACATTGTATTTTTGCGACACCGACTGACTGAGGCTCTCGATTTCGACAATTGAAAGCTTTCGCAAATCCATGTTCCGCGCGGTCAGTATGTCCGTTTTGGTGATTTCTGATATTTTCTGCGATAAAAATTGCGATATTTCGACAGTGGCCGGATCAACCGGGCGCGGGTCCAAGGATGGCTGGTCGATCTGTGATCCAAGGTTGTTCTGCAGAAAAATCTCTTTCGATATGATCTCTCCGGCATTTGCCTGCTTGGTCAATTTGACAAAACTCGCCGCCCTGAAAAGCCAGTTGCCGCCAAACTCCTTCATCTCGTAGCCGGTCAAGACATCTGGAGCGGCGTCCTTGATCGTGATGCGAAAATCCCTGCCGCCCCACACAGGCATCATGGCGAATTCGATGGGTTCTGAAACTTTGTACTCAATATTTCTTTCGTCCTGAGCAAACAAATCAACCGTTACGTTACTCAGTTTGCTGACCACAGGAATGTAAAATGTTCCGGTTCCATCTGTAACCATGGTTTTTACATCGATGCCCGACATATTAAGGTTAACAGACATGCGCGGGCATCTGTATCCATCTTTGGTCTTGCAATCTATACGGCCAAAAACGACAGCTGGGGACAATGCCAGCACAGAAAACAACAACAGAAAAACCAGCACCGCAACATTAAACAGCCAGTTCGGCATGCGTGACACGATTTGTTGTAACATGGGTATTCTCCCAGACAACTGCTCAGCGCTCCACCTGTAAATTATACTACCAAAAAGGATTTTGTGAAGCAGTATTATGATTTGAAAAGTCATTGAGATTCAAGCAGTTGCCAAATTGAACACGGTTCCGATAGACTGTTGCGGGATCGCAAATGGAGGCATGCATGTTTCGCTGGGGCATTTTATCGACGGCCAAGATCGGGCGGGAGCATGTGATCCCCGGTATCATCAAGTCTGACAATGGCATTCTGGCGGGGATTGCCAGCCGTGATATGTCCAAGGCTGAGGCGCTGGCAACGCATTTCGGAGCGCTTCAAGTGTTTGGCTCGTATGAGGAGCTTCTGGCTTCGCCGGACATTGACGGCGTCTACATTCCGCTGCCGACATCGCAGCATGTCGAGTGGACTATCAAGGCGGCTGATGCAGGCAAGCATGTGCTGTGCGAAAAGCCGATTTCGCTGAATGCTTCTGAAATCCAGTCACTGATTGCTGCCCGCGAGCGCAACAAGGTGATCATCTCGGAAGCGTTCATGGTTACCTATCATCCGCAATGGGCGAAGGTGCGTGATCTGATCGCCCATGGTGCCATTGGCAATCTGCGCCATGTGCAGGGTGCGTTCACTTACTTCAACACTGATCCAGCGAACATGCGCAACATTCTGGAGCTCGGCGGCGGGGCGCTGCCGGACATTGGCGTTTACCCGACGGTGACGACGCGGTTTGCCACCGGCAAGGAGGCGTTGAAAGTGTCGGCCAAGGTGGACTTTGACCCTGTGTTCAAGACGGACATTTTTTCGAGCATCCGCGCGGATTTCGGCGATTTCGAATTGAGCTTTTATCTGTCCACACAGATGGCCAACCGGCAGACCATGGCATTCCATGGCGATGCCGGTTTTATCGAAGTCCATGCGCCGTTCAACGCCTCGCTTTACGACCACGACCATATCACGCTGCACAATCGTTCGCACGATGGCGCGCAGGTCTTCCGCTTTCCCGGGCTTGACCAATACCGGCTTGAGGTTGAGGCCTTCGTGCGGGCGGCGACCGGCGGCAAGCAGAAGCTGTTCACGCTGGAGGAATCGATCTTGAACCAGAAACTGATTGATGCGGTGTTCAAGGCAGGCAAGAGCGGCAATTGGGAAGCGGTATGACAGCAGAAATTCACCGCTGCGCTTCGAGCTCCGCTGGCGTGACGATCCCGTCGGCGTTGGTGTCGATTTTCTTGAACGCCACGCCATAGATGCCCCAGCGTTTGACGGATTGCGCCTTGGGTGCGCCGGAAGCCGCAAGCGCTTCGACCAGCGTCTTGAACTCGGCGCGTGAAATCTTGCGGTCGCTGTTGGCGTCCGCCTTCAGGAACGCGTCTTTCTCCGCACTTGAATAGCCAGATGCAGCGGACGAGAAAAGGCTGAACGCCAAGAGCATGGTGGCAAAGCTATGGGACAATCGGATTGGCCTTTGAGGGTTATACTGCGCAGACGGGCCAATTTGCCGCACAAAAGACTGCAAATCAATGGCGTGCAACGGCAGATTCCCGTTGGCGCGTCTTGCAGGGTTGCCGCGACCTCCTTATATCAGCCGCGAAACGAGATTTGGCCGACACGACGACAAGATTGGTGTATGGCGGGTCAACGTTATCGTGAACCATCAGGGGCTGCCGCCGGAATGCCGGAAGGGTCCTGGCAGCCTGCTAAAAGGAGAGACTTAAACATGGCTAAAGTCATTGGTATTGACCTTGGAACCACCAATTCCTGCGTCGCCATCATGGATGGCAAGAATCCGAAAGTGATTGAAAACGCGGAAGGCGCGCGCACCACGCCGTCAATGGTGTCATTTTCCGACGATGGCGAGCGCCTTGTCGGCCAGCCGGCCAAGCGTCAGGCTGTGACCAACCCGGAAGGCACACTGTTTGCGGTCAAACGTCTGATGGGCCGCCGCTACAACGACCCGCTTGTCGAGAAGGACAAGAAGATGGTGCCGTATGCCATCGTCAAGGGCGAGAATGGCGATGCCTGGGTTGAAGTGAACAAGAAGAAGCATTCGCCGAGCCAGGTTTCGGCCATGGTTCTGCAGAAAATGAAGGAAACGGCGGAAGCTTATCTCGGCGAAGATGTGACGCAGGCCGTCATCACTGTTCCGGCATACTTCAACGACGCCCAGCGTCAGGCAACCAAGGATGCGGGCAAGATCGCCGGTCTTGAAGTGCTGCGCATCATCAACGAGCCGACTGCTGCGGCGCTTGCCTACGGCCTCGACAAGAAATCGGCCGGCACGATTGCCGTCTATGACCTTGGCGGCGGCACGTTCGACATTTCGGTGCTCGAAATCGGCGATGGCGTCTTTGAAGTCAAATCCACCAACGGCGACACCTTCCTTGGCGGCGAAGACTTTGACATCCGTCTCGTCGAGTATCTGGCGGCCGAGTTTAAGAAGGAACAGGGCATTGACCTGACCAAGGACAAGCTGGCTTTGCAGCGTCTGCGCGAAGCGGCTGAAAAGGCAAAGATCGAACTGTCCTCGGCTTCACAGACTGAAATCAACCTGCCATTCATCACCGCCGATGCCTCTGGTCCAAAGCACCTGACGATGAAGCTGTCGCGCGCCAAGTTCGAGAGCCTCGTTGATGATCTGGTCCAGCGCACGATCGAGCCGTGCAAGGCAGCGCTGAAAGATGCCGGTATCAAGGCTGGCGAGATCGACGAAGTGGTTCTGGTCGGCGGTATGACCCGCATGCCCAAGATCCAGGAAATCGTGAAGCAGTTCTTCGGCAAGGAGCCGCACAAGGGTGTGAACCCGGATGAAGTGGTGGCCATGGGCGCAGCCATTCAGGGCGGCGTGCTGCAGGGCGATGTGAAGGATGTTCTGCTTCTCGACGTCACGCCGCTGTCACTTGGCATCGAGACGCTTGGCGGCGTGTTCACCCGGCTTATCGACCGCAACACGACGATCCCGACCAAGAAGAGCCAGGTGTTTTCGACCGCCGATGACAACCAGTCGGCTGTGACCATCCGCGTCAGCCAAGGCGAGCGTGAAATGGCGCAGGACAACAAGCTACTTGGCCAGTTCGATCTCGTCGGCCTGCCACCTTCGCCGCGCGGCGTGCCGCAGATTGAAGTGACCTTCGACATCGACGCCAACGGCATTGTGCAGGTTTCGGCCAAGGACAAGGGCACAGGCAAGGAACAGCAGATCCGCATTCAGGCTTCAGGCGGCCTGTCTGATGCCGATATCGAGAAGATGGTGAAGGACGCGGAAGCCAACGCCGAGACCGACAAGGCGCGACGCGAGGCCGTCGAGGCGCGCAATCAGGCCGAAGCTCTGGTGCACTCGTCTGAAAAGTCGCTGAAGGAATTCGGCGACAAGGTCTCGGAAACCGAGCGCACGGCAATTTCCGACGCGATAGCTTCGTTGAAGGAAGCCGCTGCCGGTGACGACGCCGAAGACATCAAGGCCAAGACGCAGGTGCTGATGGAAGCCTCGATGAAACTCGGTCAGGCGATGTATGAAGCCTCGCAGAATGACTCTGCGGCAGCGGACGCGCAGGCTGACATGGCTAAGGACGATGTGGTTGACGCCGATTTCGAAGAGATCGACGAAGATGACAAGAAGAAGTCGGCTTGATCAGGCAGGCAGTTTGAATGCAAAGCCCGGCGCGATGTGCGCCGGGTTTTTTTATGTGAAATGCCGCCAATCGTCACGCGCAGCGCCAACGCCCGGCGATTGGCCGTCTATCCACAACTTTCGTTATTCACCCCTCAAGTTTCGTCTTTCCGGGGCCTCGAAGCCGAACCCGGAACCCAGAGCGCCAACTGCGAAAAGAAGGGCGCTGCGGCCGGAAATGCCAAATATCAGATGAGCGAAGCTGAAATGGCTTCAAATCACACCTCGGCGCTCTGGATTCCGGATCTGCGCTCCGCTTGTCCGGAATGACGACGCCGCGTGAAATTCATGTCAAATCCCATATGCGATAGCCGTGCCAATGAGGGTGATATCGTGGTGCACTCCAACACCATCGAAGGCGTCGTCTCCGTGTTCAAGTGCGGCATGATCGGCATTTACCACCATTGCGGCGAAGCCCATATGCATCGCCATCTTGCCGAGTTTGACTTCCGTTATAATGGCCGCGCAGCGTTGAAAGTGTCAGACAGCGAACGCGCCGAGATGTCGCTTGAGACCATCCGTGGCAAGCGCCTCACCAATTGGCGGATTGGTGAAGCCAGTTTGGCCTAAGCAGAAACTTCGTGCGTTTTTGCGTCACCGAAAGAAGAAATTGAAAGAACCTTGAATGGTTCTCCATAGGAGGTTGCGTAATATGTGCGCACCGAATCATGGAGCACCGCCGTTATGACCACCGGACCGAAATTCTTTAACAGCCCAACTGCGCCAGACGTTTTTGTTGATTCCGCGATTGGTTTCTTTTCGTTCAACGG
This sequence comes from Phyllobacteriaceae bacterium, assembly GCA_031422915.1. Lineage (GTDB taxonomy): Bacteria > Pseudomonadota > Alphaproteobacteria > Rhizobiales > Rhizobiaceae > JANMEX01. Next base: position 9,569 of record JANPEK010000247.1, on the reverse strand, counting down.
GAACATGCGGATTACCTTCGAAGCAGTCCGATCCGATTACTCGCAAGACCCCGCTAATTTGGATCATGTGGTAGTTGGTCGCCTCGTCATGCCTGTAAGCGCAGCCGAGGCCATGGCGCGCACCATATTACAGCAGATTGAATCGCTTGCTAATCAGCCTATTCCAGCTTCAACGTCTGTCCAGTAGACTGATTACTCTGCTGACTTTTTGCCGGTGTATCCCGAACAGATTGAGGCGGCGACTTGAGCATTCGCATCAAAACCTAGTCGCCATTATCCGTTTCGCTATTATTCAAATCGGTTCCCGACATCGTGCCAATCCGCCTCAATAATAAACATCCCCAAATTTTCCGACGCATCGGGACGATTACAATGCAGTGGAATCGCGCCGAATACTACCTGGAAGAGACTTTGAGGCTCGCTTTCCAAGATACTCCCGGACTGGAATTTTTGCTTGGCACTATGGGTAACGAGAGCAGGGCGACGTTGACAGACCGATTTGTTAAATCAATGGATGGCGACCCTGCATTTTCGGCATACTGCGAAACGGTTTTAACGGCGATGAACGTTTGCAGGGAAAACAGAAATTTAATTGTCCATGGCAACATAGAAAATATGTCGCCATCCGGTTACACACTGCTCAGATTGACCAAAAATATCGAAAAACGACTTCGCTTCGAAATCACTCTAGATATCCTGAAAGAAGTTGAGAGAGATTGCATCGAAATTTGCGCGCATCTCATCCATGTCCAGAAACATATTTTTTACACTCATCCGGCAATTCCAAAGCAATTCTGGAACGCGAAAAAACTGGCAAAAAAACTTCCTTCACCACGTAGTCTTCTGAAAACCCTTCAGCCAATTCTCGATGGCGATCAACTCCTGCTTCGATCATAGCAGCGGTAACCTCCATCTCCGGCCTGTCACACCCCGTTTCCATAACGAATCAGTCCACTTTTGTCAGGGACACACTTAGGAAAATAGTCCCAATTATATACTTGACAAAAGTGAGACGAATGCCTATTGTCAATTCAAGGAGTTAGCCAAATGACCGAAATCAAATACGCTCAAATCCACTTTGTCACGGAAGCCTTTTGCGACGATTTGGGTCAGGACGATTTGTTCTCTTTGGCGTTTCGCTCTGATCAAGGCGGATGCTCTGCAATTCTTGATCGGGCCAAACTGCAACAGTTGCAGGCCCAAATTGCTTTCGCACTGTCCGCTCAATCGCATGAACCAAAGCAGGGCTAAGACCCCTTGGTTCATCACAAATTCTAACGAGATTTTCCATGTTTCCTATCACCCACGAAATTTATCAGGACGCAGACAAGGCCCGCGAGCATCTGGAGAAAATCCATTGGCCGCATGGTCCTATCTGCCCGCATTGCCAGAACAACCGTGCGGAAACCATGCCTAAGGTCGAGGGCAAGAAGCACTCGCACCGTGCAGGGCTTTACTACTGCAATGAATGCAAAGGCACGTTCACCGTGACCGTTGGCACCGTGTTTGAACGTTCAAAGATTTCCTTGAACAAGTGGGTTCTGGCAACGCATCTCATGGCCGCTTCAAAGAAGGGCATGTCCGCTCACCAAATTCACCGTATGCTTGGCGTCACCTACAAAACCGCATGGTTTATGTGCCATCGCATCCGCGAAGCCATGAAAGAGGATAGCTCCACTTCCGGCCCGCTTGGCGGCGAAGGCAAAACTGTTGAAGCCGACGAAACCTACATCGGCAAACGTGAAACCCCTCGCAAACTTGCCCGTGGCCGCATTGCCAATCCTACCAAGTCCGGCAAGTCAGGCGGCGCTGAAAAGCGTATCGTTGTTGGCCTTGTCGAGCGCGGCGGGAAAGCCCGCATGTTTCATTTGAACGATGCGACCGCTGCGACCGTTCGTGACGTTCTGGTTCGCAACGTTGACCGCGCTTCAAACCTGCACACGGACTCATCGCGCCTCTACACCCGCACCGGCGAGGAATTTGCATCCCACAAGACAACCAATCATGCCGCTGGCGAGTATGTCCGCTACGAGGGCGATATTGTGGTGCATTCCAACACCGCCGAAAACGTGTTTTCCGTGTTCAAGCGTGGCATGATTGGCATTTACCAGCACTGCGGCGAAGCCCATCTGCACCGCTACCTTGCCGAATTCGATTTCCGCTACAATCGCCGCGCCGCTTTGAAAGTGTCAGACGGTGAACGTGCCGAAATGCTGCTTGAAGCCATCCGTGGCAAGCGTTTGACCTATCGAAGCACTCACGAAGCCAATTACGCCTAAGCAGAAAGTCCGTAAGATGCTTCGTATGAGGAAACGAAAAGGCGGATAAAATCCAATGGTTGATGACGAACAGCGCCAATTCAGCAGTGGCACAAATGCCGCATTGATGAACATCATTGCCATGCTGGTAGATGAACTTGTCGCACAGCGAGCTTTCGAAAAATCCGCGCTCTCCGAACGGATCACTCAGCTCGCTGATAATCTTGAGGCCGATCCAGACGAAACCCAACGATATCGCGACCAGACGATAGTGACCCAATTGCGGGCTTTTCTGCAGTTGCTTGATTTCCAGCCAAAGCCCCGATGGGAGCCGCGCGTGATTGAATGAAATCATCTATTGTGCGGAGATAGAACCGAAGCCGATCAAGATCAGGCATCCGCAATTTCTTCCTTTTGAGAATCGCTCTTTTGTTCCTTCTCGTTTCCTTTAGGCTTTGGCGGCGTCTTGAGCATACGTTTCAAGACGTCATCACCTTTTGCGCTATGCGGTTCCAATTTTTCGGTTTCTGACATGTTTCACCCCGTTCTAAGCAGCAATCCAAACGAGACTCTTATCATAGGCGCGATGGTAATCGGCTATGGAGAAATCGAATTACTCTTTGGCATTTGCGCAGGCTTGGCGCTCAAACACCGAAATGTAGTCTTGGTAGCATTTCACAAAGTCAGCACAGCTGGGGCTAGAATTGAAATTGCTAATGCGCTGGCATCCGAAGCCATCAAAGCACTCAAATTGCAGAACGAATATGCGGAAGCGTTCGGAGCGGTCAGATTTTGCTCCCAAATTCGAAACCAGTTCGCACATTGCCAATTTGGTCGGGCAGAAGATGACTCCATGATATTTGCCAAAGCAGAAGACAGCATCGATAAAAATGGATTTAAGCCAAAGTGGAAAGGCTTAACCCTGGCACTCCTGAAAGAACAAGAAGCCTATTTCGTATATACCCGAGCCCTTCTGCTCCACCTTGAAAATCGCATCCAGATTGCGGTTCAAGAGCAGGATGATTTGCCTCGCACTTGGCCGCTCCTTCACAAAAAACCCGCAAGAATTCCGCTACCGCCAAAGCACACGGATTTATAAACACCCCATCCGCATCGTTAAGTCGCAGTTCCGCAATCAGCGCATTTAGTGCCTCCACCAACACCCGATCTACCGGCCTGTCACGCCCTATCTGGTTATCCGAATCAGTTGCTTTTGTCATGTATATAATTAGGAAAATAGTCCTTTCCTGCTCTCGCACTTGCTGCTATGGTGCCGCCCAATGAATTGGAGAGCAGTCGTGGACTGGAAGCAGGCTTTGAAGGACGAGAGGGCAACGTTGATGCGCATCATCGCGCTGCTTCTGGCGCTCGCTGATCTCGCGGAGCGGGCGAGCCTTCGCTCTGGCGCTGCCTGCGGACTCATGGTGTGGATCCTGCATCCCGCAGCAGCCACCGTGTTGGCCTATCTCGACGGCAGGTCGGAAATGCCCTTCCGTTCAGGCGATGTCCGCGAGGACCTTTTGGCATTGGCTTTGTGTTTTCGCCAGCTGGCGCTTGTCCTGTCGCATCAGGCCAGCATTGGCTTCAGCACCAAAGATACGAGCGAAATCAACGCTTTGCCGCGTGACACAAGCCGTATTCTGCATACCGCAACCGTTGCCGCGCGGCTCTATTTCGCACAGCCGGGCTTGAACACATCCTGACAGGCGCAAGCCTATCGGCCAGCTCCTTGTCAAAGAGCCGAACCTTTCTCCGAAGGGAGAAAGGACGAGCCCGTTTGCGCCATCGTCGGGGACCCTTTTTCAGCAGCGGTCAGCCAATCCCGCCAAGACACATATACTTCAGCTCCGTATAATCATCGATGCCGTACTTCGATCCTTCGCGGCCCTGACCGGACTGTTTGATGCCGCCGAAGGGGGCCATTTCGTTGGAGATGAGGCCGGTGTTGATGCCGACCATGCCGTATTCGAGCGCCTCGGCAACGCGGAAGATGCGCGCGGCGTCCTTGGCGTAGAAGTAGGAGGCGAGGCCGAACTCGGTGTCGTTGGCATAACCGATGACCTCCTCTTCGGTGTCGAACTTAAACAGCGGCGCAACGGGGCCGAATGTTTCTTCACGCGCGACCAGCATGTCAGACGTCACGCCTGTCAGAATGGTAGGCTGGAAGAACAGGCCGCCGTTTTCATGCGGCTTGCCGCCGGTCTCGATTTTCGCGCCCTTGGATACGGCGTCAGCGATGTGCTCTTTCACCTTGATGACGGCATTCTCGTCGATCAGCGGGCCGGTGGTGACGCCGTCGCCAAAGCCGTCGCCGATCTTCATCTTGGCGACTGCCGCGCCTAGCTTCTTGGCAAACGCGTCATAGACGCTTGACTGTACATACAGCCGGTTGGCGCAGACGCAGGTCTGGCCGTTATTGCGGTATTTCGAGATCATCGCGCCTTCGACGGCAGCGTCAAGATCGGCGTCGTCAAACACGATGAACGGCGCATTGCCGCCAAGCTCAAGGCCCAGCTTCATGATCTGGTCCGCGCCCTGCCGCATCAGGATGCGACCGACTTCTGTCGAGCCGGTGAAGGTCAGCTTGCGGACCTTGTCGTTCTCGCAGAATTCCTTGCCGATTGCAGAGGAGGATTTCGAGGTGATGACCGAGAAGCAACCGGCGGGGACGCCAGCGCGTTCTGCCAGAAGCGCGAGCGACAGCATCGACAGCGGCGTCTGCGCGGCCGGTTTTGCAACCATGGTGCAGCCAACGGCCAAAGCCGGAGCCATCTTGCGGGCAATCATCGCATTCGGGAAGTTCCACGGCGTGATGGCACCGACGACGCCGATGGACTGACGAATGACCATGATGCGCTTGTCGGCCTGATGGCCGCCCATGACATCGCCGTAGACACGCTTGGCTTCTTCGCCAAACCATTCAACATAGGACGCGCCATAGAGAATTTCGCCGCGCGCTTCGGCCCACGGCTTGCCCATTTCGGTGGTGAGGATGGTGGCCAGATCATCGGCGTTGGCGACCATCAGGTCGAACAGTTTGCGCATGACGATGGCGCGTTCCTTGCCGGTCTTTTTGGCCCACACTTTTTGTGCCGCATAGGCGGCATCAATGGCACGGGAAGTTTCCTCACGGCCCATGTCTGGCAGCACAGCGATGACATCACCGGTGGAGGGGTTGGTGACCTCAAACGTCTTGGCCGAATCAGCCTTGGCGGTCCAGATGCCGGAAACGAAGGCCATGTCGGTAACAAGGCTTGGGTCTTTGAGACGGGACGTGAGTGATGCAGCGATCATGATATTCAAGCCTTTGCGCAGTCGCGGATGGAGGATTCGATAATGTCTAGCGCTTCGTTGAAGACGCTGTCCTGTATGGTGATCGGCGCAAGGAAGCGGATGACATTGCCATAGACGCCGCAGGTGAGCAGGATCAACCCCTTTTCCAGCGCTTTCATGCGGATGGCGTTGGTAAAGTCGGCATTCGGCTTTTCGGTGCCGGGAATGTTGAATTCTATCGCTTTCATGAAACCGTAGCCGCGAATATCGGCGATGTGCGGAATGTCATGGCGCAAGGATTCCAGACGCTGGTGCAGATGGTTGCCAAGCTGCATGGCGCGGTCGCAGAGCTGTTCTTCCTCAATGACATCCAATACCGCGTTGCCGGCGGCGATGCCGATCGGGTTGCCGCCATAGGTGCCGCCAAGACCGCCGGGTCCGGGTGCATCCATGATTTCGGCTTTGCCGGTGACGGCGGCAAGCGGGAAACCGCCGGCCAAACCCTTGGCCATGGTGGTGATGTCGGCGGTGACGTCATAATGCTCCATGGCAAATAGCTTGCCGGTGCGGGCAAAGCCAGTCTGGACCTCGTCGGCAATGAAGACTATGCCATGCTTGTCGCAAATCTCGCGCAGTGCCCGCATGAAAGGCTTGGGCACATCATAGAAGCCGCCTTCGCCCTGCACCGGCTCGACGATGATCGCCGCAACACGGCCCGGATCGACGTCGGCCTTGAACAGCTTGTCGAGCACCGACAGCGACTCTTCCTGGGAGACGCCATGCATCTCGACCGGGAACGGCACGTGGAACACGTCGTTCATCATCGCACCGAAGCCGACTTTGTAGGGAACGACCTTGCCGGTAAGCGCCATGCCCATGAATGTGCGGCCATGGAACGCGCCGGTGAACGCGATGACGGCCTGGCGGCCGGTCGATGCACGGGCGATTTTCACAGCGTTTTCAACAGCTTCCGCACCGGTGGTGACGAATATCGTCTTCTTGGCGAAGTCGCCCGGCACGGCCTTGTTCAAGCGCTCGGCAAGGCGGATGTAATTTTCGTACGGCACCACCTGATGGCAGGTGTGGGTGAAATGGTCGAGCTGGTCTTTTACGGCTGCGATCACCTTGGGGTGGCGGTGGCCGGTGTTGACGACGGCAATGCCGGCGGCAAAATCAATGTAGCGGCGGCCTTCGACATCCCAGATTTCGGAATTTTCGGCCTTGTGGGCATAAATTTGCGTCATGACGCCGACGCCGCGCGAAATCGCATCGGTTTTGCGGATCTGGATTTCGGCATTCTTCAGCGGGGCGTTCATGGCGGTTTCCTCTAGCGGCAAAAGATGGGAATTGTTCTTTCTTGCATTTTTTCTGTAAGTTGCCAATAGTGTTTTCGCATGACGAAACCTTGCGCCAATGGTGCGCGAACATGGAGCGGAATTTGCGCGAACCTGTGCGGTACAAGGTGGCGGAGGCGGCGCGGCTGACTGGGGTGTCGGCATCGACTTTGCGGCTTTGGGAATTGCAGGGATTGATCGAACCCGAGCGTACGCCAAGCGGGCAGCGCTGCTACTTGGATACTCACATTGAACAACTCAAACGCATCCAGTGGCAACGGGCGCAGCAAGGGCTGAACCCTGCCGCCATCCGGGCCGGTCTGGAAAACGGCGACGCGGTGCAAGGTTTTGCGGGCCGAGACGACGCTGACCCGGTTGGCAAGCGGGTGCGGGCCTTGAGACAGGCGGCGGGGCGGACGCTTGCGGATGTGGCTGCGAAAGCCGGGGTCGCCGTTTCGGCACTCTCCACATTCGAGCGCACCAGTCAGGGTCTGTCCGTCAAGGTGATGCATGATCTGGCTTCGGCGCTGGGCACGTCTGTTTCGGCGCTGTCCGGCACAAACGAGACCGGCGCACGGCGGCTGGTCAGGTCTGGCGAGTGGACGAGCTGGCCGCAAACCATGCCCGGTGTGACGGTGCAATTGCTGGCCGAAGGGCGCAACCAGATGGACTGCCACCGCTTTGTGCTGGCGCCGGATGCGTCATCGGAAGGGTCTTACAAGCATGAGGGCGAAGAGTTCATTCATGTTCTTTCAGGTCAATTGGAAATTGTGCTCGGCTCCGAGGATTTTCACCAATTGAACGCGGGCGACTCGCTCTATTTCAAAAGCTCAGTGCATCATTCCTGGAAGAACAGTTTTTCTGGTGAAACTGTTCTATTATGGATCAACACACCGCCGACCTTTTAAGATTCGGAAACATCTTGTGATCTTTGTGCCGCTTTGTCGCCGCATTTGTCCGGCTTCAAGCCCGACTGAAGATTAACAGGAACAGCGTTTTGAAAAGACAGCTCACAATTTCCGCCGCAATGATGGCGACCGTCCTTATGCTCACCGGCAATGCCTTTGCGGAATGTGGCGGCGCTTCATGGTATGCGCTGCATTCACGCACCGCTTCCGGCGAAATGATGAACCCGTCAGCCATGACCGCCGCGCACAAGACGCTGCCGCTCGGCTCGAAGGTCAAGGTCACCAATTCCAAGACCGGCAGGTCTCTCGTGGTGCGCATCAACGACCGCGGCCCGTTCATCAAAGGCCGGGTGATCGACCTGTCCAAGGGCGCCGCCAAGAAGCTCGGCTTCATTGGCGCTGGTCACACCAAGGTTTGCATTTCGCGGATTTGAGTCAGCCAATCGGTGCGGCGGCGACATCTCGCCGCCCGGTCACCTTGACCCAGCGCCACAGAAGCGTCACCGCGACAAACGCCAGGCCTGACGCGAGGCCGAGCCAGATACCCTTGCCTTGCATGCCCTGTTCGAACGCCAGCCACAGGCCGAAGGGCATGCCTATGCCCCAATAGCCGATGCCGCCCAAAATGAGCGGGATGCGCGTGTCCTGCAGGCCGCGCAGCATGCCGCCGGCGACCGATTGCGCGCCATCAACGATCTGGAACAGGGCCGCAAATGAGAGAAAGCCAACCGCATGCGCATAGACCGGTGCGGCTTTCGCGTCGTTGCGGTCGAGGAACAGGCCAACCAGCGTGTCCGGCATTGCCAGCATGATGAGCGCGGTGCAGGCCATGAAGCTGGTGCCGAGACAGAAGCTGGTCCAGCCGGCGCGGCGGATGCCATCCGGTTCGCCAGCGCCGTAGAACAGGCCGACGCGAACCGTGGCAGCCTGGCTCAATCCGAGCGGGATCATGAAGGTGATGGAGGCGAGTTGCAGCGCGATGGTGTAGGCAGCGACCGAATCGCGGCCGATGTTGCCCATGACGAGGCCCGAGACCGAGAACAGCGCCGTTTCAAACAAGAGCAACATGCCGATGGACGCGCCGAGCTTCAAAAGCCGCCAGAACTGCGCCGGGTCTATGCGCCAGATGCGTCCGAACAGGTGATAGCGGCGAAACTGCCGGTCGAGCGTGACCACGCCTGCCATGGCGAGGAACATCATCAATGAGGTCAGGGCGGTGGCAAGGCCGGAGCCTTGAATGCCCATGGCGGGAAAGCCGAAATGACCGAAGATCAACACCCAGTTGGCCAGCGCATTGAAGGCAACGCCGCAGATGGTGATGATCATGGCGGACATCGGGCGCCCTTTGACGGACACGAAATTTCGCAGGACAACATAGCCGTAAAACGGCATCAGCGCCCATTGCAGCGTATGCAGGTAGATGCCGGCCAACGCCGACGTGCCGGGCTCCTGCCCTGTCCACAGCAGCACGGCTTCGCCATTCCACAGCACGATCCAGATCGGCAGCGGCACGAGGACGGCCAGCCACAATCCGTGGCGCACCGTCTGGCGGACGCGGCGGACCTCATGCTTGAACGCGCCGATTTCCTCGGCCAGAACCGGCGCGATGGCGAGCATCAGGCCAAAGCCGATGAAAAACAGCAAGAAATAGATGTTTGTGCCAATGGCACCGGCGGCCAGCTCATCCGGTCCGAGCCAGCCAAGCATCAGCACATCGGTCGCGCCCATGGCGGTTTGCGCCAGATTGGTCAGCACCATCGGCCAAGCCAACGCAAGCGTCGCTTTCAGTTCGGTCC
>JANPEK010000246.1:0-7444 GCA_031422915.1 Phyllobacteriaceae bacterium | reverse complement strand
CAGGTGATCAACGGTTACCCCGGCGCAAAGAACATTCCGATCCTCGGATCGCTGTTCCGCAGTCGCGACTTTGTCCGCAACGAGACCGAGCTCGTCATCATTGTCACGCCTTATCTCGTGCGTCCGGTTGCCCGCAACAAGCTTGCCAAGCCGGATGACAATTTCAACGCCGCCTCTGACGGGGCAGGTTATCTGCTTGGCCGCGTCAACCGCGTCTATGGCACCACTCAGACCAAACTTCCGAACGGCCGCTACCACGGCGTCGTCGGCTTCATTTACAAGTGACCGGAGAAGACCAGATGTCTCGCGTAAAGATGAATCAGTCCAGCGCCCAGGGCAACGCGCCCGCTGTTGCCTCCGGCTCGAAGTCAAACGTTGTCGGCCTCGCGATCCTCGCATCGGCGATGTTGTTTTTGCCAGGCTGCGGCTATTTTCAGAAGCGGCACCATATCGAAGTCGGTTCCATTCCGGACGATTACCGCACCAATCACCCGATCTCGCTTGCCGAGCAGGATGAGCATCTCGACGTGCTGGTAGGGGCAAGCGACAAGGGTATTTCGCTGGCACAGAAATCCGTCATTCAGGGATTTGTCGCCCAATATATTTCCAACGGCTCCGGTCCTGTCCAGATCATGCTGCCGCAAGGTGGTACCAATGCTGCGGCTGCCAAACGCGTCCACGGCGACATCGTCAGCGCACTGCGCAAGGGCGGCGTTCCTTCTGGCTACATCATCACCATGGCTTACGCGCCGGGATCAGACGGTGCCAATCCGGTGCGCATCGCCTACCGGGCGCTCGCAGCATCCACCGGCCAGTGCGGCAAGTGGCCCGATGATCTGACGAAGGACACCGAGAACAAGCATTACGCCGATTTTGGCTGCTCCTATCAAAACAATCTGGCAGCAATGATCGCCAATCCAGCCGACTTGCTGGGCCCGAGAGCGATGTCGCAGGTTGACGCGATAAAGCGCGGCGAAGTGATCAAGACCTATCAAAAGCCGGTTACGCCGGGCGCGAGCGAAGTAGACTATTGACCGGTGGTATGAGGGTAAACAACATGAACAATCTGGCCTTGGACCACGACCCGGAATTTGATCCTGCAAGCGAGCATGAAATTGCCGCCATGCAGGAACTTCGCCCGGTACCACGGATATCAATACAGGCATTCTGCGAGACCGATTCCGTTGCCAAGCCGATGGAACGCGTGATGGCGGACCGTCGTCTTGCGAGGGCCCACATGCGCGTCGAGCGCGGCGGCGTCATCAGCGCGGTCGAATATTATCACTCCAATCCGACCCCGAATTTGATCATTGTCGAAACCTCTGCCGAACCAAAGTCAATGATGGCAGATCTGTCCGGATTGGCAGAGGTATGCGATCCAACGACCAAAGTGGTCGTTGTCGGCCATTACAATGACGTGCAGCTCTATCGCGACCTGATCCGCGCCGGCATCTCTGAATACATGGTCGCCCCGGTCTCATTGGCCGATGTGATCGCTGTCATCTCGGGCATCTTCGTGACGCCGGATGCGGCTCCGATTGGCAGATCAATCGCCGTGCTCGGTGCCAAAGGCGGCGTCGGGTCTTCAACGATTGCACACAATCTGGCTTGGACGATTTCCAACCTGTTCAAGAACGAAGTCGTTATCGCCGACATGGATTTGCCATTCGGCACCGCCAACATCAACTTTGATCAAGATCCAGCGCAAGGCATGGCTGAAGCGGTGTTTTCGCCGGAGCGTATCGACGAAGTGTATCTAGACCGGCTTCTCGCGCAATGCTCGGAGCGCCTGTCGCTTCTGGCAGCGCCATCAACGCTGGATCGCACCTACGATTTCGACGCTGATGCTTTCACGCAAATCATCGAAATCGCCCAGCGTAGCGCCCCGACTGTGGTGCTCGACATGCCGCACGGCTGGAATGGCTGGATGCGCACAACGCTGTCTCGCGCCGACGAGATTGTGATTGTCGCAACGCCTGAACTCGCCAACCTGCGCAATACAAAGAACATCATCGATCTGGTTCGCAAACTGCGGCCCAATGACTTTTCGCCGCGCCTCATTCTCAATCAGGTCGGCATTCCAAAGCGCCCCGAGATTTCGCCAGCCGATTTCTGCGATCCACTCGGCATCGAGCCGGTGGCAATCATTCCGTTCGACCCGCAACTGTTTGGTGGTGCAGCGAACAATGGGCGCATGCTTTCTGAGTCGGATGCAAACCACGCCATCGTCAAAATGATCAACGAAATCGCCCATGTTGTGACAGGGCGCACCGAAGTCAAGCCGAAGAAAAAGGCAGGTCTTCAGTCGATTATTGCAAAGCTCCGCTCCAAGAAGGCGTGATCTCAAAGAAGACGTGAGACTGAAGACGTGACTTCAAAGTGAACATAAAAAGTACCGGGTGACGACATGTTTGGCAAAAGAGGCAGTGATGGCGGCAACAGGGCTGGGGTGGAAAACCGCCCGGCACCCGCAACCGTATCCGCCGGGATCGCACCGGCTGCGGCTGAACCCGCACCGCCGCAAACTTCTGCAAAGGCCGCAATGCCAGCCGTCGCGGTCGGCAGTTCCCAAACGCCCCGGCAGGCGCGTGAAAAAGGCGACAATTACTACGACACCAAGTCGCAAGTTTTCTCTGCGCTGATCGACACCATAGATCTGTCCCAGCTTGCCAAACTCGACGCCGACACGGCACGCGAAGAAATCCGCGATATCGTCAACGACATCATTGCGATCAAGAACTTTGCCATGTCGATTGCCGAGCAGGAAGAGCTGCTCGAAGACATCTGTAATGATGTGCTCGGTTACGGTCCGCTTGAACCACTGCTGGCGCGCGATGACATTGCCGACATCATGGTCAACGGCGCGAAGATGACCTACATCGAAGTTGCCGGCAAAGTGCAGGAAACCAACATCAGGTTCCGCGACAACCAGCAGCTCCTCAATATCTGCCAGCGAATTGTGAGCCAGGTTGGCCGGCGCGTCGATGAATCAAGCCCGATCTGCGACGCCCGACTTCCAGACGGCTCGCGCGTCAACGTCATCGCGCCGCCGCTCGCCATCGACGGCGCGGCACTGACCATTCGCAAGTTCAAGAAGGACAAACTCACGCTCGACCAGCTGGTCAAGTTTGGAGCAATCTCGCCGGAAGGCGCGACTGTCCTCCAGATCATTGGCCGGGTGCGCTGCAATGTTGTCATCTCTGGCGGCACCGGCTCCGGCAAGACGACGCTGCTGAACTGTCTGACCAACTATATCGACCGCGATGAGCGCATCATCACGTGCGAAGACTCGGCCGAACTTCAGCTGCAGCAGCCGCATGTGGTGCGCCTTGAAACCCGTCCACCGAACCTTGAAGGCGAAGGTCAGATCACCATGACTGACCTTGTCAAGAACTGCCTGCGCATGCGTCCCGAACGCATCATCGTCGGCGAAGTCCGTGGCCCTGAAGTGTTCGATTTGCTTCAGGCCATGAACACCGGCCATGACGGTTCAATGGGCACGATCCACTCCAACTCTCCGCGTGAGTGCCTCAATCGTATCGAATCAATGATCGCCATGGGCGGCTTCACATTGCCGCAAAAGACCGTGCGTGAAATCATCGTCGGCTCGGTAGACATCATCATCCAGGCCATGCGCCTTCGCGATGGTTCACGCCGCATCACGCACATCACGGAAGTGATCGGCATGGAAGGCGACGTAATCATTACGCAAGACTTGATGCTCTATGACATGCGAGGCGAAGACGCGAACGGCAAGATCATTGGCAAGCATGTTTCGACCGGTGTAGGTCGTCCGGCCTTCTGGGACCGCGCACGGTATTTCAACGAGGAAAACCGTCTCGCAAACGCATTGGATGCCATGGAGCAAATCCGCAACTAGGGCATTACGGGTAACAGTACATGTTTGGCTTGGACACAAATACTCTGGCTTTCATTGCACTCGCAGGATTCAGCGGGGCCGCACTGGTCTACGCCTTACTCTTTCAGAAAATCGAGGAAGAGAACCGGACTGGCAAACGCCTGAAGACCGTTCAAGCATCTGAAACAGACAGGACCCTGGCCCGCACCGCCAAAGACAAGACGACGGACGCGAACAAGCGCCGCAAGGCTGTTCAGGACAACATCAAGGATCTCGAGGACCGGCAGAAAAACCGCGAGAAAATGATCCAGCGGCCGCCATTGCGCATTCAAATGCAGCAGGCAGGCATGGTCGGCAACATGAACAAGTTCTACACTATTTCTGCCGTCCTCGCCGTGGTTGCGACAATTGTTTATTTCTTCGCGGGCGGACCCTTGCTTGGCCTTCCCGGAGCCGCGCTCGTTTTTGGCATTGGCCTGCCAAGGTGGTACGTTTCTTTCTGCCGCAAGCGGCGCATGAAGAAGTTTCTCGAAGAGTTTCCAAACTCCATCGACATCATTGTCCGCGCGGTAAAGTCCGGCCTTCCGCTCAATGACGGGCTTCGCCTGATTGCCAATGAAGCCAAGGAGCCGGTCAAGTCCGAATTCCAGCGCATACTTGACCAGCAGAAAATCGGTCTGTCCATTCCGGAAGCCGCAGGCAAACTTTACGAAACAATGCCTTGTCCGGAGGCCAACTTTTTCGGGATCGTCATTCAAATCCAGTCTGCCGCTGGCGGCAATTTGTCGGAAGCTCTGGGAAACCTTTCCCGCGTTTTGCGTGACCGCAAGAAGATGAAGGCAAAAGTCGCTGCGCTTTCCATGGAAGCCAAGGCCTCTGCCGCAATCATTGGTGCGCTGCCGTTTATTGTTACCCTGCTCGTTTACCTGTCTTCTCCTGACTACATGATGCTGCTCTTCACAACCGACACCGGCCACATGCTTATCGGCATCGGCCTTGCATGGATGAGCATCGGCGTCATGGTCATGAAGAAGATGATCAACTTCGATATGTAAGGAGAAGACAAATGAACTCCTTCATGGACAGCATCAAAGACCCGCAATTTCTGTTCGTCGCATTGACCGGACTTGCCGTGTTTGCCACGATCTTCACCGTTCTCATGCCCTATTTGAGCGGCGGGGAATTGCAGAGCCGGATGAAAAGCGTGGCTTTGGAGCGCGATGCGATTAAAGCGCGCGAGCGTGCAAAGCTTGCCAATGACGCCGACCGCCGCCGCAAGGGGCAGGGTGCCAGTCTCAAGGAAGCCAACCAGAAAGCCGGCGTTCTGGCCATCGTTGAAGGCCTTGATCTGAAGAAGGCGCTCGCCGACGAAAACACCGTCAACCGTCTGCGGATGGCAGGCTTTCGCGGCCAGAACCCGTTGATCATGTTCCTGTTTCTGCGCTTTGTGCTGCCCTTCATCGCCTTCCTTGGCGCGGTGATTTACGTGTTCGTCCTTGGCGGCTTTGCCGAACAATCGACGATGATGAAATGGTTCATCTGTGTCTGTATCGCCTATGCCGGCTTTTACGCGCCGAATGTCTACATCTCGAACCGCGTTTCCAAGCGCCGCCAGTCCATCCAGCGCGCCTGGCCTGATGCACTTGATCTCATGCTGATCTGCGTCGAATCCGGCATCGCCACAGAAGGCGCCTTCCGCAAGGTTTCGGATGAAATCGGCTCGCAATCTGTCGAGCTTGCGGAAGAACTGGTGCTGACGACCGCCGAACTCTCATTCCTGCCGGAACGCCGTCAGGCTTACGAGAACCTCGCCAACCGCACGGGATTGGATTCAGTGAAATCCGTTTCACAGGCCCTTATTCAGGCCGAACGATACGGCACGCCAGTTGCCACCGCCTTACGCGTCTTGTCTCAGGAAAGCCGTGAAATGCGCCTGAACGAGGCGGAGAAGAAAGCGGCCGCACTGCCTCCGAAACTGACCGTTCCGATGATTCTGTTCTTTCTGCCCGTGCTGTTCATCGTCATCCTCGGCCCGGCCGGCATTTCGATATCGGCCAATGGCGGCATCTTCGGCGACAAGCCCAAACAGTCGGATGGCATCTCTGCTAATTGATCTGCAACATCAAGGTGGTCGTGACAGCGGCCATAAATTCTCCAAATACCTGACAAAAGAAAAGGCACCAATCAGGTGCCTTTTCTCATTCCTTCAATAGACGACTTCCGTGGCTATCCGTTGGATTTGGCAGCGTCTTCCTGCTTGAGCTGACCCAGAGAATCCTGCTGCGCCAGCATGCGGCGCAGGTAAGCCACATTGGCCTCCGCCTGTTCCGGTGCAAGCTCCTGGCGGGCCACACGCTTTGCCTCGTCAAAGCGGCCCTGCAAGCCGATGACCAATGCCAGGTTTTGTCGAACCGTCGAGTCCGAACCCGGGCTCTTCGTCGCTGCTGACAGATAGGTTTCCGCAGTGCGCAGATCGCCTTGCAGCAGGTAAGACATGCCAAGATTGGATTGAATTGACGCTTCATTTGGCTGAAGATCGAGCGCCTTGCGATAGCGGTCGCGCGCCTCTTCCGGGCGTCCGAGCTGGTCGAGAATTGCGCCCTCGGCAGACAGAAGTTTCCAGTCCGGATACTCCGGCCGCTGCGCACGCTGAATCGCATCAAGTGCAGCTTCAAACTGTCCGACACTGGCAAGCGACTTGCCGTAGGCGGACAAAACATCGCGGTCATTTGGGAAATAGATTGCTGTCTGGCGCATCACGGCCAGTGCTTGCTCATTCTGCCCGGTCATCCGCAGAACATTGGCATAAGCGACGCCGGCTTCCTTGTCTTTCGGGTTCTTTTCATAAGCACGGCCGATGGCAGCGCGGGAGCTGGCAAGCTGCGACGTGTTCATGCTGTCAAGCGACTTGGACGACGATGCACGTGAAATGGAGCCAGTCGTCAATTTGCCGTTGGCGCAGCCGCTGACGGCCAAAGTGAGCGAAATCAGCACAAGCCCCGCAGAATTGCGCAAACCAGATGAATGCCGCTTCAATGCCATGTCCCTGTATCTCCGCCTTGGTATTGCGCCGTTGCAAATCGCTTTGGCATCGCGCGTTTCGCCTTTAGAAATATTCTGTTAACCCTAATGAAAGGTTAAGCACGGCTGTGGTGGCGGTCGCTCGAAAGGTTTTGAAATGGCAGCACACTTGACCCGTTTGCGCGTGCCGGACGCCCGGCCGGTTTGGCTTGCAACACCGGGTAATCTTCTGCCGAATGGTATTTCCGTCACTGCCACAAAGTGGCTGAAGTCATGCGATTTTGATGGAAAGCCTGGCTCGCTGATTTTGGTTCCAGACGAAAACGGGCAAATCGCCGGCGCGGTATTCGGCACCGGCGGCGATAGCCCGGATGAGCGGCTGATGTTCGGCAAACTCGCGACTGGTCTGCCTGAAGGCAACTGGTATTTCGCCAATCCGCCAGCTGAGCCGGAACTTGCGATGCTCGGCTATCTGCTCGGCGGATACCGGTTCGACCGCTACAAGAAGACCAAGGAGCGAAAGGTCACGCTTGGCTGTCCTGTAGGGGCAAATGCCGACCGGGT
>JANPEK010000245.1:0-2549 GCA_031422915.1 Phyllobacteriaceae bacterium | reverse complement strand
CTACCGATTTGATTGGTGTTTTATCGCAGTCTAGAGCCTTTTCAGATGGACGCGTGCCGGAGGATGCATGAATACCCCGATTGATCTCAATCTCGCCCATTCCACCTGTGCGGCTTATGGCAACAGGCCGGATGCGCTGCTCGAAATTCTGCATGACATTCAGGAGCACAAGGGCTTTGTGCCGCAATCCGACCTGCCGGTGATTGCCAAGGCGCTGAACCTGTCGCGGGCGGATGTGCATGGGGTTATGAGCTTCTATCATGATTTTCGGACGACGAAGGCCGGGACTGTGACTGTCAAGATTTGCCGGGCTGAGGCTTGCCAGTCGATGGGGGCGATGGCGCTGATTGACGGGTTTTTGGCCAAGCGAGGGTTGAAGCTGGGCGATACTTCGGATGATGGGTCAATCACGGTTGAAGCGACCTATTGTCTTGGCAATTGTGCGATGGCTCCTGCGGCGATGATCAATGGGAAGCTGGCGGCGCGTCTGGACGGCGCCAAGCTTGAGCGGCTTGTGATGGAGGCCGCACAATGAGTGTGATTGTCTGGGTTCCCAAAGACAGTGCGGCGGTTTCGGCTGGGGCGGACGAGATTGCGGTTGGCATTGAGCTGATTGCGCGGGCGCGTGGGCTTGATGTGACGGTCAAGCGCAACGGGTCGCGCGGGGCGCTTTATCTGGAGCCTCTGGTTGAGGTTGAGACAGTGTCTGGGCGGGTCGCCTATGGGCCGGTTGAGGCGGCGGATGTTGAGGGGCTGTTTGATGCCGGTTTTCTTTCTGGCGGCGTGCATCGGCTGGCGCATGGGCTGACGGATGAAATTCCTTATCTGAAGAAGCAGGAGCGGCTGACATTTGCCCGTGCGGGGTTGGCTGATCCGCTGGACCTGGTTGCCTATGAAGCCAATGGCGGTTTGGCCGGGCTGAGGAAAGCGCTGGGACAAGCGCAGGCTGCGATTGTGCAGGAGGTGCTGGATAGCGGCCTTCGAGGGCGCGGCGGGGCGGGGTTTCCTGCGGGGATCAAGTGGAAGACGGTGCTGGAAGCGCCGGGCGCGCAGAAATACGTCGCTTGCAACGCCGATGAGGGCGACTCTGGCACGTTCGCTGACCGGATGGTGATGGAAGGCGACCCGTTCATGCTGATTGAAGGCATGATCATTGCGGGTATCGCGACCGGGGCTACAGAAGGCTATGTCTATATCCGTTCGGAATATCCGGATGCGATTGCGGCGATGAAGTCGGCTTGCGCTGTGATGCTTGAGAATGGCTGGCTCGGCGCATCGGTTGGCGGCTCGGGCAAGGCGTTCAATCTGCATGTGCGGCGCGGGGCCGGGGCCTATATCTGCGGCGAGGAATCCTCGATGCTGGAGAGCCTTGAGGGCAAGCGCGGCATTGTGCGGGCAAAGCCGCCGATCCCCGCGCTCAAAGGCCTGTTCGGCCAGCCGACGGCGGTCAACAATGTGCTGACACTGGCGTCTGTGCCGCTGATATTGGACAGAGGCGCTGCGGCTTACAAGGACTTCGGCATGGGCCGGTCGCGCGGCACGCTGGCGTTCCAGCTGGCGGGGAATGTCAAGCGGGGCGGTCTGGTCGAGAAGGCGTTTGGCGTAACCATCCGCGAGCTGATCGAGGATTTCGGTGGCGGCACGATGACAGGGCGGCCATTCCGCGCCGCGCAGATCGGCGGGCCTTTGGGTGCCTATGTCAGTGAAAACATGTTAGACTTGCCGATGGATTATGAGACGCTGACAGGTGCTGGCGCCATGGTCGGGCATGGCGGCATTGTCGTGTTTGACGACACTGTTGATATGGCGAAAATGGCGCGGTTTGCCTTTGACTTCTGCGCCATTGAATCTTGCGGCAAGTGCACGCCTTGCCGTGTCGGCGCGGTGCGCGGGCTTGAGACTATGGACAAGATATTGGCCGGTGTGGATGTGGCGCAGAATGTGGCGCTGGTCGAGGACCTTTGCCAGGTTATGACAGACGGTTCGCTGTGCGCGATGGGTGGGCTGACGCCGATGCCGGTGATGTCGGCGCTCAAGCATTTTTCTGAAGATTTCGACCGTGCCCCGCGTGATTTGAGGATGGCCGGATGAGGGGCAGCGCTGACCTCTCCAATTATTCACAATTCCGCGCTGCGGCTTGAAGGAACACGCACATGGGCCTCCATCACGATATCGATTACGGCACGCCGATCCGGGTTTCTGCAACCATGGTGACGCTGGAGATTGACGGTGCGCTGGTTACGGTGCCTGAGGGCACGTCGATCATGCGGGCTGCGGCACAGATTGACCGGGAAATTCCGAGGCTCTGCGCGACTGACAGCATTGAGCCGTTCGGGTCGTGCCGTCTGTGTCTTGTCGAGATTGATGGCGTGAAGGGCACGCCGTCGTCTTGCACCACGCCGGTGCGCGCGGGCATGGTGGTGCATACCGAGACGGCGCGGCTGGAGAAGCTGCGGCGCGGGGTGATGGAGCTTTACATCTCCGACCATCCGCTCGATTGCCTGACATGCTCGACCAATGGCGACTGCGAATTGCAGGATCAGGCGGGC
>JANPEK010000244.1:0-33193 GCA_031422915.1 Phyllobacteriaceae bacterium | reverse complement strand
ATCATTGGCGCCCCGGTAGACAAGGTGACGTCGCTTTCTCGCCGGATATCGACCCGCGCGAAGACGCAAAATATCGAGATCGTCGCATCAACAGACCAGACTGCAACACTTGTGCTGAAGGGCTATTTCAGCGTTCTTGGCGAAGGCTCGAACAGCACAGTTGTCTATGTGTTCGATATTCTTGATCCGGCCGGCAACAGGCTGCACAGGATTCAGGGACAGGAAACGGTGTCGGGCAGCAATGCCACCGACCCTTGGGCAGCGATTCCCGCGACTGCGCTGGAGGCAATAGCCGACAAGACAATGACAGAGTTTGCGGCTTGGCAGCGGGTCGGCAAGGCTTAGAGCAAGCGCACCTAAAACTTTGATGTGATTATTCACCATCTGCTTTGACTCTTGCTTGAATCTTTGCGCCGCGGCGGCTACAGGCGCGGTCTATGGATTGAACCGCCCGCCGGGAACCCAAGCGCATGAAGATTTTCGCAGGCAATTCGAACAGGGTACTGGCGGAGGCAGTTGCGAAATACCTCAACATTCCTTTGGGAAAGGCGAGTGTCCGCCGCTTTGCCGATCAGGAAATCTTCGTCGAAATCCAGGAAAATGTCCGCGGCGAAGATGTGTTCCTTCTGCAGTCGACCTCCTATCCGGCAAACGATCATTTGATGGAATTGCTCATCATGATCGACGCAATGCGCCGCTCGTCCGCCCGTCGCATCACGGCTGTTCTTCCTTATTTTGGTTATGCCCGACAAGACCGCAAACCCGGTCCGCGAACGCCGATATCGGCAAAGCTGGTTGCGAACCTCATCACCGAGGCAGGTGCCAACCGCGTGTTGACGCTTGACCTGCATGCCGGTCAAATACAGGGCTTCTTCGACATCCCGACCGACAATCTCTATTCGGTTCCGGCGATGGCCCGCGACATCAAAGCCAAGTATGATGTCTCCAACGTCATGGTCGTCTCGCCGGACGTTGGCGGCGTGGTACGCGCCCGCTCGCTTGGCAAGCGGCTCGATGCACAACTCGCGATCGTCGACAAGCGCCGCGAGCGCGCGGGCGAATCCGAAGTGATGAACGTGATCGGCGATGTGCGCGGCAAGGATTGTCTGTTGATCGACGACATCGTCGATTCTGGCGGCACACTGTGCAACGCCGCCGAAGCGCTGCTCAAGACCGGCGCGACTTCTGTCACGGCCTACATCACGCACGGTGTCCTGTCCGGCGGCGCAGTGGCAAGGATCGGCGCTTCCAAGCTGAAGGAATTGGTCATCACCGATTCCATCCAGCCGACCCAAGCGGTCGAATCCGCCCACAATATCCGCATCCTGCCGATTGCCGAACTGATCGGCGAGGCGATATCGCGCACGTCTTCGGAAGAGTCCGTTTCCAGCCTGTTTGACTAGGTTCATGCCAATCCAGCCAATCTGACGACCATCCCCGCCACTGCCGCGCCGCCGATGACCCACAGCAAATTGGCTTGGAAACGCAAGAGCGCGATGCCGGATGCCAGCGCGATCAGGGCTGACCAGATGTCGAACTGGCTGAACACGATTTGCGGCAGATGAACCGGCCCGAATGCTTTTTCAGTGAAGTCGCCGAACAATACATGCAACCCGAACCACAGCGCCAGATTGGCAATGACGCCGACGACCGCAGCTGTGACTGCGGAGAGCGCTGCGGACAGCCATTTCACCCTGCCTGCTGCTTCGATATATGGCGCGCCTGCAAACACCCACAGGAAACATGGCACGAAGGTGAACCAAAGCGCCGTCAATCCGCCGAGCATTCCGCCCGTGAACGGGTCCATGCCTGCCACGCGCGAGCCGCCGACGAAAGCTATGAACACCAGCACCAGAATAAGCGGCCCCGGCGTTGTCTCGGCAAGGCCAAGCCCGGTCACCATCTCGCCCGGTTTCAGCCAGCCATAGACCTCGACCGCCTGCTGTCCGGCATAAACGAGCACGGCATAGGCGCCGCCAAACGTGACAATCGCCGCCTTGGAGAAGAACAGCGCAGCGTCTCTGAAAAATCCGCCTGCAGGGTCTGACCAGACAATTGCCGTCAGCGGCAGGAGCCAGATGGCCAGCCAGATCAGCGTGTTGCCGAGATTGGCAGCATGACGAACCTGTTGTCCGGCAGGACGGATCTCATCAGCATGCACATCAACGCCAAGCTTGCCCGCAAAGAAATGCCGCGCCGCACCGGCAAGCGCCGCGGCGAGGATCACCAGCGGGAACGGCAGTTTGAGGAACGCGATGGCCACGAAGGCCAGCGCAGCCAGAACATAGGCAAATCTGTCTTTCAGCGCACGCTTCGACACCCGCAGCAATGCTTCCAGCACAAGAGCCAACACTGCCGCTTTGAGCCCGAACAACAGCCCGGCCATCCACGACTGATCGCCCAGAAACACGTAGGCAGCAGAGAGCGCTAGCAGCACCAGCGCGCCGGGCACAATGAACAGCAATCCGGCAATCAAGCCGCCGCGCACCCCATGCATCAGCCAACCGGAATAAGCCGCCAGCTGCATCGCCTCCGGGCCGGGCAAAAGCATGCAGAAGTTCAATGCATTGAGAAACTGCCGCTCCTCCATCCACTTCTTCTCATCCACCAGAATGCGGTGCATCAGCGCGATCTGCCCGGCAGGTCCGCCAAAAGACAAGAGGCCGATCTTGCCAAACGTGCGGGTAAGTTCAGAAAAGGCCGGTGACGTAGCAATCATGTTCCGCCACCTTTGCAGAGGTTTTGCGAAGTTCTGGTGACGATCAGTCGACCGTCATTTCCGTCCGCTCACCCGCCTTGATCGTCACCGGTGTCAGCTTCTTTTCGCCGGTCGATTTCTTTTCAGATTCAATCACATAGTCGCCCGCATTAAGTGTCGTCTGGAACTCTTCGCCAAAGCCATAGTCAAAGCTTTCGCGGTCGCCGTTCAGGCTTTCCTTGGCCGACATTACCCGCCAGGCATCGTTGCCGGGGAGCGCGGCCTTGAGAACGCCCGCATTGAGGATGACCTTTGGCTCAACGCGCTCGCCGACCTTGACGCTGAACGGCGATTCCGCCTGAGCCCCGCTCAATTTGCCAAAAAGCACATAGTCTCCGGGCGGAAGATCGAACTTTGCATCCGCACCAAAATGATAGGCGACCTTGTCACGCGTGCCATCGAGCTTCACTTTGGCGGCATAAATTTCAATCGCCATGCCCGGCGAATCGATCTTCTCGCCTTCGACATAATAGGCGTTGGCCACCACATGGCCGGTGCCGACGATGATGTCTTTCGTCACCTTTTCTCCGGCCTTCAGGACAAAAGCCTCGGTGATTTCCGCTTCGCCCAACTTGACGCGAACGGAAATGTCGCCCGCCGGAAGGATGAGCTGGTTCGGCCCGTAATTGGTCGTGCTGTCGCCCTTGAACGTGTATTCAACCGCCGCCGAACCATCCGGCTCCGCGCCTTCGCTGGCAAAAGGCGTGATTTTAACCACACCAGCATTCAGTACAAGCACTGGTTCCAAAAGACTGTCTTCGGTCAGCGTGATCTTCTGCTCAGCCTCCGCCTTGTCGGCGCGGCCGACGAGGATGTAGTCACCGGCAGGCATCATGCCCTTGTAGTCATTGTTTTCCGTTGAGAGGCGATCCCCGCGCGAACCGTCGGCGGCGATGGCGTAGAATTCCCAGACCATTCCATAATCTTTGGCAATGGACTCGCCGCCCTCGGCCAGAACCGCAGACGGCTTGATGTTGATCTCGACCTTGGCGGGCTCGGGCGCTGGCGCTGGCGCGGGCACCGGTTCGGGTTCCGGCGCGGCAACGACAGTGGAGTTCAAGGCATCAGTCAGCGATCCGGCATCCGAGGCCTGGATATATCTGCCGCCGGTGTTTTCAGCCAGACACGCGACCTTTTTGCCTTCTTCTTCGGTGAGGCCGAAACCGACCACATGCACGGTTAAATCAACACCCGCTTTTTCCAGTTCATTGCCAAGCGCACAGGGATCAGCATTGCAGGTTTCAAGCCCGTCAGTGACGAGAATGACGGTCGCTTTTTCTTCCGTGAATTTCAGTTCCTCCGCGGCCATCTTGACCGCTGCGGACAGGGGAGTCTTGCCCTTTGGCGTGATCTTGGCAACCGCTTCGGAAATCGCCGCGCTTGTTCCGGCAGCTGGCGGGACAATCAATTCAATATCCGTGCATGTCCCTTTTTCGCGATGACCATACGCCATCAGCCCAAGCTCGCGGTCCGCAGGATAGGTGCCGAGCACATTGGCAATCGTCTCGCGGGCAATCTCGATGCGGGTTTTGCCATCAATCTGCGCCCACATGGAGCCTGAGGCATCAAAAACGATGATGGATTTTTCGGCGGCTGATGCTGGCGCGAGAAGCGCAAATGCCGTGGCAAGCAGGCAAAAAAGCAATTTTGCAAACGTCATGATTGTCTCTCTGTCGAGCGCCCACTCGACCGGAACATGAACGAAATCAGATGCATGGACAAGGCCGAAAACAACAAAGCCTGCCGGCCTCAACCGGCCAAACGGGCAAATTGACCCCTCAAGAATACTGCCATACACTCTTGCCATCCAAGCGTGAGGGCTTCGCATGGCTGAGAGCAAACCGGACGCCGCAAAGAACTGGACGATATTCCGGGTCGTCGCTGCACTGTTGATCCTGAATTTTCTCTGGCGCGCACTTGTCACGGCGCATGAATACCCGTCGCGCAGCGCGCAAGTACTGACCTTTATAATTGATGCGCTGCTGTTGATTTCACTGGTCATGATGCGCTCGCAATGGTCTGCGGGCTTCGACGCCAACGACCCGCGACGGGCCACAGGCGGAGTCATTTTTGGCATTGGTCTTGCCGCTGGCATTGGCCTTTTCCTCATACGCCTGAGCAGCGATTCCGCCTGGTGGACAGGGCATTTGTTTTATTCGCTGGATTAGAGCGTCGGTCGTTCAAATGGAATCACTTGGACTTGTTTTTCCGCGCCCCGGCCTTCGTCGCGCGCCGCTCGCGGTGCCTGCACCGCGTCGCGTCACGCTCCTCGCCGGGACACGGAAACCCGGCGTCCAAGTTGATCCCATTTAAACGCCCGACGCTCTAAAGCGTCTTCGGGACATGCCAACACACCGGTCAGGCTGCTGCCCTCCGGCATTTCGCCATCCATTTGCGCAATGATCACGATGTGTCCGGCGCGTTCATCGCCTCGCGCGCGAAATAATGGCATTCGCGCAAGACATGATCGACCGCGTGCACCTCATTTTTGCGGTAACCCGGCGGCAGGCCAGGGCGGCAAGCGGACATGCGCATCGGCCGGAATGGACCCTTGCGCTTGAGCGCCAAATCCCGCCGCGCCCGCCAGCGTGCAAGGCGGCGTGCCTGACCATTCAGATCGCTGAGCGCGCGCTTGAGGGAGTGCAAACGCAGAAACAGCGACGCCGCATCAACGGGTTCCTGCGGCGACGCAATGGCGGCAGCTGAATGGGCAAACTCTTCGCCATAAAAGCTGAAAAAGCCGATGCGCTGCACAGTGCTGGCGTTTTGATCAAAGTCATCAGGCGAAAAATGCTTGAGCGGATCGAAGAGGGAAAAAGCGGGAACGCGCAAGGCGGCAGGGTCTGAAAACGCGGGCAGACCTGCAGGGAGCGGGCGCTGCGCACGGGGCGTCAGCACAAGCCCGCGCGCGGCAATCACGATAAGCCGCCGTAAGGCAGATTCGGCGGGACGCAGGACAAACATCACGGCGGCATAAATGCTGCGCGGCAACTTTGACCCCGGCCCGCCCCACGCCCGGCCGCCCATGGCAAACAAAGCCGCAATAATCGGCTTGAGCGCATCACAATTGCGCTTGATCACCAGAGGCCAGTCCATCCATCACCTTTCCGCGCTATCGAACAAAACACGAATTTGATGATTGAGAAAGAAGGCAATGTCAATAGGAATTTTTTCTTCTTTGATTTCAAAGCGATTTCTTAACACCGGTTGATCGCATATGGATTTCCTTCGAGGAACTTTGTGTGAGACGTCTCTCACGGCAGGCTTTAACCCGCCAAACCGGCCGCTATGGTTCCCGCTTCAGCAAATGCAGCAGATAATCATCCGTGTTTGCCAGATCATCCTCAAACGCGGTCACCTTGCCGCGTATCGACACACCTGCGCTGTGGACGCTGTCGCGGTCGCCGCTGATCAGCGGGTGCCAATCGTGAAGATCCTTGCCCTCGGCCACCAGCCGGTAGCCGCAGGTCTTGGGCAGCCAGGAGATTGTGCGCACATTTTCAGGTGTCAGCAAAATGCAATCCGCAACCAGTTCATTGCGCTTGGGATAATTGCGGCAGGCGCATTTGCCCGCGTCAAACAGGCGGCAACCGACGCTGGTCCAGTGGATTTCGCCAGTGTCATCATCTTCAAGCTTGGACAGACAGCACTTGCCGCAGCCGTCGCACAGCGACTCCCACTCGCCAGCGCTCATCTCCTCGAGCGATTTGGTTTTCCAGAACGGATCCATCATCATGGTGCGATAGCGGGCGTGGACCTATCCGTAAAGGGGTGCGTGAACGGCAGATGAACCCTGTGTTCACGCGCCATTCAAACCAATTCAACAAAAAGCCGTGGAACCAAGAGGCGGTCATCAGTGTTTTGCACTCAGGGACGAAATATGACCGCATTTGACGGCAACCACTATGGCCGAAATGTCCTTTGACATGCGCCAAACGGAACGGAGACTTAATTCCATGAACAAACGGCTCATCAACCTGCTCGCCAGCGGCACTGCCGCGACGCTGATCTCCGCAGGAGCGGCACTGTGGACCCCGTCCATCGCCGCCCCGCTGCCGGCAGTCTCTGCACTCTTCGCACAGGCCAGTCTCGCCGACGCGCAGGCCCTGTTGCAGGACGCCCTGTCGCGGCTTGAACAGGCCAAAGGCGACGGCGGCGATGTAGGCGCGGCGCAGGCCGAGGTTGATGCTGCAAAGGCCGCAGTTGCAGCCATGAAGGATGCCGAAGCGCAAGGTGCTGCTGATGCAAAGGCTGCTGCAGATGCAGAGGCCGCTGCCGCCGCCCAAGCTGCTGCGGACGCAGAGGCAAAAGCTGCTGCGGACGCTGAAGCCGCTGCCAAGGCTGCCGCTGACGAGGCCGCCGCTGCTGACGCGCAGAAAGCCGCCGAAGCCGATGCTGCTGCCAAAGCTGCCGCAGGCGAGGCCGCTGCTGCTGAAGCCCAGAAGGCCGCTGAAGCCGAGGCCGCTGCCAAAGCCGCCGCTGACGAAGCCGCTGCTGCTGAAGCACAGAAGGCTGCTGAAGCGGACGCTGCTGCCAAGGCTGCCGCCGACGAAGCCGCTGCTGCGGACGCCCAGAAAGCTGCTGAAGCAGACGCTGCTGCCAAGGCCGTCGCTGACGAGGCAGCCGCAAAGGCTGCCGCCGATGCTGAAGCGGCCAAGAACGCCGCAGAGCCAGCACCTGCCGAGCCGACTCCTGCTGTTGAACCTGCGCCTGTTGAGCCAGCACAGGCCGAACCTGCGCCGGCCGTTGAGCCTGCGCCTGTTGAGCCTGCCCCGGCCGTTGAGCCTGCGCCTGTTGAGCCTGCCCCGGCAGAACCGGCAGTTGATCCTGCTGCACCGGTCGAGCCGGTTGCACCGGCAGAGCCCGCAGCCCCTGCGGTTGACCCTGCTGCACCGGCAGTTGACCCCGCTGCACCAGCTGACCCGGCAGCCCCGGCCGTTGACCCCGCTGCACCTGCCGTTGACCCCGCGGCACCAGCAGTTGACCCTGCCGCACCCGCCGAGCCAGTTGCACCGGTCGTTGATCCGGTGACCGAAAAGCTGCCTGATCCGTTGCCGGAAAATGCAGCACCCGTGCTCGACAGCGCCAAGGAAACGCCGGTCGCGCCGGTGGAAGGTGAGCAGCCTGCGCCTGTGGTGGCGGAACCTGCGACACCGCCGCCCCCGCCGCCGGCAACGGACGCGGTTGCTCAAGAAGCAATCAAGCCTGTTGTCATCGAATCAGCCATCGGCGAGGCCGGAGAGCGGGTGACCGTACTGCCCGTGCCGGAAGCTCCACGCGATGTTGAAGTTGTGAAGATTATCGACAACCGGACGATCATCAACGTCGACAACGTGTTCATCATCGAATCGCCGGACGCGCCACGCCTGACGCAGAAGGATGATGAAGTGTTCGTCGAACGGCTGCCGCGTGGCCGCACCCGCGAAACCATCGTGCGTGAAAACGGCGTTCAGGTGGTGACCATTCGCAACCGCTACGGCGACATCATCCAGCGCGCCCGCATTCTGCCCGATGGCCGCGAGGTGATCCTCGCCTATTCGCCGGAATATGACCGCGAAGAGGAAGTGATCTTCCGCGATCCGGGTCTCGACTTGCCGCCGCTGCGCCTCAACGTGCCGATCCGTGATTACATTCTCTCGGTGAGTGTGTTTGACAATCAGCCGGAGGATTTCAACGAGGAAGAGGTCTATTATGACTTCCTCGAAAAGCCGCCGGTCGAGCGTGTCGAGCGCACCTATTCGGTCAATGAAGTGAAGCGCTCGGCGCGCGTGCGCGACATGGTCCGGCGTATTGATCTGGACACGATCACCTTTGGCTTCGGCACGGCCGATATCAAGGAAGACCAGATCGCGAAGCTCGAAAGCGTCGCCAACGCCATGCTGAAACTTCTCGAAAAGAACCCGGCGGAAACCTTCCTGATCGAAGGCCACACCGACGCAGTCGGCACCGATATCGCCAACCTCACCTTGTCAGACAAGCGCGCGGAATCGATCGCCAACGCGCTGTCCAACGCCTTCGGCGTGCCGCCGGAGAATTTGAGCACACAGGGCTATGGCGAGCGCTATCTGAAGGTGAAAACCACCAAGCCGGAAGAGGTAAACCGCCGCGTCGCCATCCGCCGCATTACTTCGCTCGTCGCACCGGTGGCGATGAAGAACTAACGGTTGGGACGTCAAAGCATATGAAGGCCGGGAGCGATCCCGGCCTTTCTCTATGCCATCTTGCCGGTCGCTGCCGCAGGATCCGATGAGGCCAGTTTCTCCTGTTGCGGTGGCTGCAGCACTTGGCCACTTGCAGCAGGCATCACTTCGCGCAGCCACAGGATTTCCGATGAGGTGATCGGCCGGAACGCCCAGTCCGATTCCACGAAATTGATCGCCCGCATCACGGTGGCATTCGCCGCCAGCAGTTTGCTGGTTGAACGCAGCCCGCCCTGAGGCAAAAGCCCTGCAGCAGCGTTGCGCATCTCGATGGCGGCAGTCTCCGCCTCGTCCTTGCCCTGTGCCATCGCCAGCACCACATCCGCCAGTCCCGGATGCCGCGTCAGCGTGAACCAGCTTTTCGGCCATTCCACCATCAGCACCACCCACCGCGCCAGCAATTGCCAGTCCGCCGAGCCCGGCCGCTTGGCCGGGTCCTTGATGCGCAGCACCTGTCCAAGCAGCGACAGCGTGTTGATGATCCGCTTGATCTGCCGCGGATTGGCTGGAAGGATTGAAGCCATCCCCTCGATCATGTGGCTGGTCGCCCGCTCCGCCGTCTTGTCCGTCGCAGCCCGAAAGAACAGTTTCTGCGCCATCTCTTGCTCGAAAGCAGCTTTCGGCACCGCAAGCTGGTCAAGGTCATACTTGTCGGCGAGACTTCTTGCGCCGCGTTCGCGCAATTCATAATCGTCGGTTTCCAGAACAGCTTTCGCGTCCGCCTTCAGGTTCTCAACCGTTTGCCGCTGGCTTTCCGGCACAACGGTGCTTTCCAGCACCGACGGCGCCGCGGTCACTCGTTCGGTTGCCACCGCCTTGCCGCCATCGGTCAAAATCTGCCGCACATAGTCCTGCCTGCCCTCTTCGCTGACATCGGGCAGCACCATCGAAAACTGGATCGCCTTCTCGACAAACCGCCCGCCAAACCGGTGCTCCAGCCCGACCTCGACCCCCTTCATCGCCTTGTGCACTTCGGTAAAGGATTGCTCGATCCAGTCGCGGTCGCCCAGCAACAGATAGACCACGCGCGGACTGGTAAGGATCGTCTGCATTCCGCGCACAAGCTCGACCACAAACGCCGGTTCGCACCGGTCGAGATCATCAACGATCACCAGCACCGGGCGGTACACTTGCGCCATCATGGCGGAAAAGTGTTTGCGCATCCGCTTGAGCGGGTCGCCGGAGCCCAGTGAATAATTCTTCGCTGCATCCGGTGTGCCGGGCACAAGACTGGCGGAGAAGGCGCCGACAATTTTCCACACCGCCGCTCCGCCACCGAAGAGCGTGACGAGCACGGTCGGGATCAGGCCGAGGCCGCCGCCGCCATCTGTGGCCTCTCGCGCCTTGGCAGCGCCGGTGACTGTTTGGGCTGCCGATTTGGCGGCATCGGCCGCGCCGCCGCCTTGGCTGAAGCCTTTTTCGAGATCAAATGTCGCCAGCCCCAGATGCGTAAGCATCCACAACAGCAAAACAATCGCGAAAAGCAACGCCGTGTTGATCAAAATGGTCGGTGTGGCAAACCGCCAGAGATATTCCCTCGCCAGCAGTTCGAAAGCCTTCCACCGCTGGATGGCCGCAGAACGGTAGCCAAAATCCACCAGCGGCTGTGGAAAGGCTTCCTCCCGGTGATTGGCGTCCTCGCCGGTCACCTTGGTGCAGGTCTGGCGAATCGCATCGTAGAACACCCACCATGGCGGCGACACATGCTGGTGCTGCCAGGCATTGAACCGCACGATATGCCAAGGCCGCCGGAACCGCTCCGGCCATGTGCCATCCTTGCCGATCGGCAGCGCCTTAAGCCATTCGGGAAGCGGCCCCTTGATGCTGTAGGGATTGAGGATTTGCGCGATATATTCCGCAAAAGTCGATTTCCCGCCGCCCCACGGCGCATCAATGTGAATGACAAACCCCGGCGCCTCGCCCTGCGGCTTGTCGCGCGGCTTGTTCATCTGGTCCCAGACTTCATTGATCCGCCCCGCCAGCGCATAGGCAATATTCGCCCGCTTCAGATGATCAACACTGCCATCGACCGTGTCTGCGAGCGGCTCAAGGTCTGCGCGTTTTTGCGCTGGATCGAGCGCGGGGGGTGACGAATTTTTCGCCTCAGCCTTCATACTGTCGGCATCATCAATGAGTGAAGCGGAGCCCTTTATGGTCGGCCTACGAGATTTTGACTGCGGTTTTTTCGACATGGGCGGCTTTGTGCTTGTGTCAGAAGAATGCAAAGTAGTTGCGGCTACTTCTTCTGTCGGCTCAAC
Organism: Phyllobacteriaceae bacterium; assembly: GCA_031422915.1. Lineage (GTDB taxonomy): Bacteria > Pseudomonadota > Alphaproteobacteria > Rhizobiales > Rhizobiaceae > JANMEX01. The sequence continues at coordinate 21,977 of JANPEK010000244.1, read as the reverse complement.
TTTCCCCGTGCCAGACCCGGCTGCGCGCAGCCATATGGCGATATCAGCATTGACGACGGCAGGATGGCGGGTCCAAAAGTCCGCGCGATTATCGCCTATGGCAATACGATCTAGGACTTTTCGCCTGAGCTTGGTTGACTTCAGGCCCCATGTTGGCTGACCTTCAACGCGAGAACGATACCAATCTCCCCAAACCTGCCAGTCTCCACCGACATCCCCATTTGGGAGAATCGTCCTGTCCATCGCAAGCAACAATTCGGCGAAACGCGTATTGGCCGATGTCCAAGACACCGACTCTCGTCGGCCCCAAAGCGGCACATTAATCAATGGCCTAACATCGGCGCTTTCAAGAATGAACTGCCTGTCAGCGTCGATTGCGCCCCAGAACGCCGAGCCTCCATCTGCGACATCATCAACAAATATGAGACTTGCCGTGTGCAATGCCTGAACAGCGATACCAATCGACTCTCGTGATTCTGTTGATGCGCTGCGGGCGATTAGAGATACGGCGGTTGCAATTCCGCTCGATACACCATGCAGACCATCTGCGTCTCCGGCCAGCATTGACCACAATGAGCCAAAGTCCGATCTGTTGATTTCGGACGGATACTTTATTGCTGCACGGGAGAGAAACAGTCCGCTAAAGAGCCGCAATACGATGGGCCAAAACTCTGCATGGGCATAATGCTCTGGATTCTCAACAGTAAAAAATGGCAATGCCCGTGCAACCGCCCTCCAACTTATCGACTGTGCAGCGGCAGAGCGTGACGATTCAGGCAGTGAATTCAGCAATTGCTGGAATTCATTTACCTTCGTGACGGCAAAATCCCTGTCTTCATTCGTAATGACCATGCATTCACCTCAACCAAGAATGGCAAGAAAACTGAGGGTAGACAAGCTGCCAGTAACTTTCTGTCCATCGAAAAGAGGTTACTTTTCCCCATCCTCCACATGAAACTTGTGCAGCACCCTATGAAACACCGGCGCGAGCACAAGCCCGGCGACGCCGAAGATCAGGAGGCCGCAGAAGATGGCGTAGGTTCCGGCGAACAGTTTGCCGCCGTCGGTTTTCAGCGGCCCGAGCGGGCCCATGCCGGACAGGATCATGGCGGAATTGGCGAAGGCATCGATGGCGCTCATGCCTTCGAACCAGGCGTAGCCCGCCATGCCGACGGCAAGCGTTGCGGCAATGATGATAACCGCCGCGGCAAGATTGCCAAGAAAGCGGACCCGGAAGCGTGCGGGATTTGCCAACGGCTGCGATTTCTTTTCATAGGTAAACGGCGATTTCATGGACGCTCCGGTCTTGCCGCAGATGACCGGACTGGTTTACCGTTTTTCCGTGCCGAAGTAACCCGAATCGGATTGCCATGAAACGCGTCGAACTTGCTGTTGAATCCATCATTCTGGCCTCGCGCTGGCTGCTCGTCGTCTTTTACCTCGGACTTGCCGTGGCGCTAGCCATCTACGCCATTACGTTCGGCGGCAAACTGGTGGCGTTTGTCACCAAGTCTCTGGCCATGGACGAGGCGGACGCGATCCTGTCGATGCTGTCGTTGATCGACGCCGCGCTGGTGGCCAGCCTGGTCGTGATGGTGATCATTGCCGGCTACGAAAATTTCGTCTCGAAGTTTGACGAAAACTCGGAGGTGCACTGGCTCGGCACGATTGACGCCGGATCACTGAAGATCAAGGTTGCCTCAACGATCGTCGCGATTTCGTCGATTGATCTGCTGCAAATATTTCTCGACCTGACAAAATACACGAACGACAAGATCATGTGGGCAACGCTGATGCATCTGGCGTTTGTGGTTTCAGCGTTGATACTCGCCTATGTCGACCAGATGACCAGCCACGGCAGGCCTGAGAAATCGCCCGCGTCCGCCGAGTAACGGCGTCTACGTAAACAGCGACTTGCCCATCTGCCGGACGATCAGCTCACCCTTCTGAAACGCCAGCGACACCGCATCGTCGCGCGAGGAGAACAGGTCGGCCCGCACGAATTTGTGCTCCTTGGTCACGCCGTCAATGTCCTTGGTGATGCGCCCGGCAAGCCGCCATTGGCCATTGTCCTTGACCGGCTCGGCGAAAATAACGTGGCCATCATATTCGCGGCTTTCACCGGCAAACGATCCGGAAGCACCGCTGCTGCCAATGCCGAACAGGCGTTTCCAGAAGGACATGGTGCGCTCCATCTTCAAGTGTCGTCATGATGAGATTTGGGCCTTCGCGGACGCAAAATCAATCCAGAAACCGCAGCTTCACCGATGGGTCCGGAACCATGCATCTCTCGCGCTTGCCAAACAGCTGGTAGCGGTTGCGCGCGATGCGGTCGTAGAGCCAGTCCTTGACCTGTTGCGGCAGATACTTGACGGGCATGAACACACGCCAAGGCCATCCGAGCTGCTGCATCACGGCAAGGAACGCATCCAGCTTTTGATAGAGCTTGCCGTCCAAAAACACCAGATTGGTATCATAATCGCCATGCTTGAGGCCTAGCTGCGCATAGAGCGCCTCGCCTCTCTCGGACTGCGCGGTGAGAAACTTGAAATGCGCCGCCTTGTCGTAGCGCAGCACAAACTGGACAAACCCGTTGCAAAGAACGCACACACCATCGAACACGATGAGGCCGGAGTTTCTGTCGGCAAGCAGGGTCGCCAACAGGTCCGGACGATCTGGCGATGGAGCTACGACGATATCCATTTCGTTCACATAAGCCTTTGGCCTTAAAAACGGAACCGGTGCTGTACGCGGCGATTTGTCGTTGCAACGGCTGTCAACACAAAAAAAATTGACAGAAAGTTTAACAGCATAGCCACAATTTCCGCCTTTCTTTCGGCGGTTCCGCGCTTATCTCTACCAAATCGCAATCGAAAGGATGTTGCCATGTGGAACTCTGTCACGACCGCTGCAAATTCGCTGGTGCTGGACCGGCGCAAATTCCTGGCCATCTCGGGCGGCCTGATTGCCGCAGGTGTCATCCCGAAGAGCGCTCTGGCTCTGGCTGGCCCGTATGCATTCAAACAGGGTGCATTCGACGTTACTGTCGTCAGCGACGGAATTCTTCTGTTGCCCATCTCGATGATTTTCATTGATGCCCCGGCAGAGGAGGTCACCAAGCTTCTCGGCACGGCGATTGACGCGGACAAGGCGCGGTTGGAAGTCAACGTGCTGCTGCTGAAATCCGGCGCGGACACCATCCTGATCGACACCGGCACCGGCGGCGGCTTCCAGCCGTCAGCGGGATCGCTGATGGAAAGCATCAAGGCCGCAGGCAGCGATGCCGCTTCGATCACCAAGGTCATTTACACCCATGCCCACGGCGACCATATCGCCGGCACGGCAGGCAAGGACGGCCTGAACTTCCCGAACGCCACTTACCATATGGCCGAAGCGGAATGGAATTTCTGGTCGCCGACAGATCTGGCCAGCAAGATGCCGAAGGAAATGGAAGGCATGATCCTTGGCATCCAGTCGCAAATGACAGCCATTAAGGACAAGGTCTCCTTCTTCAAACCGGGTCAGGAACTGGTCAGCGGCTTGGCGGCGGTGGATACGGCTGGGCACACGCCAGGCCATGTCTCGTTTGAAATCGCAGGCGGCGACGGCATGATCATCACCGGCGACGCGATCACCAGCCCGGGCGTGTTCTTCGCCCACCCGGAATGGAAATTTGCATTCGACGCCGACCACGCAATGGCCAGCGCCAACCGCAAGAAACTGCTCGACATGGCCGCAACCGGCAAAAAGAAGCTGCTTGGCTACCACTGGCCCTACCCGGGCATCGGCATGGCGGAAGCCAAGGACGGCGCTTGGGTGTATGTACCGCAGGCTTGAACTGACAGAAGATGCGATGACGGGCCCGGCAATTTTGCCGGGTTCGGAGCGGTGCTTACTTGCAGGTTTTTATGGCGGGATGCGCCTAAATCACCAACCGCCCGCGAAATCCGCGCGCGGCGTAATATGAGTCGGCACCATTGTGATAGGTGAACACCGTGTCATACCGGCGGTCGCAGAACAGTGCGCCGCCGAGGTTGCGGATGGACACCGGCGTTGAGATCCAGCTCGAGGTTTTCCGGTCAAACTCGCCAAGCTCTTGCAACGCGCGGTATTGGCTCTCGGTCAGGAGTTCCACACCCATTGCCGCCGCCATCTCCAGCGCCGCGCCAACAGGCTTGTTCTCCTTGCGCGCATCCAGCGCCTTGCGGTCAAAGCAAAGACTACGCCGACCAGCCGGACTTTCGGGTGAGCAATCAACAAAGCACAACGCACCATCCAGCATCACAACATCCGGCTCACCGCCGGTTCGCTCCATCTCGGCGAGTGTTGAAAGATGTGCTGGATTGGCCGACAGGCGTGCACTGACATCAGTCCAGCTAACGTCCGTGTGTAGGCGCGTACTACGGGCGAACCGCTTCTCGAGAATTTGTATAAGGGCAATGTCAGCTGAACCGTTCATGGCGACGTTCATTCATTGATTTGACTAAAATTTCTTGGGCAGTCCTGCTTGGCGAAGAATGCCATTTGCCGTGTGTCGGCTGGGAATGCCGATAGGCACAGCAAAATTCCGACCAGTTATCGGGCTTTGCCAGATTTCATGGCTGCCTTTGCCTTGTCGAACCAGATCGCATCCCGCCTGTCGCAAGAGTTCACGCAGCAGACGGTCAAATTGCGGGGCCATTCAAGCTGCCGCAGGTTCGGCTTCACGCAGCGCCGTGATTTGAAGATAGAGCGAGGCGGGGTCAGCATTTGGATGATTATCAGGAAGAAGATCGAGAGCCATCGCCGTTAGCTTGTCCAACAAACCATCAAGCGTGGGAGAATCTGCTGCCGCAGGGATATCATCGCAATGGCCAGTCCAGACTGAAGCCTCGCTGTCCCAACTGGCGGATATAGTGAATATTGTTGGTTTTGACATAAGGATATTGTCAATCGGCGACTGCCGTAAGTCAAGGTTCGGCGAAACACTGTGTGAGACAAAGAGAACCCGGCATCACTGCCGGGTTTGAGTGTTAGCTATCCAAAAAGCTCCTCAGCTTCCTCGACCGGCTAGGATGCTTCAGCTTCCTCAGCGCCTTCGCCTCGATCTGCCGGATGCGCTCGCGCGTGACGCTGAACTGTTGGCCGACTTCTTCGAGCGTGTGATCGGTGTTCATGCCGATACCGAAGCGCATGCGCAGGACGCGCTCTTCGCGCGGGGTGAGCGAGGCGAGGACGCGGGTTGTTGTCTCGCGCAGGTTCGCCTGAATGGCCGCGTCGATGGGCAGCAGCGCGTTCTTGTCCTCGATGAAATCGCCGAGATGCGAGTCTTCCTCATCGCCGACCGGCGTTTCAAGGCTGATCGGCTCCTTGGCGATCTTGAGGACCTTGCGGACCTTCTCAAGCGGCATGGCAAGCTTTTCGGCCAGCTCTTCCGGCGTCGGCTCGCGGCCGATTTCGTGCAGCATCTGGCGCGAGGTGCGCACGATCTTGTTGATCGTCTCGATCATGTGCACCGGAATTCGGATGGTGCGGGCCTGATCGGCAATCGAGCGGGTGATTGCCTGACGAATCCACCAAGTCGCATAAGTCGAGAATTTGTAGCCGCGGCGGTACTCAAACTTGTCGACCGCCTTCATCAGGCCAATGTTGCCTTCCTGGATGAGATCAAGGAATTGCAGGCCGCGGTTGGTGTATTTCTTGGCGATGGAGATGACGAGACGCAAGTTTGCCTCGACCATTTCCTTCTTGGCAATCGCCGCTTCACGTTCGCCCTTTTGCACCTGATTGACGATCTTGCGGAATTCAATGACCGGAATGGCCGTTTCCTGCGCGATGATCTGGATGTCGGCGCGAAGGTTGCGGATGCTTTCCTTCTCGCTTTTGGTAAATTCCTTCCAACCCTTGGACGTCAGGTTTGCAATCGATGCATACCAGTTCGGGTCAAGTTCGGAGCCGGAATAGACCTTGAGGAAATCCTCGCGCTTGACGCCATAGCTTTCGGCAAGGCGCAGCAGCTTGCCCTCGTTCATCACGAGACGGCGGTTGATGTCGTAAAGCTGGGCGACGAGCGCCTCGATGCGGGCGTTGTTCAACGACAGCGACTTGACGGCGGTGATCAGCTCATCCTTGAGCTGCTTGTAGCGGCGCTCTTGGCTGGTGGACAGTGTACCGGTGGCGGCAAGGCGGTTTTCGACCTGCTGATCCTGCAGCTTGCGCAGCTTTTTGTAGGTTTCGGCGATAACGTCGAGGGTGGCCATGACAGCCGGGCGCAGCTCGGCTTCCATCGCGGCAAGCGACAGGCTGGCTTCGTCCTCTTCCTCTTCCTCCTCTTCCGGATGCGGCCCTTCGCCGCCGACATTGGTGATGTCGTCGTCTTCAGCCGCGCGCATCCGGCGCTGGCGGTCGTCGATCTTCTGCGCGACGACTTCGGCCGGACGCTCGACCTGTGGCGCAGCCTTGCCTTCAGGGCCGGCGAACGTCGTTTCAAGATCAATGATCTCGCGCAGCAGCGTCTTGCCTTCGTTCAGCTCGTCGCGCCAGATGATGATGGCCTGAAAGGTCAGCGGGCTTTCGCAAAGTCCGGCGATCATCGTTTCGCGGCCGGCCTCGATGCGCTTGGCAATGGCGATTTCGCCTTCGCGCGACAAAAGCTCGACCGATCCCATTTCGCGCAAATACATGCGCACCGGATCATCGGTGCGGTCGGTCGGCTCTTTCTTGGTGGTGGCGGCGACGATTGCCGTGCCGTTGGTTTCGGCCAACTCGTTGGCGTCAACCTCTTCCTCGGCGGCCTCTTCCTTGTCCTCGTCGGTGTTGTCTTCTTCCTCAACAACATTGATGCCCATGTCCGACAGCATCGCCAGCGTGTCTTCAATCTTGTCCGGATCAGTCTCGTCCGACGGAAGCACTGAATTCAGCTCGTCCATGGTGATGTAGCCGCGCTTCTTGGCAGCCTTGATCATCTTCTTGACAGCGTCATCCGAAAGGTCGAGAAGCGGCCCGTCCGTCACGCCTTCGCGCTCGGTTTCGCCCTCTTCTTTTTCCTTCTTTTTATCTGCCATGCTGTGTCGTCTCCGTAAAAAGGATGCGCGGGCCGAAAGAGCCGGATGAAACTCATCCGGAGTGCGGCGTTACCCTGCGAATATCCCAGTTTGCGTTAATGTGCGATTAACCTTGACTGCCGGACCAATTGCGCCGAAGCGAGCGAACATTGAGTGTTTCGCGCGCAAGGCAGGAGCGGCCCTCATCCTTTGCATCAAGGCAAGCATTTTCCCGGCTGTCTGATTCCGTCATTTTTCGCGCCAGTCAAGCCGGTTTTCATGATTCGGGCAAAAAAGCGAATCAATTCTGCCCGTTTGCGCTGCCGCGACCGGACGAAACGCCAAATCCCTCGATCAAAGCATCCATTCCCTGCGTGGTGCGCATCTGGGTCTGGACGTCGATCAGCCTTGCGTAATTCTCGTCAGTGGCATCATTGGCCAAGGCCAGTTCTGCAACTTTCAACTCATCATGTAGTGTGCGCGAAAGATGGTGCAAGTGCAGCGCCTGCATGAACGCTTCGCGGGCGTCGTCGATGGCGGCTTCGTCAGTCGCCACCCAAAGCCGGGCGCGGCGCACCATCAGATCAACGGATTCGAGTATGCCTGGGTGGCCCATGGTCTCAAGTCTGGCGGAAATGTCACCACGCGATGGCTCGCGCAGGTCGGCATGCGCATCAAGGATTGCAGCTTGCAGGGCCTTGAGTTCGGGGTTCACCAGATCAAGACTCTCGAACAGGCCGAACACCTCTTCGACAAGGCGCGGATGGTGAATGCCGATCAAAAGGATCATCGCTTCGCGCAACGATGGCTGCGCTTTGACGCCGCGCACAAGCGCTGATCTGGAAAGACTGTCTGAGACTGCCAGCCGACCTCGCGCGGCACCGCGATCAGAACGCTGCTGATAGTCGCCGCCCCTTTGCTCGCCCTGACCCTTGCGTGCAGGCTTGCCGAAAAAGGCGTTCTGCCGCTCGCGCATGTCTTGTTGGTAATGGCGGCGTACGCTTTCATCTTGAATGCGCGAGGTGATTTCGCGCAGCCGCTGTTCCAATTCCGCGCGGCGCTCCGGCGTGTCGTAGACCGCGCCGCCGGTCTCGCGCGCCCAGATCACATCTATCAGCGGGCGCGCCTCATCCAGCACGGCCTGAAACGCTTCCGGACCCGACGCCTTGACCAGATCATCGGGGTCCTTGCCGTCCGGCAGCATGGCAAACCGCATGGTCTTGCCGGGCTTGAGCAGCGGCAAGATGAGGTCCGCCGCACGCCACGCCGCCTTGGTGCCGGGTTGGTCGCCGTCAAAGCACAGCACCGGCTCGGTTCCGAGCTTCCACAACAGTTCGCATTGCCGCTCGGTAATGGCGGTGCCAAGCGGCGCGACGGCATTGGCAAACCCGGCCTGGGCCAGAGCAATGACGTCCATGTAGCCTTCAACAGCAATGACCGCACCGCTGTCCTGTGCGCTCTTCCTCGCCTTGGCGTAGTTGAACAGCACCTGCCCTTTGTGAAACAGCTCGGTCTCGGGCGAGTTGAGATATTTGGCCGGAACATCCTTGGACATGGCCCGTCCACCGAATGCGATCGTGCGGCCTTTGGAATCCGGGATCGGAAACATGATGCGATCGCGAAACCGGTCGTACGACACGGGGATATCATCGCCGGACACCACCAGACCGCAAGCCTCGATCTGGTCTTTGGCAATGCTCTTGCCGGCCAGCAACTCCTTCAGCGCATTGCGGCTGTCGGGCGCATAGCCGAGACCAAACTGCTGCTGAGTCGCTGCTGACAGGCCGCGTTCACGCAAGTAGGAGCGGGCCTTGGCACCTGCATTTTCCTGAAGCTGCGCTTGAAAAAACTGTGCTGCGAGCTCCATCACGTCAAACAGGCTCGCCTGCTCGCGCTCGCGCTTCTCAGCCTCCGCATCGCGCGCAGGCATGGAAACCCCGGCAAGTCCGGCAACGGTTTCGACAGCTTCGGGAAAACTCAAGCCCTCAAGTTCGGTCAGAAACTTGAAGTGATCACCAGACACGCCGCAACCGAAGCAGTGATAGCGGCCCTTACGGTCTTCGCAGTGGAAACTCGGCGATTTCTCGCCATGAAACGGGCAGCAAGCCCACATATCGCCGCGCCCGGGGTTGGACTTCTTGCGGTCAAACGTAACCTTGCGCGCGACAATCGTGGAGATCGGCACGCGGTCGCGGATTTCGTCCAGGAATGTGGTCGGGAAGCGCATGGCGTGAGCCTAAAGCATGGAAAGGCAAGAGTCAGCAAGCCGCGTGGTAGCCGTCGAGCACATACGATCTGTCCGGTTCATATAACATGTCATCTGTCCGGTTTTTGAACTCAGGCCTTTGAATGGGCGAGGCGATCAAGCGGATGGAGGTGTTGCAGGCACTTCGTGTGCTGAAGTTTGAAGCGCTGAAACGGCGGCTTGGCGTTTGCATGCGGTCAGTTTAGCCTTGCTGCACTGGAGATGATGATGCTGTTCTACCTGACCCTGATATTCTGCTGCCAGTTGCTCGGTGAACTTGCGGTCGCCGCCACCGGTATTCCTGTTCCAGGACCTGTGGCAGGCATGGTAATTCTGTTTGCCGGATTGGTCATCAGCGGCAAGATTCCCGATGAACTAACGTCAGTCGGAACCGCATTGCTGGCAAACATGTCCTTGCTGTTCGTGCCCGCAGGCACAGGCATCATGCTGCACTTCCTATTGCTGAAAAACGACGGGCTGGCGGTTTCTGCTGCATTGGTGGGATCAACCTTGCTCACCATTGTGGTGACGGCGCTCGTTCTGGCCAACCTCAACCGCTGGCAAAAAAAGATGACGGGAGACCGGCAATGACGGCCGATCCCAAGAGCCTTTGGGTCTATCTGGCCGCCAATCCGCTTTTGCATCTGACGTTGACGTTGCTCGCCTACCAGTTTGGAGACTGGATCTACCGCAAGGCAAATCTCAATCCTTTGTTGAACCCGGTGATGATTTCCATCGCTGTTCTGGTGTCAATACTTCTGGCCACCAGCACAGATTACGCCACCTATTTTGAAGGTGCGCAGTTTGTGCATTTCCTGCTCGGACCAGCAACTGTTGCGCTTGCAATTCCATTATACAAACAATTCCACATTGTGCGTCGTTCTGCGGTTGCGATAATGGCGGCGGTTCTCGCCGGTTCGCTGACGGCAGTGGTTTCCGCAGTGGCCATTGCCTGGGCGCTTGGTGCCTCGGCACAGACTGTTGCGTCCATCGCGCCAAAATCCGTTACAGCAGCAATCGCGATGGGCATATCCGAAAAAATTGGCGGGCTGCCCTCTCTCACCGCCGTTCTGGTCATCGTCACCGGCATTATCGGCGCATCGCTTGGACCGCTGCTGTTGAACCTCATCGGCATCAAGGATTGGGCAACGCGGGGCCTTGCCATCGGCGTTGCCGCGCACGGCATTGGCACTGCCCGTGCGCTACAGGTCAACGAGGTCGCTGGTGCCTTCGCAGGACTGGCGATGGGGCTGAACGCACTGGCAACAGCAATCCTCTTGCCGCTTCTCTGGCACTGGTTCTTCTGAAACTAGCCCTTCACCCAGCCCTTGGCCTTGAACACCGCCCAGATCGACATCGAATGGCCGCGACCGAGGTCGAACTCGGTCTTGAGCATGTTGATCAAATCCATCGCCTTCATGTCCACGCTATAGACGCCGCGTTGTTTGGCGAGCGCCAGAATGCCGTCCGGATCAAGACCGGTCTTGGCTTTCACGGCGTCGAGATAGGCTTGGAATGACACGGCATTCTCCCTTTATCCAAGCATCGCCTTGATCATGCCGCTTGCCTTGCCGAAATCCATCGACCCGGCGTGGCGGGCGCGCAAGGTAGCCATGACCTTGCCCATGTCCTTGATGCCGGTCGCGCCGGTCTCGGCAATCACTTTGGCGATGGCTGCCTTGGCGTCCTCATCCGACAATTGCTGCGGCATGTAGGCTTGAATGACAGTGATCTCGGCCTTTTCCCTGTTGGCAAGCTCTGGTCGGTTGCCTTGCACGTAGACCTTCGCTGATTCCTCGCGCTGCTTCACCATCTTGGCAAACAGCGTCATCAGCTCAGCATCGCTCGCCGCTTCCTTGCCCGCCGTGCGGTTGGCGATGTCGAGATCCTTGATCGCCGCCTGCATAAGCCTGATTGTACCGAGCCGGTCTTTTTCGCCGGATTTCATCGCGGTTTTCATGTCTTCTGTCAGGCGCGCGCGCATTGGCTGATCTTTCCTTGTGATTTGGCGCGGAACATAGGGATTTCATGGGTCTCGCGCAATTGACCTTGCGACGCGGCCCCATTAAGGAGCGAGTCTTAGCCAAAGAGATTATCTGCCGGGCCCTGATGCGGACATGACGCGTCACTGCCGCTGCTTGTGCACAAACAAACGGAGAGCGCCATGACCGCAACACCAGCATGGACCACCACCAAGCCGACCGCCCTTCTGGTGCTGGCCGACGGGACGGTGATCGAAGGCAAGGGCCTCGGTGCGACCGGCGTGCGCGAAGCGGAAGTCTGTTTCAACACCGCGCTGACCGGCTATGAAGAAATCCTGACCGACCCGTCTTACGCTGGCCAGATCGTTACATTCACCTTTCCGCACATCGGCAACATCGGCGCAAATGGCGAGGACATCGAAGACCTTCACCCGGCACGCAGATCCGGCGCGGTTGGTGCGGTCATCAAGGCAGACATTACCAACCCCTCCAGCTACCGTTCATCCGAGCATCTCGACACTTGGCTGAAAAAGCGCGGCGTGGTGGCGATGGCAGGCGTTGATACGCGGGCACTGACCGCACTCATCCGCGAAAAGGGCATGCCCAATGCGGTGATTGCGCATGACCCGTCGGGGACTTTCGACTTGGACGCGTTGAAAGCGCGCGCCAAGGCTTGGCACGGTTTGATCGGTCTTGATCTGGCCAAGGATGTTACGTCGGGCCAAAGTCAGGTCTGGACCGAATCCGACTGGAAATGGGACGAAGGTTTCGGCGAAAACACCGCACCGTCCACCCATGTCATCGCCATTGACTATGGCGTGAAGCGCAACATTTTGCGGCTGATCGCAGGGCTCGGTGCAAAGGTGACGATTGTTCCCGCTGACACCAAGGCCGAAGACATATTGGCGATGTCGCCGGACGGCATCTTCCTGTCAAATGGTCCGGGCGATCCGGCGGCGACCGGTCAATATGCTGTGCCGGAAATCCGCAAGCTTGTTGACAGTGGCAAGCCTGTGTTCGGCATTTGCCTCGGCCACCAAATGCTGGCGCTGGCGCTTGGCGGAACAACCGCCAAGATGCATCAGGGCCATCATGGCGCAAACCATCCGGTCAAGGATTTCACGACGGGCAAGGTCGAGATCGTCTCGATGAACCACGGTTTCTCCGTCGATGCCGATTCACTCCCCGAAGGCGTCGAGGAAACACATGTCTCGCTGTTTGACGGCACCAACTGCGGCCTGCGCCTGACCGGCAAGCCGGTGTTCTCCGTGCAGCACCATCCCGAAGCCTCACCCGGCCCGCAGGATTCGCACTATCTCTTTCGCCGTTTCATGAACATGATCCGCGAACAGCGCGGAGAAGAGGCAATGGCTGAGCGGGGTTGATCAGGAAACAATCCGGACCAGCTCGATCTTGTCCTTGATCTTGGCGAAAGCGTCGTCGAGTTGGGCGCGGTTCGGCACATCAAAGTAATGATCCGCGTCCGTCGCGCAGTCGCGCAGCAGATTGCCTGTCACAACGTTCGGCTCTTCCAGCTTGATCGTGTAAACTTCAATACCCAACGCTTTGGCGTTTGTGCAAACCTGCAGCGTGCGATCATTCATTGCATCAGTCACCTGCGTGGCGTTGCCGCCGCTCAGGCCGAGCCGGCCATCGACAAGGTAGCCATAGCTTCCGTAACTTGAACCAAGCGAATTGGGCAATCGACCGAGGTTGTTCGTGCCGTCGGTCAAGATGACCAGAATTTTGCGGGTGCCTCTGTTGCCGTAAGCAACACCCTCGTCAAACGGCAGGGTCGGCGATAACGTCTTCCAACCCCATGCCGCGCCTTCAAGGATGTTGGTCGAGCCCTGCGCGACCAGTGAATTCACCTTGGCCTTCAGCGACGGGTAGTTGTTCGTCAGCGCCATCGCGGGCTGCACATCACAGCTGAAATCAGGCCCCTTGTTGACCGGGTAACCGCCATAGAATGTCTGTTGCGAGTAATCCGGGGACACCGGTGACCACGTGGCGGACGCGGCGATTTGCTGGCTGAATGTCAACGACTTGAACGACGGCAAATACACAGCACCGTACCGCGCCATGCGTCCGTCCACTGTTCCGCCACCAATCGGGTTGCCCATATCGGCCAGATAGGAGTTCGGAAAGCCGGACATGTTTGGCTCATCGCTGGCAAATGACGGCACGAACAAGGTGTGCGGATTTGCCGGATTTGGTTCCGCATCACTGACGCCATAATCCACGCCGCCGACCACAGGACGGTGTTCGACACAGCCGGGCCAAGGCATGTTCAGATGCCTGTATAGCGCAAACCGGCTGACGCCCGGATCAAGATCGGACTGCGCGACAGGGCTTTCGGCAAGGCTGTCAAGCCACGGCGCGGGTTGGCGGGTGACAGCCCCTGCGCCATTATATGCCGGGCCAAACTGCGGTCCAACATTGACCATGCTGGAAAAGGGAACAATCGAAAATTTCAGCAACCCGCGACCGGCATTTTGCGCGACCATCGTGTCAATCATGCCGGTAACAGCGTCTTTCATGGAGGCGAGTTTGCCGCCTGCCATGGAACCAGTAGTGTCCAGTGCCAGCGCAATCTCATAGTTCGCGTAGGCGACTTCGGTTTTGGCACTGGCTTCAAGATCAACCTTGCGGAAGCCGAACAAGCCTCCGAATGCGAGTGTAACTTTGGTGCGCGCGGTGACAGTCACCTGCTGCCCGCTGCGCAGAACGCCAATCTGCGTCAGTTGAGAGTCGAAGTTTTCGTCAACAAATGTATCGGCGACGGCTTCAGCTTCAATGTCGTTCAGCTGGTCATTTTTGTTTGCGACAGCAATTGCCGCGCTGTCGACGGAATTCTGCAGCTCGTTTTTGACGCGCAGGATATTTGTATAATCAACCGCGAGCCCTGCAGACACGAGCAGAGGCACCATCAGCAAAACAGTTGTGGGCGCAAAGGCACCCGATCTATCAACAATGAACCGCCGTAACACCGTCATCTTCGCCCATAACGCCCCGTTTGGGGATAAGGTGGGCGTTGCAGCTTAATAACGGGTTAGCCCATGGGGTTTGACGCCCAATCTGCTTACGAAAGTCGTGGATTTGATTAACGCATCGCTAACATGCGACACTATCAATAGACGTCATCAAGCGCCATTGAAGAACACTCGGCACGTCGGCAGGTGGTTAAATGCCTGCGTTGAACGTGTCGCAGGTATCCAGCTTGCCGCTCTTGGCACCGCGGGCAAACCATTCCTGCCGCTGCGCCGAAGTGCCATGGTTGAATGAATCCGGCACGATATAGCCTTGGCTCATCTTCTGCAGCCGGTCATCACCAATTTTCTGCGCGGCATTCAGCGCTTCCTCAATGTCGCCCTTTTCCAGCAAGCCCTTTTGCGCCGTGAAATGCGCCCAGATTCCCGCAAAACAATCGGCCTGCAATTCAACGCGCACAGACATCTTGTTGGCATCGACCTCATCCATAGACTGGCGCATCTGGTTGAACTTCGGAAGCACACCTGTGATGTTTTGAATATGGTGACCAACCTCGTGCGCGAGCACATAGGCCTGCGCAAAATCACCGGAAGCGCCAAACTGGTTGGCCAACTGGTCGTAGAACGACAGGTCGATGTAAATCTTCCGGTCGCCCGGGCAATAGAATGGGCCTGAGGCAGACGATGCCATGCCGCAGGCAGAGCTCACCTTACCGTCAAACAGTACCATGGTTGGCGCAGTATATCTTTCGCCGTTGGCCTCGAAAATTCCGGACCAGGTGTCTTCGGTTTCCGCAAGCACGGTTTTGACAAACGCAGTCATCTTGTCATTGGTGGCTTGCGTGCGTGGTACAGTCTGCTCCTGAGTGAGATTGCCGCCAAGGCCGCCATCCGAGCCGGATAGAATTGCTGTCGGATCAATGCCGCAGGCCTTAAGGACAAAGAATAAAACCACCATCAAGACGATTGTAGAAAGCCCACCGCCGCGTGCGACACGCATGCCGCCGCCTGATGGCATGCGAAACCCGCCGCGACCGATACCGCCGGGTGAGCCACCCGAACCGTCGCGCTGATCCTCAACATTATCGCTCTGGCGGCGTCCTTCCCACTTCATGAAGCGGTCTCCTGTCATCTCTGTCCCGGCAAGCGGGTTGCGCAACTAATGGCACGAAATGCCAAGCGCATTCAACACGCAACGCAAAGGACTGCCGACAGTTCCAAAACAACAAACAGGCCACCTTGCGGCGGCCTGTCCGTATCGTCCTTGCCAAACCCCAGATGGTATCGCATCCGGCCCCGGACGATGATCTGAAGCCCGGTGGACGAGCCTGTTCGATTACTTCGGCAACAGAACGCGGTTGACGACGTGGATAACGCCATTCGACTGGTTGACGTCAGCAATCGTGACCTTGGATGCGCCGCCGCTCTCGTCGATGATGAAGATCGCGCCGTTCTTGACAGTTGCACTCAGCGCATCGCCGCTGACAGCCTTGAAATTATACGTGCCGCCATTGGCCTTGATGCGCTTCAACAATGTCGCACCGGACAGCTTGCCAGAGACAACATGTGCGGTCAGAACCTTGGTCAGCGTGCCTTTATTCTCAGGCTTCAACAGTGTGTCGACCGTGCCGGCCGGCAATTTGGCGAAACCGGCGTTGACCGGCGCGAATACGGTGAACGGACCCTTGCTGGACAAGGTGTCAACCAGATCGGCAGCCTTGACGGCGGCAACCAGCGTCGTGTGAACCTTTGAATTGACGGCATTCTGAATGATGTTCTTGGTCGAGAACATCGGCGCGCCGCCGACAGTGACTGTGCTGGCGAAAGCCGGAGCAGAAAGCGAAGTAACCGACCCTAAGGCGATCATGGTGGCTACGGATGCGCGGACAAGTGTTTTGAACATTGAGTTTCTCCCGGTTGACTGTTTAAAGTTCGTGTGGGCCCCATCACATGGAACTTGAATCAGCAACGAGAGGCGAAACGGGGGAGTTTCAGGATGTCCCGCGATTGTGACAGCTTGGCGTTCACAGTTTCGTGCTCGCGGCGTGACCGGCACATGCCAAGCCAAAGTCGATTGATCACGTCTCTTGAATGGCTTGGCGCAACTTGATCGGCGCGGTGCAGACGATCAGCGGCTTCCTACACGTCAGATTACTGAACGCCCCGATCTGCAAGCTCTGGAAAAACATGTTGTTGAATCGTGCGGACGTTCAGGTCTGGGACTTCGCTTCAACCCGCTCGGCGATCCACATTTTGATTAGCGCTTGACGCGTCACCCCAAGACGCTTGGCTTGGCGGTCGAGACCGGTCACCACCCAAGCGGGAAAATCGACATTGACCCGTCGCGTTTCCAAACCGGGGCGCGTGGCGGCCGACCAATCCACATGTTCGCTGATATCGGCTCCGCTGTCGAACAGCGCGTCAAATTCTTCCGCCGTGATTTTGGGCTTGGCTTTACTTTCGGCGTCCATATTCCTCAACCTCTCGTTCGCGCGCCCGGCGCACTGAAATAATTCTGATCGTTTCGCTGCGCATCGTGAACACCGCGCACCAGAGCCGGTCCCTGAAAAGCCCGATCATCAGAAACCGCTCCTCGCCGGTGTTTTGCGCAGGAGCCTTAAAGCGGTTGCTGTCCAGCCAAAGTGTCTGTGCTTCCACAAAATCGATCCCATGCTTCTGATTGTTACGCGCGCTTTTTTCGGGATCGAATTCGAACATGGATATTTATAGTATGGAAAAGAGGTGGTTTCAATACAATTTGCGATGCTCGCTCTGCGCACGCAGGGCCGGAGCGTCAACGGCAATTGCGGCGTTGACAAACCTAGATGATGTCACTCCTGCGGCTCGGTGGCCAAGTGATCGCAGAGTCTTCCCTTCAAGGGGAATTCTTCTGAGAGTTGATTAAGTTTTGTCATTACACCCGCATTGCCCGCGTTCAGCCACTGGCTTTGTTTTGCTGCCAAATAGAGCCTCTTCGCCCAGCCTACACCTTGCATTTCGCTCAACCGAATCCTGAATCCGGCACCTGAACCGATCTCATATGGGTGAACGTATAGGTGAGGGTGCAGTCCTGAGTTTTCACATTGGTTAAATAAATCTGCGGTGAGCGAAACGGGCAGCAACTTGAAGTATGTTCCGCCTGATTTAACTCTCACAGAGACGCGACCTATTTTTCCCTCAAAAATTGGAAAAATTACCAATGACGTCAACCCCATCCGTCGCTTGAACTCTGCAAGCGCAGCCCGGTTATTGCAAAAGAACGAAGAGTCATACGCAAAGTGTTTCTCCACCAATCTATACTGCTCTGGATCAGTCTTATTGATATTGAAGCGCGGCGCACGGAAACCCAACACTTTGGAATTTGTGACCGCCTCAAGTCGTTCAATTGCTGTTGAAAAGTCAAAATCGACTTGTTGCGTTGTCATACCCGCAAGGTTGTCGTGAAACAGGAAATGGCACGCGACCTCGTGACCATCCTTTGCAATTTGCGCTATCAAATCAGTTGCTTGATCAGCGAGCATACCAACACAGAAAAAGGTTGCTTTCGAGTTGCGGCGGGCAAGAAATTCATTGATGAGGCTATACTTTCGCCAAAGCTCGTCTGTACGAATTTCTCCGGTTTTCCATATCCCCGTTTGCCGCTTCATGTCGTGCGAAAAGTCTTCAAAATCGACGCTCAGAAACATGCCAGTCATGCGAGGTCACTTCGCAAAACGACAAACGGGCCAATCGCCAATGCGTCAACACCGGACGCCTTAAAGGTCTGGAACGCGTCTTCAGGGCTGTAAACTATTGGCTCCTGAATGTTGAAAGAGGTGTTCAAGAGCACAGGAACACCGGTAATCTCGCCAAACCGGCTGATCAACGCATGATAGGCTGGGTTTGCACTGCTGCTCACTGTGTGGACGCGGGCTGTACCATCGGTATGAGTAACGGCGGGGATGTCGCCGCGCTTCGCCTGCCGTACAGTGGCGACAATATTCATGTAAGGGCTCGATTGATCAAGGTCAAAAAAGTCAGAAGCAGATTCCGCCGTGCAAGATGGAGCAAATGGCCGGAATAGCTCCCTCTTCTTGATCTTTGCGTTGATCGCTTCGCGAATGCTGTCTTGCCTTGGATCGGCAAGAAACGATCTGTTGCCCAACGCGCGCGGGCCAAACTCCGAGCGTCCTTGAAACCACGATATTATCTTGCCCTGCGACAGCAACTCTGCGGTCCTGTTCACAACGTCCTCGGCGGAACCGGCGAGAAGTCCATCACGGCAGTGTGTCTTGGCTACTGCCTCGATATCTGAATTCGAGTAAAGGCGGCCCAGATAAGGTGAGCGGATGCTTTCTTTATCTATATTGGTTCCCGGTGATTTTTCGACAAAGAAGGTCAGCACGGCCCCAATACAGCACCCGGCATCGTGGGGTGCCGGGGGTATGATGATTTCCTTGAACAATCCGATATCCAGAACCTTGCCGTTTGCGGTCACATTAAGCGCACAGCCGCCAGAGATCACGAGCCTGTCGAGCGCCGGATATCTAACCCTTGCCTCGCCCAATATGTGTTGCTGCACCACCTCAATCGCCGCTTGCACACTGGCCGCCAGATCGACATGGTCATCCGACGGAGGCGCATCGCGCATGCGCGGAGGACAAAACATTGCAGCCAATTCAGCTGGAAACTGGCCGCGCAGAGCTGCGTGATAATCACAAAGGCCGCTGTTGAGTTCGTACATCCCGTTTGGCTTCAGCTTCACCAGCTTTTCCAGGATCAGGTCACGCCATTTGGGTTGACCATAGGGTGCCAGCCCCATCATCTTGTATTCGCCCTCCAGCATCTTGAATCCAAGATAGCCGGTGAAAAAACTGTAAAAATGCCCGAGCGAATTGGGCCAGGCGTGTTCGCTTATGATCGTGCGCTTGCCGCCGGTGACGGCCACCAATACTGACGAATTTTCTTCGCCGCCACCATCATAGGAAAGCGAGATAAAATCATCCCAATCGCGCATCGCCTCAGCATAGTATTGATGGGTCAGATGGTGGTCCGCATAAAAAATTTCTGCAGGACACGAGCCAAAATCCTGTGTCAGAATACGTCTTACTTTGAACAAAGCGCCCCATGAACCCGTGTCTTCAGGGCGATCTTCATTGTTGGATTTTCCCTTCGCGACTTCCAACAGACGCCCGGCCATGACTGAAAATGAACGTCGTGAGCGCAGTCCTTTGGCAAGTGTGGCGCGCAGGCGCGGCCAGACTCGCCAAGGTTTCCAATAGACGGATACAACACCAATATCGCGCATCGAGATACCAGCGCATGCAAGACACTCGCCAATGGCCTTGATTGGAAATGCGCCATCATTCTTGATTCGAGTGAGGCGCTCCTCTTCGACCGCGGCAACCAGCGTGCCATCTTTGAAAATACAGGCAGCGCTCGTGCCCATTGTAACCAAACCTAAAACATACACAGCGTTATCACCGTCGCTAATTTTGGGACCGTTCTGTCGCACTATTCCTCAGCCATCTGCAAGCGAGGAACCATTCCCGACATGTTTTGGATGCTATTGATTGTAGTTACCCAAATCGCGCAACAACAGAGTTTTGCCCTGATAACTGGGCAACTATTCGAACATGGCCTTGGACTTTGACACGCAATTGTGTAGTGAACCCGCAAATCAGGGTATCCCATGCCAAAACGAACTGACATCAAGTCGATCCTTATCATTGGTGCCGGCCCGATTATCATCGGCCAGGCCTGCGAGTTCGACTATTCCGGAACGCAAGCGTGCAAAGCGCTAAAGGAAGAGGGTTACCGGATCATCCTCGTCAATTCCAATCCTGCAACGATCATGACCGATCCCGAACTGGCCGACGCCACCTACATTGAGCCGATCACGCCGGAAGTCGTTGCAAAGATCATCGCAAAGGAGCGCCCGGATGCGCTGCTGCCAACCATGGGCGGCCAGACCGCGCTCAACACCGCGCTTTCGCTACGCCGCATGGGCATTCTTGAGCGCTACAATGTTGAAATGATCGGTGCCAATGCCGAGGCCATCGACATGGCTGAAGACCGCGCGCTGTTCCGCGAGGCGATGAAGCGCATCGGCCTTGAGACGCCAAAGTCCATGCTTGCCAACGCCACCGAAGTCAAAGACCTCGACCGGCAAATTCACAAGGCAAAGCGCGAGGAGTTGAAGGCGCGGTTTACCGGCGCTGAGCTCGATACAGCGCTTGACCGGCTGGAAACCGAATGGCAGCTCGGCGAAAGCGACCGCAAGCAGAAATATATGGGCCACGCCATGGCGCTGGCAGCGCAGGCCGTGGATTTCGTCGGCCTGCCCGCCATCATCCGCCCGTCCTTCACCATGGGCGGCACCGGCGGCGGCATTGCTTACAACAAGTCCGAATTTTTCGAGATCGTCACATCCGGGCTTGATGCTTCGCCAACCACCGAAGTGCTGATCGAAGAGTCTGTCTTGGGATGGAAAGAGTATGAAATGGAAGTCGTCCGCGACAAGGCGGACAATTGCATCATCATCTGCTCGATTGAAAATCTTGACCCGATGGGCGTCCACACCGGCGACTCGATAACAGTCGCCCCTGCCCTGACGCTGACCGACAAAGAATATCAGATCATGCGCAACGCCTCGATTGCGGTGCTGCGCGAGATCGGCGTTGAGACCGGCGGATCGAACGTGCAGTTCGCCGTCAACCCCGCCGACGGACGCCTGATCGTGATCGAGATGAACCCGCGCGTCTCGCGCTCCTCAGCATTGGCGTCAAAGGCCACCGGCTTCCCAATTGCCAAGATTGCGGCCAAGCTTGCCGTCGGCTACACGCTGGATGAGCTCGAAAACGACATTACCGGCGGCGCGACCCCGGCCTCTTTCGAACCCTCGATTGACTATGTCGTGGTCAAGATTCCGCGCTTTGCCTTCGAGAAGTTCCCCGGCGCATCCCCTGTGTTAACGACCGCCATGAAGTCCGTCGGCGAAGTGATGGCCATCGGCCGCACGTTTCAGGAATCACTGCAGAAGGCGCTTCGTGGCCTCGAGACCGGTCTGACCGGCCTAGACGACATTGAAATCCCGGGCATCGGCAAGGGCTCCGACACATCCGACGACAAGAACGCCATCCGCGCGGCAATTGGTGTGCCAACACCAGACCGGCTGCGCATGGTGGCGCAGGCGCTGCGCCTTGGCATGTCGGTCGAGGACGTGCACGACGGCTGCAAGATTGACCCGTGGTTCCTTGAGCAGATGAAAGGCATCACCGACATGGAAGCCCGCGTGAAGGAACATGGGCTGCCGAACGACGCTGAAAATCTGCGCATGCTCAAAGCAATGGGCTTCTCAGACGCGCGGCTTGCCGTGTTGACAGGCAAGAAGGCCAAAGAAGTCGCCTATCTGCGCAACGATCTGAAGGTCCACCCCGTCTACAAGCGCATCGACACCTGCGCCGCCGAATTCGCCTCGCCAACGGCATACATGTACTCGACCTATGAGACGCCATTTGCGGGTGAAACACGCTCGGAAGCGCGTGTTTCGGATCGAAAAAAGGTCGTCATCCTCGGCGGCGGCCCAAACCGCATCGGCCAGGGCATCGAGTTCGACTATTGCTGCTGCCACGCGTCGTTTGCGCTGCGCGATGCGGGCTATGAGTCGATCATGATCAACTGCAATCCGGAAACCGTATCGACCGACTACGACACGTCAGACCGGCTCTATTTCGAGCCGCTGACAGCGGAGGACGTG
>JANPEK010000243.1:0-2988 GCA_031422915.1 Phyllobacteriaceae bacterium | reverse complement strand
CAAACCCGTCAGGCCAGCCCGCAGCGCGCTCATCTGCACCTGCGCCACGATGCTCAAACCAGTGCGCCGTCAACAGCAGGATCGCTCGTTTCAACCCGTCCGGAACATCAACGCCAGTGTCGCCAAACCCGGCGCGGAAATCGATCTCGATGCCATTCATCGCCCGCCCCGGCGCCTTGGCCGCATCCGGAATGGCAAACCGCGCAGGCCGCGATGCCTTGTCGAGATTGGCTGCGGGCGGAACAGAGGTCTCCGGCGCACCTGCCGCATTGTAGACAGTCACCTGGATCACAGATTGCACCGGATGCCTGCGCAGCCGCACCAGTCCGGATGCAGGCCAACAGTCGAGATAAAGCCGCCAATCCTGGTGGATCAACGCCAGTCCCGTCGCCGTCTCCACCTCCTCGCGGGCAGCCTTGACAAGGCTCGCGATCAGCGTGTCTTCAACAGCGTCAACCACCCGCAAATGCGCCTTCGCCTCCACCAACGTAACCGGCTCAGCCGCTGGCGCGGCTATTCGTGTCATCACCATGAAATGTGTCCTTGGGGGTTGGGAGTGGAAAGGGTGGCCGTCCCCTTCTCCCCGCCACTTGCGGGGAGAAGGTGCCCCGATAGGGGCGGATGAGGGGCAGCGCCGAGGGTGGAGATTGTTGCAGTATCCAAAGTCAGCGCAGCACAGTATTTGTTGTTATTTCAATAGTTTGGTTGAGAGAAAGCGCGACACCATCCACCCTCAGCGCTGCCCCTCATCCGTCCGCTGCGCGGCCACCTTCTCCCCGCCACTTGCGGGGAGAAGGGAAGTCGACCGAATCAGTCCCAGCCAAGAAATTCGTCCGGATGCGGCGAAAATGGTGGCGTTCGAGCACCGGAGCGGAGCGTACTCTTGTACGTGAGCACCGGAGCGCAGAGCGACGCCATTTGCAGCCCCATCCGGGCGGATTTCAAGACACCGAGAACTTCAGCAGCTTGATCGCGTTAAAATCCTGCACCCCGCCGCCGACGCGCTTGGTTGTGTAGAACAACACATACGGCTTGGCGGAATACGGATCGCGCAGGATGCGCACGCCGACGCGGTCGACCACGAGGTATCCGCGCTGGAAGTTGCCGAAGGCGATCGGCGTCGCACTTGCTGCAATGTCCGGCATGTCCTCGGCCTCCACCAGCGGGAAGCCCATCAGCTGCGCCTGCGCGCCCGCTACTGCCGGTGGCTGCCAGAGGTAGTTGCCCTGCGCATCCTTCAGCTTGCGCACCACGGCTTGGCTCTTGCGGTTCATCACCCAGGTGCCATTCTGGCGGTAGCCGGCTTTCAGCGCATACATCGTGTCGATCAGAATGTCCGATGGATTGGATGCCGGCAGCGCGCCTGCAACACCCGTGGCGATGTAGCCCAGATTGCCCCACGTCCAGGATGCTTCCGCCACGTTGGTGTAGCCAAGGAAGCCTTTCGGCTTGTTGATGCCGTCGCCGGTTACAAAGGCCGTGCCTTCCTGCTCGGCAAACACCGCCTCCACTTCTGCCGCAATCCACTGGTCCATATCTACAGCCGCATCGTCGAGCAGGGACACCGTCGCCGCCGGCATGGCATAAAGCTCCATCGCCGGAAACTGCAACTCCGCCAGCGTCGGCGTTGTCGATTGCGTGCGCGCCGCTGTTTCTGCCGACCAGCCTGCCGAAAAGCCGGAGGTGGCAAACGGCTTCTTCAGAATACCAGCCGAAATCTGGCGCACGGTCGAAATCGCGCGGATCGGCGAGAGTTGCGACATGCGCTTGCCGATCTCGGTTTCCATCTCGCTCGGCACCAGATAACCGCCGTCGGAAGATGTGCCCACAGACATCGCCTTGGCTTCGAGCTGGTTCAGCGCCCGCTCGTCGCCGCGCCGCACATAGGCGTCAAACGCGCTCTTGTGCTCGCTGGGCTGGGCAATGCCCGGCCGGTCTCGGCCGAGCGGCGGTCGGCTGTTCTTGACCGTCAGCTGGTCCATGGCGCGCGAGATGCGGTCCACTTTCTCCGTGGTCAAAACGTCAGCCGACATGCGCTTTTCAATCTCGCCCAGTCGGTCGTCATTGGCCTCCTTGAATGCCTCGAACGCATTCATGAATTCGTCAAACGCCCCGGTCACATCATCGCCAAGCGCTTTGGTTTCCGGTGCAGTGTGTGTTTCAGTTCCCAGCATGGGATGGTCCTTTCGCTGCAAGCTGCCGGGCGGCATTGAGTATGCGCCCTGCCAGTCTTGCTGTGGGTTGCACTGCGGCCTCGCGCTCGCGTTTCACTTTGGCAAAACCGCGCGCAATCACGCCGCGCGCCTCGCCTCTCGAAAGCCCGGCATCCCGCCTGAGCCAAATTTCAAATTCGCGCGTGGTCGGAAAAGGCACCCCCGCCTTGACTTCGCTGACGCGCGCAGCAGGGAGCATCGGAAATGTCACCACCGAAATCTCCCACAAATCCGCTTCAAGAATGTGCCGCACCCCCGTGCCCGCATCCTTGCGCGATTTCACAGTCTTGAACCCTATCGACAGCCCATCCAGCGCCTTGTCGCGCATCAGCGCCAGCACCTCTCTGGCGCGCGCCACGTCGGGCGACAGCTTGCCCGTCACCTTCAGCCCGCGCGCATCTTCGCGAATGTCGAGCCATTGGCCGATGAGCTCGTTCGGATCATGCTGAAACAGCATCCGGATACCACCAACGCCGCGCGCACCAAGCGACGCGTTGAAAGCGCCCTTGGCCACCTGATCCTTCGCCAGATCGGTCACGCCAAACAGGCTGGCATAGCCTGTGAAGGTTCCATCCTCGGTGACCTTGTAGAGCTTCACGCCCGTGAATTTGCATTCGCGCATGGAGAAATTGTCTGCCATTGGTATGGCTCCAAGTTGGGATTTTTGAATGTGTTTGGGCTTTTTGCCACCCTTGGCGGCAGTCCCCTCTCCGTCGGCTTCGCCGACACTTCTCCCCAAAGGGGCGAGGTTAAAGCCGCAATGGTTGAGTTTAAC
>JANPEK010000242.1:0-37964 GCA_031422915.1 Phyllobacteriaceae bacterium | reverse complement strand
ACCGATGGTGAAATGCAGGATACCCTCGTGGCGACCGAGGATGCGGCCGTCAAGGTGCACAATTTCGCCTGCCTCTGCAGCGTTAGGCTTCAGCTTGGCGATGATGTCAGAGTATTTGCCCTGCGGCACAAAGCATATGTCTTGGCTGTCCTGCTTGTTGGCAACCACAAGGCCCATGTCTTCTGCGATCTTGCGCACATCGGGTTTGTCCATGCCGCCGAGCGGAAAGCGCAGATAATCAATCTGATCTTGCGTTGTGGCAAACAGGAAATAGCTCTGATCACGGTTTGCATCGACCGGCCGGTACAGCGCGCGATGGGTGCCATTCTTTCGCGAGCGGATATAATGTCCGGTCGCCAAAGCGTCTGCACCAAGGTCGCGGGCTGTTTGTAGCAAATCGGCGAATTTGACTGTCTGATTGCAGGACACGCAAGGGATTGGGGTTTCCCCTAAGGCATAGGCTTCGGCGAATGGATCAATCACTGCTGCCTTGAACCGGGCTTCGTAGTCGAGCACGTAGTGGGGGATGCCGAGCGTTTCAGATACCCGGCGTGCATCGTCAATGTCCTGCCCGGCGCAACAGGACCCCGCGCGATGCGTGGCTGCACCGTGATCGTAGAGCTGCAATGTCACCCCGACGACGTCATAGCCTTCGTGCTTGAGAATACCGGCAACCACCGAGGAATCCACGCCGCCAGACATGGCAACAACGACGCGCGTGTCTTCAGGGAGCTTTGGCAAATCCAGACTGTTCATCATTTATCCCGGGGCAGGTTCAAGGCCTGCCTGATCAATTAAATGTTGTGGCGTATATAGTCCAAGTGACAGCATTTTGCCAAGGGATGTCGGACGACAGGACATCAAAGAGGCAATTCGTGGTTCAAACGCACATATTGTTTCAATTCAGGCCATTATTTTAGGCGTTTGTTAAAGCTGTCCGTCTACCGTGATCGTGAATGGGTCCTTGGTGTGTAGAGAGTACAATGACCGAACTGATGAGACCACGCGTAAAGTATGTAATCGGGCCTGATGGCAGCCCGCTGACAATTGCAGATCTGCCACCGTCCAACACACGGCGCTGGGTCATCCGGCGAAAAGCCGAGGTGGTTGCGGCGGTACGGGGCGGATTGCTCAGCCTTGAAGATGCATGCAGCCGCTATGCACTGACCATGGATGAATTCCTGTCATGGCAAGCATCCATCGACGATCACGGCCTTGCGGGCTTGCGCACCACGCGCATTCAACAGTACCGGCACTAAGCAGGCGATATCAGAATTTCAAAGCGGTCCTTCGGGGCCGCTTTTGGTATTTCGACTGTTCAGTCTACCTGTTTGCTCAATGTCGATGAAGCAATTGCTGTCAGCACCGCTGACAGCGCGAAAAACCATAGCCCCGGTTTGGTTGCAGCGGTCGCGAGGCCGCTGGTCTTGGCGGCAAATATGACGAGCGCCACCACCATGACGTCGAGCAATGACCAGCGCGCCAAGGCTTTGAACCACTTTGGAATTTCGATGGCGGGTCCATGCGCGCGGAACGCAGCAGCGTGCAGTACGCCGAGTTTGACTGCGGGAAACAGTATGGAAAAGGCGGCGGTTACTGTCGCGATGGCGAAATCGCCATGTGACCAAAGACTCTGCGTGACTTCCACAAGGCTGGGAGAAGTCGACAGAAAATAAAGCCTGTCTACTTGCATCAGCGGAAGTGTCACGCCGAGGGTGAATGATATCGACGCCAGCAACAAAAGGAGTGGAAGAAGTCGATTCAAAATAAATATCCGCCGAGATGTTGAAGCAACATTCCTAGCGGATTTTATCGTTTGTGGAAGCGGCATCGTATTGCCGCTCCCGATGTGTTCAAGGTTGAGCCATTCAGGCTACAGCGCGTTTTTCGGCGTGCTCTTCGACAATCTCGCGACCGCGACCGTCACGACCCTCAAGCATTTCCGCCTTTTTCAACTCTTCATCGGCCTCTGATAGTCGGGCAGATGCGCCTTCCCGCTGTGATTTCAAATCACGTTGCGACACCAAGAGATTATCGCGCCGCTGACGCGCTGCCTTGGCAAAAGTCGGATAAGCGAAGTGGGATTGGTCGGAAATGCCTGATTTCCGCTCTTCAAAGGCGACCTGATTTTCCAGATCGGTGGCCATCCGGTCGAATTCTGCAATCATCATGTCGAGTTGCAGCAACTGGCGGCGCTTCTCATTTACCTGAAACAGCTTCAGCCGGACAAGGCTCTCGCGCGATTTCATACTCATACTCCTGGTACGCCTTACACACTACACGTGGGGCGAAACACTCCCCCTGAACGCGTCAAAGTCCGGTTTTCAGCGCCAATCCTTAAAGAGAATGAAATTTTTCTCTGTTTTTGACCGGCGCGGTAACCTTTCGTTTACGCGCATCATTAATCATACGCGTTAGGACTTAAGAGCGGGTAAACTAAAACCATCCGCTTTGAGACCGGGTTTCGAGTCGAAAGAGTCAGTTGCCAGTGTTTTCTAATCCGAAACATGAGCTTTGCCTTTTGCCGATTCCCTAGGAGATTCAGAATAATGCTGCTGGTTGCTAATTGATGATCAACAAGGCTTGCAAATCAGAATCAGAATTTGTTAACCATTCGCTGGCAACCTGCGAAGCACATGGCAATATATTCGCAGCCAGGGCGGCCACCCGGAAGCGGCGGCGGACAAGGGGACTAATATGCGCGTTCTGCTGATTGAAGACGACAGTGCAACGGCCCAAAGCATCGAGTTGATGCTGAAATCCGAGAGTTTCAATGTGTACACGACCGATCTTGGGGAAGAGGGCGTGGACCTTGGCAAATTGTATGATTACGACATCATTCTGCTTGATCTCAATCTTCCGGACATGTCCGGGTATGAAGTCCTGCGCACGCTCCGCCTTTCAAAGGTGAAAACACCGATTTTGATCCTTTCCGGCATGGCGGGTATTGAAGACAAGGTGCGCGGTCTCGGCTTTGGTGCCGATGATTACATGACCAAGCCGTTCCACAAGGACGAACTGGTCGCCCGCATCCATGCAATCGTCCGCCGTTCCAAGGGTCATGCCCAGTCGGTCATCAACACCGGCAATCTGACGGTCAATCTTGATGCCAAGACAGTTGAAGTCGGCGGCCAGCGCGTGCACCTGACCGGCAAGGAATACCAGATGCTGGAGCTGCTTTCGCTCCGCAAGGGAACGACCCTCACCAAGGAAATGTTCCTCAATCACCTTTACGGCGGGATGGACGAGCCGGAGCTGAAAATCATCGACGTGTTTATCTGCAAGCTGCGCAAGAAGCTCGATTCAGCATCTGGCGGCGAGAATTACATCGAGACGGTCTGGGGTCGCGGCTATGTGCTGCGCGAGCCGGACCAGACGGAATTCCGCGAAAGCGCCTGATTTTTCAATGGTTTGATACCTGTAGACCCGGTTGGAGACAGCCGGGTTTTTCATTTTCAGCAGAGAGAGCCACGAAAAAAAGCGGGACGTCACGCTGGGCCCACCCGGTCTTTGGCTACGCCAGAGCAATATGACTTCAGCTGGAACCACTGGCGGCGGCAGTTCTTGGAGATGCGGGCATTCGTTGCGGGGCTCTTTGCTGTGCGTGCAAAATACGCTGCTGACCGCAGCACGCCGCGCGCGCCCGATTTTTGGCAATATTCATTATCCCCGCGCGCGAGCCGGGCATTGTCAAAGAACGGGAAGCGGGGTGTGTGGTCCTGCCTCTTATATTTAAGGTATGTGACAAGCCACACACCCCGCACGCCTGGCACTTCATCCGGACAGGTCGGTATCCACCGAACTGGGCAAATGCGCAGGCTTTCGCCTGACACCTGCATGCGCCGGGACCCCCGAGGCCGTGGCCTTGACGGGCAACGGCATTGACGCCGTCATTTTTGGACCCCGGGCCTTTTCGCCGGCAAGCGTCTCCGCAAGCCAACTATCCCCCGCACAATTTAGGGGAACCCATGTCGGCCGGAGAGGATGGTTCCATTAGTCCACCCCCACCGAAGCCAGCTCCTTCGCATCAAACCGGATGGACCGGAATGACCTTCCCGAAGGAACACGCGAGGAGATTATGCCGCACTGTTCGGGATGGTGGATAGATTTGGGTGAAAAATATTGTGGAGTCAGGGATTTCAATGGGTTGGCCGTTGAAGTCGTGTGGATAGAATCGCTCGTCCCCCTCCCACCTGTGGGGAGGGGTTAGGGGTGGGGGTCGCGAGCGCAGCGAGCCATGCAAGAAACCACTGCCGCAATAGCGCTCGCATGATCGCTTTTTCGCGCTATGGCAAAAGAGTCTTTCGCTGGCTCGCTCCGCTCGCGACCCCCACCCTCAATTGACCGGGGCGAGCCACGTGTCTCGCCCGCCGTCGGCCCCCACAAGGGGGAGGGAAGCCAGCTTTTCGCTCCGCCGAATTTGCCAATGTCGACATTTCGTCATCGCCCGGTGTGTCTTTCCTTTGTCTTGAAACAAAATCCCTCAACTGCCTGTGCTTCCGTCTGAAATCATAAGGCTCCAGTGTCACGCTGCCAAATCGGCGACCTGGGTCTGGAAGCTTGCCAACAGTGTCTGGCGCGTGAAAGGCTTGAGGATGTAGCCGGCCGCGCCTGCGCGCTTGGCTTTCATGATGCGTACAACGTCTAGCTCGCTGATGCACAGCAGGATTGATGGCATGTTCTGCGGCACGCGGCGCTTGATGTTCTCAATGAATTCAACGGCAGTCATGTCCGGCAGAATATGATCCAGCATGATGACATCGGGCATCTGGACACGGCATTTCATCAGTGCGTCAGAGCCGTAATCGGATTCTATGATTGCAAATGGCAAATCTGACAGGATGCGTTTGGCGACTTTGCGGATGACAGCGGAATCGTCAACGATCAGACAGGTCTTCACGGCTGCACCTCCTGCGCGCAGATATCTGCCGCGCCACACAGGAGTGCAGATTAGTGAGTTCTGGTAAATACCACCTCAAGCAGCACGGTTAACGCTTGGTAAATCAAGAAACGGCGCGGATATCCGTCGCAGCAAACTCAATTTCTTCAGCAGTTGCCACAGTGGAAATTTCCATCCTGGATTCAGACGCCATCAGCATTGTATAATAAGCTTGGATTGAATGCGCGTCGATCGGCTCAGAAGACTTGCCTTCCGAGTGCATCTCAAGGAATTTTGGCGGCACACGCAGCATGGGGCCGGATGCCTTGATGGAAATGCGCAGGTTCGTTTCCGGATCTATCAGGTTTACCGCGACTTTTCCGCCGCGTGGAATGGCAGCATTGGCGACAATCATCAGATTGAGCATCAGCTTGACTTTGTTCTTGGGCAGCAGGACGCGCGGCCCTTCCCAGGTCAGTTCGGCCTTTTCGCCCTTCATGAACTGCATGGCGACATTCTGCGCATCGCCGGTGTCGATCTGCACCCCGGCTGATCCGGCAGCGCCGTAAGCAATACGGGCAAATTGCAGCCTTGCAGATGCTGTGCGCGCGCTTTGTTTGATGAGGTTCATCGCGTCTTCGTCTGCACCGCCCTCATCCAGCAATTCCAAACCATTGTTGATGGCCCCAACCGGGGAAATGATGTCGTGGCAGACTTTGCTGCACAGAAGGGCTGCAAGATCAGCGGCAGAAAGGTTGAAGATCATCGGTTGGCTCTCGTTTCAACATATTGCGGTTGCGGCAGGTCCGTTCTGCGCGAATCAGCTTTTTCAGCATTTTGTCTGGTTACACATGCTTTGGACGTGTCGCAACAAACGGGCGTAGGCGCTGGCCAAAGCCCTTTTCCTGCCACGTTGTCACTTTAACCATGCCACAAGAAATCGGGTTTACAGTCGAATTTCCAAAGCGGCCGCCAGAGCTGCATGCACCTGACAGGGCGTCAATCGGCAGATCCAGGCACGCTCCCAAGCGACAGAGGTTTCCATGCCGATATTTTTTTTCCTTCGAATGATGCTTTCGAGAGTCATGCTTGGCGTGGTTATGCTGGTTTCGGCCCATTCCGCCAGCGCCAGAGCAGACAATGGCTATACGATGGACGAGATCGTCAACGCCGGACACACATTTTTCGGCTCGACATCGGGTGGTCTGGCGACGGTGATCGAGAAGATTTTTTCGACGTACGGACTTCCAAATGGCTACATTCTTGGCGAAGAGGGCAGCGGCGCTGTCATCGGCGGTCTGACCTACGGCGAAGGGACGTTGTATACCAAGAACGCCGGTGATCATAAGCTTTTCTGGCAAGGCCCTTCGATTGGCTGGGATTTTGGCGGCCAAGGCGACCGGACAATGATGCTGGTTTACAACATGGCTGACGTTAATCAGGCTTACGGGCGGTTTGGCGGCGTGTCTGGTTCGGCGTATTTTCTGGCTGGCGTGGGTTTTACAGTGCTCAAGCGCAATGAAGTGGTGCTTGTGCCGGTTCATACCGGTGTTGGTGCGCGCCTGGGGCTGAATATCGGCTATCTCAAGCTGACGCAGCAGCCGACATGGAACCCTTTCTGACAGAGCAAAGAACGGCACAATTGAAGTCCGGTGCGGATTTCTTTATGTGCCCCGTCGTGGCAAACTTGTCGTCGCAATACGGAATAGTGACTTGGTTCAGACCCTTCTGACATTTGCATTTGGCTTTTTGTTCGCCGCATTCATTGCTGTTGCAGTGGCTCCCGCCATTTGGCAGCGGGCGGTGGCGCTGACCCGAAAGCGAATTGAGGCGTCGCTCCCGCTTACCCGCAACGAATTGCTGGCAGACAAGGACCAGCAGCGTGCAGAGTTTGCAATGACTGCGCGCAAGCTGGAGATCGGGATCAAGTCGACGCGGGAGCGTCTTACCCTCACGCAGGTGCGGGTGGCAGAACTTGAGGCTGAACGGAAGCAACTGCTGGAAGAACGCGGTCAAATGACTGTCAAAATCAATGGTCAGGAAACAGTGCTGTCTGAGCGGGCCGACCAGATCGAGCGCAACGCGACTGCAATTGCCGCGCTTGAGGGACGCCGGGCCGAATTGGCGAGGTCTCTGGACGTCAGCGCGGCTGACGCTGAGGCCAGCGAGGCGCGGATCAATGACCTCATGATTGACGCTGACAGCCGGCGCATCGAACTTGCCACGACAATGACTGAGCAAGAGCGCCTTCTCGGGGAAATCACCGAAATTAAAAGCGCGCGCACCTCCGTCGAACAAAATCTGAGGTCAACTGCCAACCAGTTGCGGGCTGCATTTGAGGCGCAGCGTGCGGACAAGCGCCGCATCGCTGAATTGGAGAAGAAGTCGGATCGCCTTGCAGTGACGCTTTCTGACCGTGAGGAAAGGCTCTCCAAGCGGGAAAATGAACTTTCCGTGCTCAAAGACCAGGTAAAAAGCAGCGAAGCGGAGCGTAATGATGTTGCCCGCAAATATGCCGCGTCCGAGCGTCAAAGAGCGCATCTGGAAGCCCAAAAAGCTGGCCTCTCACAGCAGGTGACGAAGATGGTATCCACACCGACAGACGGCGTTTTTGCAAAAACCGTCAAGGAACTTGAGCTTGAGCGCACCCGGTTGCTGGAGACAATCGAAAGGCTGACCCGCGAGAAAACCTCATTGGAGGTGGCTGCAAGCAAGCCAGTCGTACTGGTGTCATCCCAAGCCTCCAGCAATGATATTTTACGCGACAAGATTCACGAGCTCACGGCACGGGTGGTCAAGCAGACTGCTGACGCGGAGGGGTCTGCCTCGCCGATACCGGCTATTTTAGGCAAAGCCGCCGCGCGATCAGCTGCCACGAGCGGTCGTGCGCAAGAGTTGCCAGTCAGTTTGGCTGATCGCATTCGCGCGCTAGAACATTCCGCGCGGCGAAACTGACAGTAAATATCTCATTGCGAAAAGCAGCTGCTGGCGAACAGTGCGATGCCGGAAGCCGTCGCGACATTGAGGCTGTCAAATTGTTCCGACATTGGAATTTTGTAAGTCTGCAATCTGTTGAGCAGCGATGCTGGGAGTCCATGGCCTTCGCTGCCCAGAAGCAATGCGCGTCGGCCCGTTTTCGGCAGAGCGCCGATTGTCAATTTTCCGGATGGAGAAAGGGCTGCAACTTTGAAGCCTTGGCCTATCAGGGCCTCCACGATGTCGTCCACTGAACCTCCCTTTACCCAAGGGACAGTGAGCACACCGCCGACGGACACTCGAAGCGCCTTGCGATAAAGCGGGTCACAGCACAGGCCATCCAGCAAGACGGCATGCGCTGAAAACGCTGCCGCGTTGCGGAAGATTGATCCAACATTGTCGTGATTGGAAATGGCGGACAGGACCACGATGAGACAATCTTCGGGAGGGTTAGCGACAAGTTCTGCCATCGTTGGCGCGGACCTGCGTTTGCCCATGGCGAGTATGCCGCGGTGGACGCTGAATCCGGCGATTGCGTCCATCACTTCCTGCCGCACGACAAAGACCGGCACCTGTTCGGGAATTTTCGCCAAGAGGTCTGCATTCGCGGAAATTCGTAGATCGAGAAGCAAGGCTGACTCGACCTCGTAATCTGGCGTGTCGAGCAAAATTGACAATACGATCTTGCCTTCAGCAACAAACTTGCCTGCCCGCCCGACGAGATCGCGTTCGCGGATGTTGGCAAAAGCTTCCAGCCGGTCGTCGGCAGGGTCTTCAATATAGACAATCAAATGAAACCCCGTGCCAGAAACCGGTTGGTCAAACCGTTACTTTGGGGAATAGACCTTGCAAAGCGCTTCTACAACCGTCTTCGCGTCTTCTGAAACTGATCTGTAGAAAATCGTCTGTCCCTCTCTGCGGGTCGAAACAATGCCAACTGCCCGAAGTTTCGCAAGATGCTGCGACAACGCTGACTGACTCAACTGAACTTTCTGTGCGAGTGTGTTTACAGAAAGCTCACCTTGAAACAGATGGCTCATTATTATCAATCGTTTTTGGTTCGCCAGCGCGCCCAAGAGGCTAACCGCAAGTTGCGAGACCGGTATCATCTCTTCCGGCGACATTATTTACCCTTCAGACGGCCGGTATTATTCACTTCTTTTTGCCGTGCCATTATGGGACGGACAATAATTCGGGAATCAAAAAAACAAAGCGAAAAGTGGAATAGTGCGAAAAAAAATCTCGAACAGAGTGTTCGGTATACAGTTATCAGGGTGTTTTTGTGGTGTTTTCCGCTATTTCAACAATAACGCGAAGAGATTATCTTGGGTTGTAATGGGAAAAGGGAGCCAAATCCGCCGCAAAAAGCCGCCGACCAAAACATCAATGCCTTCCGAATCAAAGTTTGTGACTGTGCATTTTTTGACCAGCAAGCCGGTTTGAGCGGCGGCAAATGCCACAACGGCTGCGTTGTCGGGGCCGTTGAGACGATTTAACACATCTATTTCGTTGTATTGTTGCTGCGGTTCGAACTGCGCTGACAGGATGTCAGGGCGTTCCATATTATAAGCTTGGCCGAAACCGCCGTTCAAACTTGCGGACACCGGGGCAAGCCGGACGTAGTTGAAGTCAGCAAAAGATGCGTACAGCTTTGATTTCGGATTGCACCGCAAATAGCGGTCGGCAACGGCATCAATTTCCGGTGCTTCGCGATCAATGAATTCTGCGACGCACTGAACGGAAATTCGAGGATGCGCCAGCGGGTCGCCTTTGGCCGGTTCACCTAGCAATATTGCGCAGTTTGGATTGTGCCTCAGCGCCTTGGTGTGTGCGGACAGGCTGGAAATCAGAATGATCGGCGCGCCCGTCATATCCGTGGCGGTGGCCACCCGGCTGATGTCGGGATTGCCGGTCGAAGGGTTTGTGACCGCCAGCGCGCCAAATCTTGCCAGCCGGATCAGCGTTTTGGCGAGTCTAGCCGCTTCCGGTGTCACAAGCCGTATTGGATTGATTTTGTTGGCCGTTTCGCCGGTCATTTGGCCGCAGGTCTCATTGGTGTTTTGTCTTTCAATTGCCGTTGTTGAGGCTGTCATGCTAACGGGACGTCTTACGACAGCAAAGCGGCATTTCGCCGCCAATATGGAAAGTCGGGCAAGCTTTATGGCAGAGATCACTCAACAACAGGTTCTGGATGCGCTGTCCTCGCTCAAGAATCCGGTTGGCAATGGCGATATCGTCTCGGGCGGGCTGGTGTCCGGCATTTTCATTGCCAATGGGAAAGTGTTCTTTTCCGTCACTGTGCCTGCTGAAAAGGCGCAGGAATTGGAGCCATTGCGTATTGCCGCCGAAAAAATCGTTGCGCAATTGCCGGGCGTTGTCAGCGCTGTGGCTGCCCTGACGGGTGAGAAAAAGGCAGGCACGGCCAAGCCAGCGCAACAGCATGGCCGCGCGCCTGCCCGTCAGGGTGTGCCGGGCGTTGGCGCGATCATTGCGGTGGCCTCCGGCAAGGGCGGTGTTGGCAAATCGACGACAGCGGTGAATTTGGCGCTTGGTTTGAAGGCGCTTGGCTTGAAAGTCGGTATTCTGGACGCAGATATTTATGGTCCTTCAATGCCTCGTTTGATGGGGATCAAGGGTCGTCCGCAGACTGTGGACGGGCGGATCATCCAGCCGATGGAGAATTATGGCGTCAAGGTGATGTCGATGGGGTTCCTAGTGGATGAGGAAACACCGATGATCTGGCGCGGGCCGATGGTTATGTCGGCGTTGACGCAGATGCTGCGCGAGGTGAACTGGGGTGATCTCGATATCATGGTTGTGGACATGCCGCCCGGTACCGGCGATGCGCAGTTGACGATGGCTCAGCAGGTGCCGCTGGCTGGTGCGGTGATTGTCTCGACGCCTCAGGATCTGGCGCTGATTGATGCGCGCAAGGCTGTCGGCATGTTCCGCAAAGTGGATGTGCCAGTGCTCGGTGTCGTTGAAAACATGAGCTATTTCATCGCGCCGGACACGGGGAACCGCTATGATATCTTCGGGCATGGTGGTGCGAAGGCCGAGGCCTTGCGGATCGGCGCGCCGTTTCTTGGCGAAGTGCCGCTCGACATGGCGCTGAGGGAAAATTCGGACAACGGCACGCCGCTGACCGCGACACAGCCGGACGGACCGCACGCGAAAATCTATTGCGATATTGCTGCGAATGTTTGGAGCGAGGTGCAAGCTGCCAAAGCTGAAGGACATGCTGCGCCGGCGATTGTGTTTGAGTGATCTCGTGTGATATTTACATATTCAGATGTAGCCCAACACCGCATTTGCGGGCTCTGAATTGCGCTCGAATACTGCTTGGAATCTGAACGAAAATGCCTCCAATGCCCGATTTCGATTCACCAGGTGAACGACCGAAAATCGTTGATCCGGCTGCGATGTTCTCGCAGGCGCGCGCCGCCAGCGATTTGATGAAGTCGCTTTCCAATGAGACCCGGCTCCTTATCCTTTGCCTTCTGTCTTCGGGAGAAATGACGGTGACGCAGCTTGAAGGCAAGCTTCAAATCCCGCAGGCATCCCTGTCGCAGCAGTTGGCGCGGCTGCGCGCAGAAAAACTGGTGTCTGCGCGCCGTAACGGAAGGTCGATCCATTATTCCATTGCCGATCCTCGCGTGGCAGTGGTCGTGGGCACGCTCTACGAGCTTTACTGCACAAGCTGATTGCTTTTTGTCAGATGTCGAATGTGTCCATCTCACGCTGTTGATGGCGTGTGATGTCCTTGATCGCCTGATGTTGGCTGAGGTGGATATGTCCTGTGAGGTGCTCGAGGAAGTGGCTGGTCTTAAGGGCGTCCATGACCGGGCCTTTGATCTCGGAAAGATGGAAGCGGACTTTGGAGGCGTGAAGCCGGTCGTTGATCGCCTCCAATGATTCCAGTGCGCTGATGTCGATGTCATTGACGGCAGGGCACATCAGGATCACGTCCCTGATTTCCGGGCGGTCGGCGACGATGCCGTAGATTCTGTCTTCGAGGAAACGGGCGTTGGCAAAATAGAGGCTTTCATCGACACGCAGGGAAAGGATCGACGGGATGGTGAAGACTTTGTGCCGGTCAACGTTTCGGAAGTGCTCGGTGCCGGACACCTGACCCACGACCGCCATGTGGGGCTTTGACGTTTTGTAGAGATGGATCATCAAGGACGAGAGAACGCCGGCCGCGATTCCGATCTCAACGCCAAGAATGAGCGTGGCGGCAATTGTTGCGCAGACGGCGAAAAAGTCGGCTTTTGAATAGGTCCAGCACTTCTTCAGGATGGAAAAGTCAACCAGAGACAAGACTGCGACGATGATGGTCGCGGCAAGCGTTGCTTGCGGGAGGTATGCCAAGAGCGGTGTCAGGGTCAGTGAGGCAATGGCAAGCCCGATGGCAGTGAAGGCTCCGGCGGCCGGGGTTTCTGCCCCGGCGTCATAATTTACAACGGAGCGGGCAAATCCGCCTGTGACCGGATAGCCGCCGGTGAACGCGGCGGCAATGTTGGCAGTGCCTAGCGCCACGAGCTCTTGGTCGGGGTCAATCCGCTGACGCTTTTTTGCGGCCAGTGTCTGGGCGACGGATACGGATTCCACGAAACCGATAACCGAGAGAAGCGCGGCTGAGCCCGCAAGTGTTGTCCATGTGTTGATCGAAAACGACGGTACCGTCAGCGGCGGCAGAGCTTGCGGGACATGCCCGACGAGCTTCACACCCATGTCGCCAAGTGACAGAGCCCAGGCCGCAAGTGTCGTCAGCGCAATGGCTGCTACCGGCCCGGTGCGGGCGAGCACCGCTGCAGGGCCGGCTTTAGTACCCATGCTGATCAGCACGGGCTTGAGGCGCTTTCTTGCCCAGAACAGGAAGCCAGTCGATACAGTGCCGATCATGAGCGTGATGAAGTTGGTACCGGTAAGGTTTGATGCGAGCGAAACAATGATCTGGAGGAGATTTTCGCCGGATGCCGTGATGCCGAGCAAGTGCTTCAATTGGCTGACGGCTATGATGATGCCGGATGCGGTTATGAAGCCCGAGATGACGGGGTGCGACAGGAAGTTTGCAAGAAACCCGATCCGGAAAAGGCCAAGCATCAAAAGGAACAGGCCGGACAGAAATGCCAATGTTATCGCGGCTGCCAAATATTCAGGCGAGCCTGGCGCCGCAACCTTGCTGATCGCTGCAGCGGTCATCAGCGATATGACGGCAACGGGGCCAACCGCCAGCGCTTTGCTTGTTCCAAAAATGGTGTAGGCGACCAGTGGCAGCATGGAGGCATACAGGCCGACTTCGGGTGGCAAGCCGGCGAGTAGAGCATAGGCCAGCGACTGGGGAATGAGCATGATCGTAACGATCACGGCCGCCAACAAGTCATTGCCAAGCGCGGAGCGGTCGTAGGCCCGTCCCCATTTCAGGATCGGGAAGTAGTTGGAAATCATGATCTTGAGTTCCGCAGTCAGTCAGGATTGCCAGAAGGCGTGCGATTGGTCATCAGGCGGCGCTGGCCATTTGATAGAGATTCTCTGCGCGCAGACCAGAACGACAAAAACCCAACGCCGGTCCGTCGTTGTCGGCCAAGGCCTTGGCGAGCAAGGCGAGTTCCTTGTCAAGCACCGCGCCAACGGCAACCGGGATATAGACAAATGAAATCCCCGACGTTGCCGCAGCCTCACGGAAAACTTCATGCTTCGGCTGGCCTGCGGCTTCATTGTCCGGGCGGTTACAGACAATCACTTTGAATCCCGCGTCCGCGATGGCGGGAATGTCCGAGACCTCGATCTGGCCGGTGACCGAGAACCTGTCGTCAATTTTACGAATTTCCACCACAATGGTTTCTCCAGCGTTGATTAGAGCCCGTTGATGGGCACTTTGAGGAAGACTTTGCCGTCGTCCTTTGGTGGCAGGTTGCCGGCGCGCATATTGATCTGCAGCGACGGGATGATGAGTTTTGGCATGGGCAGTGTTGCATCGCGGGCTTCGCGCATGGCGACAAACTCGTCCTCGCTGATGCCGTCGCGCACGTGAATGTTATGGGCGCGCTCTTCGGCGACCGTGGTTTCCCATTTGATGTCGCGGCCGTTCGGGCCGTAGTCATGGCACATGAACAGTCTCGTTGCATCCGGCAGGGCAAGAACGCGCTTTACCGAGCGATAGAGAGTGCGGGCGTCACCGCCAGGAAAATCTGCCCGCGCAGAGCCGCCATCGGGCATGAACAGCGTGTCGCCAACGAAGGCGGCGTTGCCGATGACATGGGTCATGCAGGCGGGGGTGTGGCCCGGCGTATGCAAGGCATGCGCCGTCATTGTGCCGATCTGGTAGGTGTCGCCATCCTTGAACAGCCGGTCGAACTGCGAGCCGTTCCGCTGGAACTCCGTGCCCTCGTTGAATATTTTGCCGAATGTGTCCTGAACGACGGTGATGTTCTCGCCAATCCCGATCTTGCCGCCCAGCCTGCCCTGAATATACGGCGCTGCGGAAAGGTGATCAGCGTGTACGTGGGTTTCGATAAGCCATTCGAGGGTCAATCCGTTTTGCTCGATGTGTTCGATGATCTTGTCGGCGCTTTCATATGAAATGCGCCCGGCGGCGTAGTCCATATCCATGACGCTGTCGAAGACCGCGCAGGTGCCGGACGCCTGATCCTTGACCACATACGAAATCGTGTTGGTCAACTCATCAAAGAATGCGGTGACAACGGGTTTGATCGTCAGATCTTGCTTGAATGAAACGGTCATCATGCTTCGTCCTCAAAAACTCCGGGCTCGTGAGAGCAATGGAACGTGGTTTCTAAAGGTGCGGCCGACCAGCAGGCCTGCAATCATTGCGGCTATGAAGCTCAGTGTTTCCACTCCGCCAAAACCAAGCGCCGGTACTGCGCCGCCCGGGCAAAAGCCGGCGATGCCCCAGCCAATGCCAAACAGGGCCGAGCCACCAACGAGCGGCAGGTCGATGTTCTTTGCTGTCGGGAGCGAAAAGCCTTGCTCGAACACCGGAGCATCGGCTTTGGCAAAGACAATGCGATAGCCGATAAGTGCCGTAAGAAGAGCGCTGCCCATCACCAATGCAAGGCTTGGATCCCATGTTCCGGCAATGTCAAAGAAGTTGAGAACCTTTGCCGGATTGGCCATGCCGGAAATGGCAATGCCGAGACCGAAGATCAGGCCCGAAATGAATGCGGATAGATTTTTCATATTCATCACAATACGTGGCGGATGGCAAAAACGGTTGCGAATGTCGTCAGCATGAAGACGCATGTGGCGACAATCGAGCGGGACGACAGACGCGCTATCCCGCACACGCCATGGCCGGAGGTGCAGCCGCCGCCGAACGTGACGCCAATACCAACGATGACACCGCCGACGAGCAGTTCCAGTGTGGACACAGGGACTGCAAACGCGATGGTTTGCCCGAACGCCAGCCAGACAAGCGGCGCTGCGATTGAGCCGAAAATGAATGCCGCCCGCCACGCCCAGTCGCTGGAGAAAGGCGGGAGGACGCCTGAGACGATACCCGTCATGCCCGCGATGCGGCCGTTCAGCCACATCAAAAGCACGGCAGAGAGGCCGATTAGAATGCCTCCCGCCGTTGAAAGCAATGGAGTGAACTCAGTTGCCATTACAAAACCTCATGCAGCCAATACATATTAAAATATATATGTATGAATGTATTTTGATTTGCAAGAGGCGAGTTCAGAAATGTTCAGAAAAGTTCAGAGCCACCCGCCGTCAACGGTGAATTCCTGACCGGTGCAGAAGCGTGAATCGTCGGCGGCGAGGAACAGGACGAGATTGGCGACGTCTTCGGGCTGGATGAGGCCGCGCATGGCCTGGTGTTCGTCGAGGGTTTTCTGGCCCGCCTCGTCGAACCACAGTTCCTTCTGGCGCTTGGTCATGATCCAGCCGGGATAGAGCGTGTTGATGCGGATGTTGGACTTGCCGAATTCCATCTGGAATGAACGGGTGAGGCCGTGGGTGGCGGCCTTGGCGGTGGTGTAGGCGGGGAGGGTGCCCATCTTCAATTTCCACGAGGTGGACGAGAAGTTGATGATGGAACCGCCCATCTTTTCAATCATGTCAGGCGCGACGGTCTGGATGGCGAAGAACATGTGGCGAAGGTTAACCGCCATGCGTTCATCCCAATAGTCCGGCGTCATGTCGCGCCACGCGTGGCGCTGGTCGTGGGCGGCGTTGTTGACGAGGATGTCAGCCGAGCCGAGCTCGCGTTTGAGGTGGGCAAGTGCTGACTTGAGGTCGTCAATATCTCGCAGGTCGCATTTGACGCCAATGGCTTTAACGCCATCTTTTGACAGCGTTTCCGCCAAGCGCTGCGCCGCGTCGCCGTCAATATCGATGATGCCGACGTGGGTGCCGTTGCGGGCAAAGCCTTGGCTGACAGCTTCGCCAATGCCGCCAGCTCCGCCGGTTACATAGGCAATTTTGTCTTTCAGGCTGTGGTAGCTCGCGTATTGCATTTCGAGGTCCTTGGACTTTGACGGCAGTGTGAACTTTGCGTTGTCAAATCATGACTTAAGGGAAGTTGGCAGATTTGTCGGCGGGCTTGACCAATTGGTCGAAAAAAACGATTGGCCATAATTTTAGCCCCTTGCCAAGGCCTGACAAAGGGTTTTCGATACGCGGCAGTTGCGGGGAGGGTAGACCCCGCACGTGTTCCGCAAAGAAAGGCACAAAAATGTCGGGAACTTTCACCAAACTTCTGGCCGCAACCGCACTAATGTCTGTGATGGCATCCGGAGCTTATTCAAAGACACTGGTCTATTGCTCCGAGGGCTCGCCGGAGAACTTTTCTCCATCCATCAACACCACCGGCACGAGTCTCGATGCTGCGCGTCCGATTTACAACAAGCTGGTGCAGTTTGTACCAGGTGCAACGGCCACCGAGCCTGCGCTGGCCGAAAGCTACACGATCTCTGACGATGGCAAGGTGATCACCTTCAAGCTGCGTGCGGGTGTGAAGTTCCACTCGGGCGTGAACGGCTTTACGCCAACCCGCGACCTGACGGCAGAAGATGTCATCTGGTCATTTGAGCGGATGTGGAAGGCTGAGCATCCGTATTCAAAGGTATCTGCCGGCTCGTATGACTATTTCAACGACATGGGCATGCCGGACCTGTTGGACTCGATTGTCAAAGGTGCGGATGACCTGACGGTTGTCATGACGCTGAAGGAGCCGAACGCTCCGATCATCGCCAACCTTGCGATGGATTTCGCGACGATTCATTCTGCCGAATATGCCAAGTTCCTTTTGGACAAGGGAACGCCTGAACAGTTTGACCAGATCCCGGTCGGAACGGGCTCGTTTTCCTACGTTGATTACCAGAAGGACGCGGTTATTCGCTACAAGGCGTTTGACGGCTGGGCAGGCAAGCCGAAGGTGGATGATCTGGTGTTCGCCATCACGCCGGACCCGACAGCGCGTTATGCCAAGCTGAAGGCCAATGAATGCCAGATCATTATTGCGCCAAACCCGGCCGATCTGCCGGACATGAAGGCCAATGCCGACGTTGAAGTTCTGGAACAGGCTGGCCTCAACATCGGCTATCTGTCGATGAACGTCACCAAGCCGCCGTTTGACAAGGTTGAGGTGCGCCAGGCAGTCGCCATGGCGATCGACAAGGATGCAATCCTGAAGGAAGTGTATCAGGGTGCCGGCCAGCGGGCAAAGAACCCGATCCCGCCGACCATGTGGTCGTATGACGACGCGACGGTTGACTATGCCTATGACTCTGCCAAAGCCAAGGAAATGCTCACCGCCGCCGGTGTAACGGCGTTGGAGACTGACCTTTGGTACATGCCGGTGCAGCGCCCGTACAATCCGAACGGCAAGCGCATGGCGGAAATGATGCAGGCGGACCTTGCCAAGGTTGGCATCAATGCCAAGCTCGTTTCCTATGAGTGGGGCGAATACCGCAAGCGGCTGCAGGCGGGCGAGCACCAGATGGGCCTTCTCGGCTGGACAGGCGACAATGGCGATCCGGATAATTTCTTCTTTCTCGCCGGATGCGACAAGGACGGAAAGCCAGCGGGGCAGAACCTGTCAAAAATGTGTGATGCCAAATTCAATGAAAACATGATGAAGGCACGCACGCTGACTGACCAGGCCGAGCGGACAAAGCTCTATCAGGAAATGCAGAAAATCCATCATGATCAGGTGATGTGGATGAACATCGCGCATTCGACAGTGTTTGAGCCCATTCGCAAGGGCGTGACCGGCTACAAGGTGTCGCCGTTCGGAGCGCATGAGTTCCAGACCGTCGACATCGCCGAATAACCCGCTATTTCCGGGGCAAGGGAAACCTTGCCCCGGCTCTTCTGAGGGGCGGGAACCATGTTTACCTATTTGCTGAAGCGCTTGGCGCTGACAGTACCGACATTCATCGCATTGATGTTCATCACATTTGTGATGATCAGGCTTGTGCCCGGAGACCCGATTGAGGTCCGGCGCGGCGAGCGTGGCATTGATCCCGAGCGGCTTGAATTTCTGCGCCACGAGATGGGGCTCGACCAGCCGGTCTGGAAGCAGTTTTTTGACTATGTGTGGGGCATTCTGCATGGCGATTTTGGCGTGTCGCTGGTTTCCAAAACGCCAATACTCGAAGAATTTCTCAAGCTGTTTCCGGCAACGCTGGAATTGTCGCTGTGCGCCATGCTGTTTGCAGTTATTCTAGGCGTTCCAGCTGGCGTGATCGCAGCGGCGCGGCGCGGGGGCATTTATGACCAGACGCTGATGGGCGTGGCGCTGACCGGCTATTCGATGCCGATCTTCTGGTGGGGGCTGATCCTCATTCTCATCATGTCAAACACGCTTGGTCTTACGCCGGTTTCGGGGCGCGTTGATCTGATCAAATATTTCTATCCACCGGTGACCGGATTTGCGCTGATCGACTCGTTATGGTCCGGCCAGAAGGGCGCGTTTGGGGATGCGGTGCGGCACCTCATTTTGCCAACGATAGTGCTAGGAACAGTGCCGCTGGCGGTGATCGCGCGTATGACCCGTTCGTCGATGCTTGAGGTTCTGGAAGAAGATTATGTGCGCACCGCGCGCGCCAAGGGGCTTTCTGCGCGGCGGGTGATTGGCGTGCATGCGCTACGCAATGCGCTGATTCCGGTGGTGACGG
Source organism: Phyllobacteriaceae bacterium (assembly GCA_031422915.1). Classification (GTDB taxonomy): domain Bacteria; phylum Pseudomonadota; class Alphaproteobacteria; order Rhizobiales; family Rhizobiaceae; genus JANMEX01. The sequence goes on along the minus strand of JANPEK010000242.1, from coordinate 18,962 downwards.
TCATTGGCCTGCAGGCAGGCACGCTGCTGGCTGGGGCCGTTTTGACCGAGACGATTTTCTCATGGCCCGGGGTCGGCAAATGGCTGATCGAATCGATAGGACGGCGCGACTATCCGGCGCTGCAGGGAGGCATTCTGTTGATTGCCTCCATCGTTATCGTGTTCAATCTGCTGATTGATTTCATCTACGGGCTGATCAATCCGAGGATCCGGCATGGTTGATGTTGTTGCAGAACCAATGAAAGCGCCGCCCGGCCCGCTTGTCGCGTTCTGGCGGGCGTTCCGTGAAAACCGCGGCGCGGTTGGCGGGTTGATTGTGCTTGGGATTATCGTGTTTTGTGCGGTGTTTGCTGATTTCATCGCGCCCTACAATCCGCTCGAGCAATATCGCGGTTTCACCAAACTGCCGCCGTCGTGGTTCGAGAACGGCGATCCGCGGTTTCTGTTGGGCACCGATGCGCTTGGCCGCGACATGCTCTCGCGGCTGATGCATGGTGCGCGGATATCGCTGTTTATCGGCGTTGCGGTCATGTCGGTGTCGATGGTGTTCGGCGTCGGGCTTGGATTGGCATCGGCTTGGTTTGGCGGGCTGTTTGATGTGATCGTCATCCGGATCATGGACCTGATTGTCTCGATACCGAGCCTCGTCTTGGCCATCCTGATCATGGCCGTGCTTGAGCCGAACCTGATGAACACGATCATTGCGGTGACGATCGTCTATCTGCCGCGTTATGTGCGGCTGGTGCGGGCTTCGGCGCTGGCTGAGCTGCCGAAAGATTACGTCACGGCGGCGAAGGTGTCTGGCGTGAAGCCCTTCCGGCTGATGACACGGACCGTGTTCCCCAACTGCGCCGCGCCGCTGATTGTGCAGGGCGCGCTTGGCATTTCCGACGGCATGCTGGAGGCGGCGGGGCTCGGCTTTCTGGGGCTCGGCGCGCAGCCGCCAATGCCGGAATGGGGCGCGATGCTGGCGGACAGTCGCGAGTTCATCACCGCCGCGCCATGGATCATGATGATGCCGGGGCTGGCGATCCTGATTACCGTGCTTTGCATTAATTTGGTTGGCGACGGATTGCGCGATGCGCTTGATCCGAAGTTGAGGAGGTCCTGAGATGTCCCTGCTCGAAATTCGCAATCTCTCAGTGACCTTCGCCACCGGCTCCGGACCGTTCAAGGCGGTGGATGGTGTGGACCTTACGATTGACCCCGGCGAGGTGCAGGCGATTGTCGGTGAGTCCGGCTCCGGCAAGTCGGTGGCGATGCTGGCGCTGATGGGGCTTTTGCCGAAGACGGCGACGGTGACGGCGGCGAAGCTGGAATTCAACGGGCACGATTTGCAAGGGCTCGACACCAAGGCGCGGCGCAAGATCATCGGCAAGGACATGGCGATGATCTTTCAGGAGCCGATGACAAGCCTCAACCCGTGCTTCACGGTTGGCTACCAGATCGGCGAAACGCTGAAGGTGCATATGGGGATGGACAAGGCGCAGCGGCGCGTGCGCTCGGTTGAGCTGTTGAACCTTGTCGGCATTCCAGAACCCGAACGCAGATTGACCGCGTTTCCGCACCAGCTGTCGGGCGGGATGAGCCAACGCGTGATGATCGCGATGGCGATTGCCTGCAACCCGAAACTATTGATCGCCGACGAGCCTACGACGGCACTGGATGTTACCATACAGGCGCAGATCCTCGACCTTCTGGTGAGCTTGCGCGAGAAGACCGGCATGGCGCTGGTGCTGATCACCCATGACATGGGTGTGGTGGCGGAGACGGCCGAGCGCGTCGTTGTGCAATATGCCGGGCAGCAGGTGGAGCGGCAAACGGTGCGCAACCTGTTCCGCACGCCGCGACACCCTTACACGGCGGCGCTTTTGTCCGCGCTGCCGGACCGGGCGCAAGGGGCGCGGCTTTCGGCCATTCCGGGCGTTGTGCCGGGTTTGATGGACCGGCCGACCGGATGCCTGTTCAACCCGCGCTGCAACCGCGCCGACGACAAATGCCGCACTGTTGTGCCGCCGCGACAGGGGCCGGATTTGGGCGAGGCGCTGTGCCATTATCCGGTGATGGCGGAGGGGATGGCAGCATGAACGCCGTTGTCTCCGCCACTGACATCAAGCGCTTCTACAAGGTGCGCAGGGGTGTGCTGTCAGCGCCTTCGGAACTGAAAGCGCTGAACGGTGCGTCGTTTTCGGTCGATGCAGGCAAGACGCTGGCGGTGGTGGGAGAGAGCGGCTGCGGCAAGTCTACGCTGGCGCGTGTGCTGACGATGATAGAGCCCGCAAGCGCAGGCAGTCTGGTGATCGACGGCAAGACGGTGACAGGGGCAGACGCCGCGACGCTCAAGTCGCTGCGCTCGACTGTGCAGATCGTGTTTCAAAACCCGTATGGCTCGCTCAATCCGCGCCAGAAAATCGGCGATATCATCGAAGAGCCGCTGATCATCAACACGACGCTATCGGACACTGAGCGCAAGGAGAAAGTCGCGGCGATGCTGAAGGAAGTCGGGCTGCGGCCCGAGCATTCCGGGCGCTATCCGCACATGTTCTCCGGCGGGCAAAGGCAACGCATCGCCATTGCGCGGGCACTAGTGTTGAACCCGAAGGTACTGGTGCTGGACGAGCCGGTGTCGGCGCTGGATGTTTCCATTCAGGCGCAGATATTGAACCTGCTTGGCGATTTGCAGGACCGGTTCGGGCTCACCTACATTTTCATCAGCCATGATCTGGCGGTGGTGCGCCATGTCGCGGACGAGGTGATGATCATGTATCTCGGCAAGCCGGTGGAGAAGGGCAGCGCGGAGGATGTGTTCACCCATCCGCAGCACCCCTACACGCGGGCGCTGTTGTCGGCGACGCCGGTGGCGGACCCGGAGCGGCGCGGCAACCGGATCAAACTGGTTGGCGAACTGCCATCGCCGTTCAACCCGCCGCAAGGCTGCGCGTTCAACCCGCGCTGCTCGTATGCAAGGGATGTCTGCCGGGTGACTCCGCCGGAAATGACTAAGGTTGGCGCGAGCGAAGTGGCGTGCTTTGGCGTGGTTGAAGGCTGGGTCAGCTGATTTTGAAAACCAGCGCGCGGCTTGGCGTTGTTCCGGCCTCGCCAGGCATGGAAACGTAAGGTTCTGTCTCTTCCAAAATTGTGATGGTCCCCGTTGCTGCGAGTTGCTTGATCCGGGTCCCGAAACCGTCCGACCAGACTGTGTCCTTGACGGTCAGCACAATGATGCCGCCGGGGCGCGTGGCTCGGATGAGTTCGTCGAGACCCTCGGCACCGACGTGGCCGGAGGTGAAAACGCCAGTTGAGATCACGCCAGCAAAGTGATTGTCGGCGAAGGGCAGCGGCGAGCCGAGCGTGGCTTGGTGCAGGGCTGAATAGATGTTCTTTGACCGCGCAACGGCGAGCATGACTTCGGAGATGTCGAGCGCCTCGACTTCAGGATAGCCGATCAGCCCGAGCCACTCGCCGACAAGGCCCGTGCCAGCGCCAGCGTCCAGTATCGGCGCTGCGCCGGGGGTCAGATGGCGGGCGAGGAGCGCGAGGCCAATGGCCGGATGGCGGTATCCGGCGCGTGCCATGTCGGCGTCGTAAGTCGCGGCCCACCCATCATAGGCGCGGGCGACTTCGTCTGGCTTGGTTGCGGCATAGACAGCGCCGAGCTGCCCCGCGGTGTCTTTTGCGGCCATGGATTTTCCCGATTTTCTTTTGCTGCAGGATAGATGAAGGTTGGTGAAATGAAACCAGAGAAAATATGCGGAGGCCCGTGTTGACCGACGAAGCTGTTGCCGCATTCAAGAACCTGACCGGACATGAGGGCGATGCCAGCGCTGCGCGGCTTGGCGGGCTTACCAACCAGGTTTACCGCGTTGAAACGGACGCCGGCGTGTTTGTGCTCCGGCTGCCGGGCGAGGGCACGGAGGCCTATATCGACCGGCAGGTTGAGGCGGCGAATGCGCGGGCGGCGGCGCGGGCGGGCGTTTCGCCGGAGCTTGTGAAGGTTGACGCATCGAGCGGGCTGATGCTGACGCGGTTTGTCGAAGGGCAGACTATGACGCCCGACCTGTTCAAGACGCGCCCCGGCGCACCTTCAAGGGCTGCGTTGGCCTTCAAGGCGCTGCACACGTGCGGGGAGACGTTCCAATTCCGCTTTGAGCTGTTTGCTATGATCGACAGCTACATGACGCTGCTTGGCGAGCGTGGTGCAAAGTTGCCGGACGGCTATCATGACGCGCTGGCGCAGGCGGAGGATGTGCGTGCCGCGTTTGATGCCCATCCCGCCCCGCTCGCGCCCTGTCATTGCGATCCGCTGTGCGAGAATTTCATCGATGATGGTACGCGGATGTGGATGGTGGACTGGGAATATTCCGGCATGAATGACCCACTGTGGGATCTGGGCGACCTGTCAGTCGAGGCCGCGTTTGGCCGCGCCGAAGAGGCAGAGATGCTGACCGCCTATTTCGGCCGTGCGCCGACAGCTGCCGAGCAGGGCCGAGTGGTGCTCTACAAGGCGATGTGCGACTTGTTGTGGACGCTTTGGGGGCTGATCCAGCATGCCAACAACAATCCGGCGGATGACTTCTGGGCCTATGCGACGGGCAGATTTGAGCGTTGCAAGGCGTTGATGGCGGAGCCGGAGTTCAACGGGCATGTGGCGGCGGTGCGGCTGGGCTAGTAGTGATAGCGGCACTGGATGATGATGAGACCTTCGTCACTCGCCTTGTAAACCGGCCGGTGCTCCTGATCGATCCGGCGTGACCAAAAGCCTTTCAAATCGCCGCGTAATGGTTCGGGCTTGCCGATGCCATGAAAAGGCGTTCGCAGGCATTCCTTGATGAGCGTATTGATCCGCGCGAGGCGCTTCGCGTCTGCTTCTTGCCAATGGAGATAATCGTCCCAAGCACGTACGCCGAAGACGATTTTCACTCGATCAACTCGCGCTCTTCGCCTTTGCCTGCGTCAAGGTCGGCAATGCTGTCCAACAGCCGCTTGGCGTTTGCGGGGTTGCTCAGCAGGTAATTTGTCTCCTGCCATGAAGCAAAATCCTCCAGCGACATCATCACCGCCGAAGGCTTGCCGCCCTCACGGGTGATGATCACCGGCTCATGGTCATCGTTCACGCTGTCAATTTCGGCGGCGAGGTTCTTGCGGAAATTGGTGAAGGATGTGGCGCGCATGGGATGTACCAAATTAAGTACATAATATCAAGATGCTTCTGCATCCAGCAAATTCTTCTGTACTGCTGATTCTCCACATCCCGCTCGGCACACCGCGCGGCTGAATGAGGGGCGCAAGGAGCCGGACGCGGCGGACGGGCGTTGCCACTCCCATAGGATACTATCTAAACTCTCAATCAGGCTTCTTCTTTCTCCAGATATTGTCCAGTAATGAAATAGTTTTGTCATGCCGCTCAATTTGATCATGAAATGAAGATTTAAGTGTCTCATCAATGTCTGTAAATTTTGATTCCATTTTTCCAAAATCTCTGCGTAGGTCATCAAAACCATCTTTAACTTCATATGCCCAATTATCTATTGACAACCCCAAATGACTTACATCTCGTCTTAGCTCATCGAGATTCTCTTCGATTCTATCTCCAACTGAGTATGACGCTGCACCAAGATTTCCAAATCCATCGATCAAAATCTTGTTTGTTTTCCGTTGTTCATAAATTGTTGCAAACTGAAAATTCTTTTGTGCTGCGCGGACAACTTTATGAAGCCGCTCTTTAGATCTGTCAAAGTTTGCAATTCTCTGAATTGAGGCGTCGCTAATCGGAAAGGGCAAAAAACTATCTTCATAAACACCGGAATATTTATTATAAGACTTTGAGCAATCCAAAATAGATTGAGTTTCTTGAGCAGCATATGCTAACTTATCTACTGCATGTCCAACTTCATCCCAAAATGGAGCGAATGCGCCTTCTCTATATTCAAATTCGGCAGCATTGAGATTTTTCTCGCAACCTGATAAGTGGGATGGGATTCTTTCAAAGCTTTCCAGCGACCGCTTGCATGCCCTTCCAATTCTGATCTGTATTTAGCTTGATTTTTTAAATAAATATCTCTCAAATCTTTTTTCTCTTTTTCCATCTTTATTCTTGTAGCTTCTTCTTCCTGCAAGCGTCTTTCTTTAAAAGCTATTTGGTTTTTTTCTGACTTTATTCTATTTTCTTCCAACATTCGCTGTCTTTCATTTTTTTCTTTATCTGATTAGCGATATAACCAATTATCAATGCGATAAATACTGCCGCAATTAAATAAGGCAATAATAGAGACAATAATTTTAATAATGGTTGGCCAAAAATCATGGCAGCTACCATAATAAAAAGCAAAATCCCTATTGCTTCCATAGCAAGGTCCTATTTATTATTAACGGAACATTTCTTTGAAAATTCCAATCTATTTTCTTCAGCAGTGTTACTCTTATAGCATATGTAAGGCAAAAGCCAATTGAAGAGGCTGGCTTCAGTTGATCGCTGTAGGATTAGTACGCAATTTTTACGTACTAAGTCTAGTGCCACCCCTACCTTCGCAAAACCGCCTGCAGCATATCCCGTATCCCTATCGCTCCCACAAACTTCGACGTTTCGTCAAACAGCGCCACCGGCGAGGCCTGGCTTTTGTGCATGGCGAGCATGACTGTTTTGAGGTTGGTGCCCGGTGTTGCCCAGAAGACCGGGTTGGACGAGCCTTCGATCTCGTTTTCGACCTCGGCGCAGGAGACCCATTGGGATTTTTTGCCGTTGGAGACGGCGTCGATGACGCGGCTGTCTTTGTCGAGTTTGAAGCGGGTGGTTTTGCGGCGGTCGAGCCAGATCCAGCCGTCTTCGTTTTTCTCCAACTCGCTGACATTGCGCATGACGTTCCATGCGGTGAGGACGGACAGCGGGTTGACGTTGGCGATGAAGTCGCGGACGTAATCGTTGGCGGGGCGCAGCACGATGTCTTCGGGCTTGCCGGACTGGACGATGCGGCCGGATTCCATAATGGTGATGGTGTTGCCGATCTTGAGGGCTTCTTCGAGATCATGGCTGACGAAGATGATGGTTTTCTTCAGCGATTTTTGCAGTTGGAGAAGCTCGTCCTGCAGCTTGGTGCGGATGAGCGGGTCGAGCGCGGAGAAGGGTTCGTCCATCAGAAGGATCGGCGCTTCGGTGGCGAAGGCGCGGGCGAGGCCGACGCGCTGTTGCATGCCGCCGGAAAGCTCATGCGCATATTTGTTGGCCCATTGGGTGAGGCCGACCAGATCGAGCTGCCTTGTGACGCGCTCGTCCAGCTCTTCTTTCGGCACTCCCGAGAGTTCGAGGCCGAGGCCGACGTTCTCGCGCACCGTGCGCCAGGGCAAAAGGGCGAACTGCTGGAACACCATGGCGACGGCGCCGCGACGGACCTTGCGGAGTTCCTCTTCCGAGCAGGAGACGACGTCGGTTATGCCATGGATTCCATGGACGATGACCTTGCCGCGTGTGACCTTGTTGAGGCCGTTGACGGCGCGCAGCAGCGTTGATTTGCCGGAGCCGGACAGGCCCATGAGCACCGATATCTCGCCTTCGTTGACGACGAGATTGGCACCTGCCGCGCCGAGCACGGAGCCGGTGGCTTCGAGGATTTCGGCGCGGGTCTTGCCCTGGTCGAGCATGTCCTGCGCCTCTTTGGCGCGGGAACCGAAGATGATGTCGACATTTTGGAATTCGACGGCGAGTCTTGGAGTTGCTTCAATTGCGGATTGGGCGGTCATTTTTTGGCTCCCGCCTTCTGCGCCAGCATCCGGTCAAGGATGATGGCAAGGATGACGAGAGCAAGACCCGCCTCGATGCCGAGCGGGATGTTGCGGTTGGCGAGCGCCTTGTTAACCGGATTGCCAAGGCTCGGCGCGCCGATCAGCGTGGCGAAGACCACCATGGAGAGCGAAAGCATGATGCACTGGGTGAGGCCTGCCATGATCGCAGGCAGCGCAGCGGGGAGTTCGACCTTCCAGAGCAATTGGCTCTTGGTCGCGCCGAAGCTCTCGCCCGCTTCAATCATTGGCTTGGGGATCGAGGTGATGCCCAGATACGTCATGCGTACCGGGGCGGGCATGGCGAAAATGATCGTAACAATGAGGGCCGGGGCTGCGCCGAGGCCGAACAGGATAAGGATCGGGATGAGATACACGAAGGTCGGCATGGTTTGCATCAGATCCAAAATTGGCTGGGTTATTCGCCAGACACGCGGCTTATGCGCCGCCCAAATGCCGATGGGCACGCCGATGGCCATGGACAGCGCGGTGGCGGCGACGACAAGCACGAGGGTCTGGACGGTTTCTTTCCAGAGGTTCTGGTTGATTATGAAGAGAAGGCCGAGAAGCACGGCGATAGCGAGCGGCTTGGACTTTTGCAGCCAGTAAGCAAGGCCAGCGATCGCCAGCGCCAGCAGCACGGCGGGAATTTGGAGAAGCACGAAGGTCGAACCTTCGACGATCCATCCAAGGCCATCAGACAACGCGTCGAAGAACCAGTCGAAATAAGTGACGATAAAGTCGATAAAGGACTTGCCCCATTTGCCGACCGGAATTTTCCACGCGGCGATCAGTTTGGATACCGGATCCATTGTGCTGTTCCCTCCCGGCCTAGACGCTCATTTCCCACCTTCGGCACTGCCCTTGTCCGCCCCTATGGGGGCACCTTCTCCCCGCAAGAGGCGGGGAGAATGGATAGTTGCCAGCGCTGCCTCTTCCCTTCTCCCCGTTCTCACGGGGAGAAGGTGGCCCGATGGGGCCGGATGAGGGGCAGCGCTGAAGGTGCAGGCAAATGTTACCCTGCAAGCGCCGCCGTCACTGCCGCCATTGCATCGCCGCCGTCAAAGGTGGTGACGCCTTCGAGCCATGGTTTGACTGTGTCCGGATTGGCCTTCAGCCAGGTCTTGGCCGTCTCTTTCGGATCAGCACCGTCTTTCAAAACCGGTGCCATCATCGCGCCTTCCATGGCCAGCGAGAATTTGAGGTTGGTGAGAAGCTTGCCGACATTCGGGCACTCGCCGACATAGCCTGCGCGGACGTTCGTCGCGACCGTCGCAGCGCCAAAGCCTGAATCACCCATGCCGTCCAGATAGGCGATTTTCATGTCGCCCATGACGGGATGCGGGGTCCAGCCGAGGAAAACGATCCATTCATTGTTCTTCATCGCCTTTTCAGCCTCGGTCAGCATGCCCGCCTCGGAGCTCTCAACGATCTCGTAGCCTTCGAGCTTGTTTTCCGGCTTGGCAATCATTTCAGAAATGATGCGGTTGCCGTCATTGCCGGCCTCGATGCCGTAGATTTTGCCGTTGAACTTGTCTTTGTTGGCACCCAGATCGGCAAGGCTCTTGACGCCGGCGTCGGCGACATATTGCGGCACGACGAGGCCGTAGCCGGCACCTTCGAGATTGATGCTGATTGTCTCGACGGACTTGTCATCCATATAGGCCTTGATGTCGGCTGTCATGGACGGCATCCAGTTGCCGAGAAAGACGTCGATGTCTTTGCTCTTCAGTGCGGCGTAGGTGACCGGCACAGACAGCGTGTTGACGGCAGGCTCATACCCCAGTGCCTCAAGGATAACCTGAGTTGCGCCGGTGGTGACCTGAATGTCCGTCCAACCAACATCTGCAAAGCGCACGGCCTTGCAGCTTTCAGCGTCGCCCGCATTAGCGGTGCTGGTCATGAGCGCTGTCGCGAGCAGCGTGGCAGAAAAGAGTTTGTTCATTTTTGATTTTCCCATTTGTTATTGCGGACCGGAGACGATTGTTTTTGTTATGTCCCTTGGTTCAATCCAATCACGATTTCATTCCGGATGAAAGTGATTGTGTGGCTTGGTTGCGACAGGAAGTGGTTTGCGTGCGCCAGATGTTGAAACCTCTGCGCCCGGACTGGCGAATCCAAGTGCGTTGGCTTACGAAATCGAACGACGCGGGAATATTCCATGGCCAAGCTCTATTTCAATTACGCCACCATGAACGCTGGCAAGACCACCATGCTGTTGCAGGCGTCGTATAATTATCAGGAGCGGGGCATGCGCACGCTTTTGTATGTGGCGGGGCATTATCGCAAGGATGGCGAAGGCTATATCTCCTCGCGCATCGGGCTTGAGGAAAAGGCCGAGATGTTCCGCGACGAGGACGATATGTATGAGCGGGTCGAGGCGAGCACCGGCACGCATCCGGTGCATTGCGTGTTTGTGGATGAGGCACAGTTTTTGACTGATGCCCAAGTCTGGCAGTTGGCGCGGGTGGCGGACCGGTTGGGCATTCCGGTGATGTGCTACGGCTTGCGGACCGACTTTCAGGGCAATCTGTTTTCTGGTTCCAAGGCGCTGCTGGCCATTGCCGATGATTTGCGCGAGGTGCGCACCATCTGCCGCTGCGGCCGCAAGGCGACGATGGTGGTGCGGCTTGCCGAAGACGGCAAGGTAGCGACGCAGGGCGATCAGGTGGCAATCGGCAAGGATGTGTATGTCTCGCTCTGCCGTCCGCATTGGGAAGAAGAGATGGGGCGGATCACCGCTGAAGATTTCATTGGGTTCTCCCGGTAGCGGACCGGTGTGGACTATTTTGTCATGCTTGACCGAAATCAAAGCGTTATCTTTTGCTGCGGCCCAATGGTATAGGGAATGGAGATCTGTTTGAGGTTTATGTCGGGAGAAAGTTCATGAACAAATTGCGTTTCATTGTAGGCGCTGCGCTTGCGTTGTTGACTGCAACATCGGCATTTGCGGACGGTGACGCTGTTGCAGGGAAAATCGTCTACAAGAAATGCATGGCTTGCCATTCTGCCGACAAGGAGCAGAACAGGGTCGGTCCGCATCAGGTGGGCGTTGTCGGGCGAAAGGCAGGAGCCGTCGAAGGGTTCAAATATTCCGACGCGATGATTGCCAAGGGCACTGAGGGTCTTGTTTGGGATGAGGCAAACATCGCGGCCTATATGAAGGACCCGAAAGGTTTCATTCCGGGCAACAAGATGGCCTTCGCGGGTTTGAAAGACGATCAGCAGATTGCTGATCTGATTGCATTCTTGAAGGCTGATCCGAAGCCCTGAGAGCCTGACCGAAAATTCACTTTGATGGCCAACTGGAGCAATTTTCTGCGCTTCCGGTGCTCACATACAAGAGTATGCTCCGCTCCCGTTCTCGAAAATCACTCCATTTGACTCATCAAACTAAATTTTGGGTCACGCTCTGTGCGACCGGTTAAGGGAAACTTTTGAAAATGAAAGTGCCGGGTTTCGCAAGAAGTCCGGCATTTCGCTTTTAAATTGCCTGAAGGCTGATTATATCTTTTTGCACAGTTCCTTTCACGCGGAGACCACCATGGCCACCTTGCAGAACTTTGACGCCGAAATTGCCAAGACCAAACAAGTGGTCGAGGAGATGAAGACCAAACTTGACCAGACGGCGGTGGTAATCGGACAAGTGGCCAAGGCTGACGCCAAGATCGGCGATGCCAACTTTGACATTGAGAACGCGCGCATTGACGACGTGATCAAGCAACAGAAGACAATGGAGGGCAACATTGCCGACCTGATCATCGGGCTTGAAGATGCGACCAATGTGTTCGGTGCTGAATTCGAGACGATGAAGAGCTTCACGGCTTTCGAAAAATTCATTGGGATTTTTTCCAAGGACCGCGCCACCCGCATGCGCACAGACCGGGTGCGCAACATGTCGCTGGCCGGTAATTTGCAGGAGCTGCTCGGCAAGTCTGATACGATTGTCGGGATTTTGAAGAACCAGAAGGAAGTGCTTGACAGTCGCTACAAGACCTCCGAGGCCAGCCTCGTGCAGGTGATTGAGCGCCGCAAAGTGACGATGAATTCGCTTGAGGCGACGCAGATGCGGATCAATGAGTTGAACCCGTTGATCCTCGACCTTGAAAACAAGCTCGCCGCATCAACCGACCAGAAGCAGCGCACGCAGATCGAATCCGAACGCTCGAAAATGGCGACGGAGTATAATGAAAAGCAGGCGCAGGAGCAGGTGCTGCTTGCTGAAAGCCAGACGCTTGAGCGCTACACCTCGATGTTCCAGACGTTCGTCGATTCGCTCAACAACCAGATTGCGGCGCAGGCGACGCTGATCAACAAGCTGACCATCGATACCGAGCAGCGCATTGTTCTTTACAAGGCGCTCGAAGATTCGCTGAAGACGGCGGCGCAGCAGGATGTGGCGCACAAGATCAACACGCTTGGCTCCAAGGTGGATACAGCCGCCGAGGAAACCATGGCTGGTATTGGCGCTGCGGCGCAGAAACATATTGGCGATCTTCTGGAACTGCACGAGAAGAACATGGTGTCGACCGCCGATATCCAGCGGCGCAAGAAGCTGGCTGACGATGCATTTGCGCGGCGGTTCGGAGATGTGATGGCCAAGCACAACGCAGCCAACTACGTCCAACAATAAGTGCCTGATCGGAAATGATTACAGCGGCTTGATTGCTGCGAACGATGACTCCCTCCCCCTTGTGGGGAGGGTTGGGGTGGGGGTCCACTTCGCAAGAAACTTTCAAAGGCTGCACCTGATGCAAAGCCGCCAAGTTTTTTGCGAAGGGAACCCCCACCCCTAACCCCTCCCCACAGGGGGGAGGGGGACATGGAGCTGTTGTGGCGACTCTCGAATTCTATTCCGTTCAACCTTCAAATGGACAAGCATAAGTTGGGTAACGGTTCTCAATCCAATTCAGGCTCTCCCGCAGAGCGTTACTTTGAAGCGATCCGTGCGGCGCTTGACGGGTTGGACGTGTTTTTGCGCGATACCAACTCACCGCTTTACAAGCACGATCTGGTCGCGGGCGTCGTCGTCGAATATCTGGCGCGGCTGAAAAATTCGTTTGCCTGCTGGCAGAACAAGCTCGCCTTCACCGATACGTTCAAGATCAGCCGTGCGGAGTCCGGGTTTCCGGTGTTCCAGAATGTGCTGGAATTGGAGCGCGACCAGCATGGCTCGAACGAGCGCTTGCAGGCCATTCCCTCGGCGGACCAGTTGCGGCAAGACATGGCGGACTTTATCTTGCGCAAGAAGGAGTTTCCGGCTTCGCTGCAAAAGTCGATGGCCGAACGGGTTTATCTGGAAGAGGCCCGCAAGGGCGACCTGTTCCGGCCATACATTTTGCCGCGCACGATCAAGGTTTCGGTGAACCCGAAGACCATGCGGCCGTTTTATGTGGTGCATTGGGGGGCTTTTGACGGGTCGGCCAATTTGCCGATGGTTTACACTGCGACAATCGAGGATTCGAGCGCCGACATTGTCGATGCGCTGGTGACAAGCGACGGCAAGCTCAATCCGCGCGAAAAGATTCCCTTGCCGGTGGACGGGTTGCTCAATCCGTCACTGGCGCGCAAGTTTGACGATTTTGCCGAGCGCAATTCGTCCTATTCGCTGTCGCCCGTGACCATCGCCAGCAATCTGGACACGGATTTCGACGAGCTGCACCCCAAGCAGCTGCGGCGCATTGTGCTCGGGCCGTTCTACAGTGCAGGTCTGACCGAGAACAATGCGACGGTGTCGGAGGTTTTGTCCAAGGTGCGCAAGAACTCCAATGCCTGGCTGTTGACCTGGACAATCCAGGACGTGTTTTCGGTGTCGGAGAGGCCCGCGCGCAAAGGCCTGTTCTCATCCGATCCGGCCCGTGAGCAGTTTCACATCGAGACCGATGATCTTGAGGCTGCGCGCATGGGCGTCTCCGCCTACGAGCGCCACGCGCTGGTGCCGCACGAGGCCTATCAGGCGCTGTATGCGAGCGGTGAGACGAAGAAGATCTTCGACGGGTATAAGGTGCATGTGCTGTCGAACGGGCAGGTGGTGAGCGATGTGTGATTGGACACTCTTCCCTTCTCCCCGCCACTTGCGGGGAGAAGGTGGCCCGCAGGGCCGGATGAGGGGCAGCGCCAAGGGTGGGGCGAAGGGTGCCTATGCGCACAGCTGACATCATAACAACCACGCGTGCCCGTTCGTTGCGGCAGTCTGACAATGACGCGGAAGCGGTGCTTTGGTCTGAGCTTCGCGGACGGCGGTTGAATGGTTTTAAGTTTGTCCGCCAGCTTCCAATTGGTTGTTATTTCACCGACTTTGCTTGCCGTGAAGCCAAGCTGGTGATTGAACTCGATGGTTCCCAGCACGCAGACAGCTCCTACGACCGCAAAAGAGACGCGGAGATGGTGACGCTTGGCTGGTCAGTTTTGCGGATTCGAAATTTTGATGTTTTCACGGAGCGTGCCGCTGTATTGGAGACGATAGTCGTGGCGTTGGATGGTCGGCTGGAATCGCAGTCTGCACTTGATTTGAGATTTGTGCAGGCAATACCAATCGAGCGCGAAAAGTGACTAAATTCAAACCTCGGCGCTGCCCCTCATCCGCCCCTATCGGGGCACCTTCTCCCCGCAAACGGCGGGGAGAAGGGAACTGGCACCGTTTGCTGATTACTTTCGTTGGAGCATAAAATGGACGCAGGCCTGACCACCATCGACGAAGCTGACATTGCCAAGCACGTTGCCACCGCACAGTCGCTGGTGACGCGGATGGTTTTGATGGAGGCTGCTGACAGCCAGTCGAATACCGAGATTGCCGGGACCGGGCGGCGGTTTGTTTCTACGGTTTCGACCGGCGGCTTGCGCAAGTCGCGTGAGGTTGAGTTTATCAAGTCGATCCAGAAGATACGGCCTAATGATCCGATGATGTCGATCGGCCAGCACACGCTGCTGTTTCGCGCGCGGCGGGGCATTTCTGTGGCGCTGGCTGTGGCAGACACTTATGCGCGGCAGACGCCTCTCGAGGCGCTGGCGGCGCGTAATGCGATGAAGGCTCTCGACGGCGCGGATGCTTCGCAGTACCGCGATTATCTGTCGGCGTCGGCCTATGTCGCGGCGTTCACGTTTGCAGCTTACATCAGCCAGATGATCGAGGCGGGCAGCGAGGCGGTGAGCGATCCGGCAGAGCCCGCATTTCAGTTCGACACGGCGCAGGATGCTGTGAAGTCGCTGTTGGCAGCGCTGGATGTGGCCATTGCCGGTGCGCCGGACGAGGCGGCAATGCTGGCGCGGGCGCATGCCTCGGCGCGGGCGGCGATTGAAGGCCTGCTGCAACGCAAGGGGCGTTTTACCGGGCTCGGCACGTTCGAGAATTCCCATCTGAAGCTCGAAGCCGACAATTTCACCATTGACGGCTTTGACGTTGCGCCGGGCAAGAAATCCAAGGCGCTGGTGATGAGCTTTAAGCGGCCGGATGAAGTCGTTGGCAACCACATTGCCAAGTACCAGTCAGTGAAGCTCGCCAAGATGATTATGGCCTATGATTTTGACCGGCAGATGAACCCGTTCGTCGAACTTGGCGGCTTCATCTTCACTTTCATTGGCGATGGCGCGCCGGGCACCGGCAAGACGACGCTGATCCAAATGATCGCGGGTCTGGTGGACGAGCATTGTAAGGTGGCTGGCTATCCGTTTCACTACGAGAATTTTGGTGTTGACCAGATTTCGTCCTATCAGGGCAAATCCGGCCAGAACTGCCGCCAGTTTGTTGAAAACATCATCAACCCGAAGGTGATCTCGTTCGGCACGATTGACGATATCGATCAGGTGGCCGCCAAACGCTCGGATGACCGGGCATCAGCGGGCCAACAGGAAATTACCGGCGTGTTGATGGATGCATTCGCCGGTGCGCAAACCGTCGTGCGCGGCAATGCGACCTTCGGCATGTTCTCGAACTATCCCGAAAATGTCGATGACGCGCTGCGCCAGCGGGCGTCCGCACGATGGCTCGTAGACGGGCCGCAGACGCGCGAAGACTATATCGACATTTTTGCGCTGCTGGCGGGCAAGAACCACCAAATTCCGCTCGGCGAGCATGATCTTTATGCGGCGCAGGAGATCAAGAAGGCGGTCGAGGCTGCCTACGACACCCATGACAAGCCGCAAGAAGAAGCGCTTGGCGCGGTGTTCAAGAAGTTCGTCGATGACAACGGCCCGCCGGACACGATGGCCGAAATCGGCGAGTATTTGTTCAAGATCAAGGAGCGCGAGCCGCGCTTCACCGGCCGCGCCGTCAAGAACGTCACCGACGCCATCAAGATGCGGGCGATGGACATCGAACTGCCGGACGCGTGGTTTGAGAAGCCGGAGACCTTCATGCACAAGGGCTATGATGACAAGAAGGCGATGATTTCCGAGCTGCGGCGTCCGTTTACGGTCGAGATGGTGATGCAGGAAGTGAACCGGTATGCCGATAGCGAGTTCCGCTATTCCGACAAGTCTGATGACAGCGCCGTGCAGAAGATGATCAGGGATGCAAGGTTGCGGGAGCGGGCTATGGCGGAGGTCGAGGCGCTGAAGAAGAAGGGGGCTTGGTAAGAGACCATGGACCGCCTTTACGAAAACGAACTCATTTACGGCAGGCTGCTCACCATCGACCAGCCGCATCTCATCGAGCGTTACAACAAGGCGCTGAACGCGTTCGGGTTGAAGGCTACCAAGCTCAAGGAATTCAACATCGACAAGACCGGCTTCTCGCCGCAGGTGGCGAAGGAGATTGATGACTTCAGCTATCTCGATCCGAACGGCGTCAACCGTCGCTTTATCATTCTGACACCGGATCAGGCGGGGCTGCCGGTGGTGCAGACGCAGTTTTCGAATACTGACGAACTGATGTTCGAGTTTTTCGACGGCAATGCGCGGGCAATCAACGCGCTGACGATCAAGGATGTGATTTACGGCGAGATCGAAGATTCTGTGTCGGAAGTCGATGACATTGAAGACCTGCTGTCGATCAAGCAGGTCGAATTCCGCGTGCTGTCTGCGGACGACACGCTCGGCAAGGCGGCGGAGTTGCGCACGCTGACCGACAAGCTAACGGGTGATCCGGATGCATGGCGCGACAATGAGTTGCTCAACCGCATGGTGGTGCTGGCCAAATCCGCCGGGGATATCCGCGAGAATGCGCTGGTGCCGGACAAAGTGGTGTTTCGCCACAATGCATTCTGGACCAGCCATTTCTCCGGGCTTTATGTTTTCATCGACGAGAAGATGACGACTGTCATCTCGACGCCGGACGCGCCGGGTTTCCGGCGGTCGCGGCCTTGGCAGGTTTCTTATCTGTCGATCAATGATGCGGAGGCGATTTACAAATTTCTGGCCTCAACAGGGCGGCTGGATCTGCCCCGTTCGTCATGGCTCGAACCATCCGGCTTTCTGGAGCACCGCGCCGAAATGGTCATCCGCGATCTGGTGCGCCGAGCCGAGCCAAAGACCGATCTAGCCAAGGTGGATGCGATCTGGCTGCAAACATGGATGCATCGCAATAGTGCGTTGATACAGCGCGACGGCAGCTATCCGCTGCTCAATTCGCTCAAGCGAACTGCGGCGGAAACCGGGCGGATTGATCCGGGTCAAGTTGATCCGCAACACCGGTTTCTGGCGCTGCGGGCCAAGCCTGACCATCCGGATTGCTGGCTGGTCAACCGGTTGATCAGCGAATTTGTTCCATCGGATTTTGTGGCGCGGTATGCCTTCAACAAGCAGGGATTTTATACGGACTACCAGACATGGCCGGACCTTTATCAGGCGCATGTTGTAGAGACGCTGAAAACAACCTATCTCAATGACCGGCAGGCTTGGCGCAAGCGCCTCTATGACCTGCCCTGATTTGCGCCGCTTCCGGAGGACCATCCATGCTTGATCCGATCATCGAATTCTTTTCGCGGATGTTCTACCTGATCGGGCGCGGCGTCGGCCAGGTTGTTGCGTGGATTTTGTGGCCGTTCCTGAAGCTGTTTGCGTTTTACCGCTCAAGCGGGTTCATCTGGAAGTCAGTGATTGGTGTGGTCGCAGTGATTATCGTTGCTGGCTATGGCTGGTTTTTCTGGAATGCAATGTCGTACACCAACTACAATCCGGATTATGTTGATCCGCTGAAGCTGGAAACGCGCGGCGTTTCCGCCGGCGAGGAAGTGGCGGCGACAGGTGGGGGCACCACTGCCAAAACGTGCGGACGCTCGGCCATTGTTGATGTTGCGTCCACGTTGACGGATTTCAACGTCAATCAGAACCGCTGGATATCCTCAATGCTCGCCTACAAGTCCGGGCTTTTCGGCCTTTCGTGGGACAGGACTCCGTTCTTTGACAACAAGGCTTCATTTCAGCGCGGCGTGCATTCGGCTGTGCAGCGCATATCCAATGAATTGGTCGATTCGCTCGGGCGTGTGCGCGGCACCTCGCAGATTGACCCTGATTTGCAGAAGGCGCGCGGCCAGCTGCAGTATGACACGAGCTCGTGGTATTTTGGCCTGTCGCCATTCGGGTTCAAGCAATCATCGCCCGCCTCGTATCGTATTGGCATCGAAAGTCTCAATCTTTTCAACGCCAAGCTTGCCAGATGCGAAGCGACATTTGATGCGCGCGCTGACAATCTGGCAGTCATGATCGAGACGATCACCAGCCAGATCGGTTCGACGACTGCGGCAATCGATGAACGTTCGAAGAACAACAATCTCGGCTGGTTTGATACTCAGGCGGATAATTTTTTCTGGGAATCGATGGGCCAACTTTATGCCTACTACGGCTTCCTTTCGGCAGCCCATGCCGACTTTGAGGATATCATCAAAACCAAGGCGCTGGATGCCGTGTGGAACCGGATGGAAGACCAAATGCGCTCGGCGCTTGATCTCGACCCTCTGGTCATTTCCAATGGCAAGGAAGACGGCTGGATCATGCCGACACATCTGACAACGCTCGGCTTCAAGATTTTGCGCGTGCGGTCCAATCTTGTCGAAGTGCGGGATATTCTCAGGCAGTAGCGGGTTTGGATGCGTCTGGTCTATTGGGCCGGGTGCTTGGTGTGGCTCGCATGCGGTCGAAGCCGGTGATGCTGAGTTAGAGGGCTGGTCTTTGGGGCATCAGGTATTTTACCGTTGGCGCTGCCCCTCATCGAGTTTGTCACGCAATTTTTGATAAAGCTGAATCAGATCGGCA
>JANPEK010000241.1:0-3464 GCA_031422915.1 Phyllobacteriaceae bacterium | reverse complement strand
GCCGGTAAGCGAGCAAGCCAAACCCGTGCAGCACCGCCGCACGCCGGTGGCAGCACCGATGGCTGAAATCATCGAGGAGCTGGATGTTTTTGCCAACACCGGGCTTGTAGAAATCGTGCAGACGCCTGCCCCGGTTGCCTCCAGCCGCTGGACCGTCGGCAAAGTGTTTGGCGCCGCAGCAGGGCTGCTGGTTTCGCTTGCTATCGGTCTTTGGATCGACACGCTGGTGCGCGACCTGTTCAGCAGGGCCGATTGGCTGGGCTACACGGCCATTGGCCTCGTCGGCATTGCGGTACTGGCGCTTATGGTCATTGTTGTCCGCGAAATGGCAGGTCTGTCGCGCCTCAACGCCGCCAGCCGTCTGCGCGACAAGGCAACACGCGTGATAGCCACCAACGACGCCAGCGCGGCACGCGAACTGATCAGCGAACTCGACACCTTGTTTGCCAATGTGCCGCAGACGGCGCGCGGGCGGGCGCATCTGAAGCAAACGCACGGCGAAATCGTCGATGGCGCAGACCTCGTCCGCCTTGCAGAAACCGGGTTGCTTTCTACGCTCGACCAGATGGCGCGCACTATGGTGCTGGCCAGTGCAAAACGCGTGTCAGTCGTGACGGCAGTCTCGCCACGCGCCTTAGTAGACGTCGGCTACGTCATCTACGAGTCCGCAAGGCTCATCCGACGCCTTGCAGAATTGTATGGTGGACGCCCCGGGACGCTCGGCCTGTTCAAACTTGCACGCCGCGTGATTGCGCATCTGGCGGTCACCGGCTCGATTGCGGTCGGCGACAGCCTCATCCAACAACTGGTCGGCCACGGCGTTGCGGCAAAGCTCTCCGCACGGCTGGGCGAAGGCGTGATCAACGGGCTGATGACCGCACGCGTCGGGATTGCGGCGATGGACATCGTCCGGCCCCTGCCGTTTGACGCGATGAAACGTCCGGGGATCGGGGATTTCATGTCGGAGCTAACAAGGATTGGCGGCAAGGGTGGGAGCGGGGGTTGAGAATGGTGCTGACGCGAGCGGTGCACCTTCCCTTCTCCCCGCCGTTTGCGGGGAGAAGGTGCCCCGATAGGGGCGGATGAGGGGCAGCGCCGAGGGTTGAAATTTGCCCCCCAATAGTTCCATGAAGTCGCCAACGCGATGATTTATGCATAACAGTCAATAACTTAACGGCTTGTGCAGATAATAACCGAACCTCGGCGCTGCCCCTCATCCGGCGCTTCGCGCCACCTTCTCCCCGCAAGCGGCGGGGAGAAGGGAAGGCACCCACTCTCGCGCCCATACCAGATTGCCAGCGTGAAATAGAATGTCGGATGCCCTTTTCCGCACCCAAAAATCCCAAAACGGAACCAAGCATTAACCATTTCTGGTCATGATTCAGACTGTTCCTGAAAACAGCCGAGTGCCCAGTAATGAAACTTGCCGCGTCCCTTTTTGCTCTTGCCGCGACTGCGGTTCTTGCTGGCTCCCTGCCTGCTGCTGCGCGCGATGCTGATGCGGATTTTTTTGAGAAGGTTTCGGGCAAATGGTCCGGGCCGGGCGAAATTGTTGCCGGAAAATACAAAGGCACAAAATTCACCTGCCAGTTTGACGGTACCAATCCGGACGCTTCTACCGGCATCAACATGGACGGCACATGCCGCGTTGGCGTGTTTGCGCAGGAGATGAAGGCGACAATTCTTCGCTCCGGCAACGGCTACAAGGGCTCGTTTCTTGATGGGTCGAAGGGTAAGGGCTTGGACATCACCGCCGGAAATGTCGCGGGAAATCGCGTTACCATGGCACTCGTTCGCAAACAGCTGAACGGCGCGATGCTGGCCAAAATGAATGGCGAAGACAACATGAATGTCACGATTTCCGTACGCGTGGACAAGGAAATGGTGCCGGTGATCGGTATGAGCCTCAAGCGTGTTGATGGGGCGGAAACCGGCTCGGTGGCACAGAACTAAAGCCAGTCCGGTCCTTGCTGCACTTTCATTCCCGATTGATCTGATTTGAGGGCGAGTTCAGCGATGGACCTGCCCTTGTGCATTTTTTCAGGCGCAATCTCGGTCAGCGGCACCAACACAAATGCCCGGTCGGCGAGGCGCGGGTGCGGGACAATCAGGCCCGGCTCACTGATCTCGCGATTGCCGAAAAACAGAATGTCCATATCGATGGAGCGCGGCCCCCAACGGACGTGGCGGACCCGCTTGAGCTCTTGCTCGATGGCAAGGCACAGATCGAGAAACGCGCGCGGTTCCAGTGTCGTCGCAACAGTGGCGCAGGCATTGAGGAAATCAGGCTGGTCGGTGACGCCCCAAGGCGGCGTGCGCCAGACGGACGAGGCCTTGGAGAGGCGGCACTGCGGATGGTTGTCCAATGCCTGAAGCGCAGCGCGCATCGACGCCAGCGGGTCGCCGATGTTGCCGCCAAGCCCGATCAGGACCTGCTCTTCAGCGGGGCTCGACAACCGTGACCTCAACATAATCCAGCACGCCCGGAACCGGCGCATTCGGCTTGCGCACCGTGACTTCGGCGCGGGTGATCTGTGGAAACCGTTCGCGCAAGGCGCGGGCCACCCGCAGCGCCAGCGCTTCAATCAGGAAGCGGCGTTCGCCGGTCACGATCTTTTCGATCACCTGAAACGCTTTGCCGTAATCGACCGTCCCATCAATCAAATCGCGCTCCAGCGCGTCACCGGCTTCGACTTGCAACAGCGCATCAATATAGAAGCGCTGGCCGAGCACCTCTTCCTCGCGGTGCACGCCATGGCGGGCGAAGAACGCGCAGTTTTTCATGTGGATGACATACATGGCCCGCTCCTCACCCGCGCGAAGACGGTTTGCCCGGCGTGCGCTTGGCGGCCAGCATAGCATCGGCGAGCGCCAATGCATCCCCGTTGAATGCGACATTGTGCACGCGGAAAA
This sequence comes from Phyllobacteriaceae bacterium, assembly GCA_031422915.1. Classification (GTDB taxonomy): domain Bacteria; phylum Pseudomonadota; class Alphaproteobacteria; order Rhizobiales; family Rhizobiaceae; genus JANMEX01. The sequence continues at coordinate 551 of JANPEK010000241.1, read as the reverse complement.
TGTCGGCACCTGCCAGCCGCAGAATCGCAGAGCTGGCGGCAGTGGCGACATCGCGCTCACGGACGGTGCGGCCCGTGATATTGCCGAGGAATCTCTTGCGCGATGTGCCGGCCATTAACGGATAGCCAAGGTCCTTGAGCTCGCGGAACCGCACCATCAATTCGACATTGTCGATGGTCTCTTCCTTGGCAAAGCCGAAGCCGGGATCAAGCACGATGCATTCATTGGCAACGCCAGCCTTGGCGGCGATTTCGAGCGAGTGGCGCAGGAACATGCGCTGGTCTTCAATACGGTCCGCAAGCACGTCGCGCCCGCGCCCGTTGTGCATGATGCACAGCCCTGCCCCCATCTCGGCTGCGACCGTGGCGATGCCCGGCGCACGTTGCAGGCCCCAGACATCATTGACGATGTGGGCACCAGCTTTCACGGCCAGACGCGCGGTTTCCTCGCGGTAGGTGTCGATGGAGATGATGGCTTCAGGGATTGCGGCGAGCGCCTCGACGACCGGCAGCACGCGCCGCTGCTCTTCAGGTGCGGAGACCGGTTCGGCG
>JANPEK010000240.1:0-6137 GCA_031422915.1 Phyllobacteriaceae bacterium | reverse complement strand
CCCCCTCTGTCCTGTCGGACATCTCCCCCGCAAGGGGGGAGATCGATAATCGCCAAACTTGCGCATTTGTCAGCGAGCGGTCAACCGCCGATCTCCCCCCTCGTGGGGGAGATGTCACGAAGTGACAGAGGGGGGCGCCTCGCACCAAGCCCTCAATCATGCCTTCTGCGCCGCCAGCATTTTCTCCACTTCCGCCACCAAATCCGTCTCATCAATCACCTTCTCCCCCGCCTTCGCCTGTTTCCATTCGGCGTTGTCGGTGATCGTCGCCGCGATGCGTTTGCCTTCGATGAGGTCCTTGATGATCAGCTTGCCTTCTGCCCGCTCATTGCCTCCCTCGATGATGGCGATGGGGCAGCCGCGCTTGTCAGCGTATTTTAGTTGCTTGGGGAAATCCTTCGGGTTGCCCTGATACATCTCGGCGCGGATGCCGGCGTTGCGCAGGACCTGCGTGAACTTTTGGTAGCGCCCGAGACTTTCCGTGTCGCGGTCCATGACGGTGACGAGCACCGGCGCGATGACGTCTGACACATCCAGTTTGCCAAGGTTCTTTAGCGCCGTCATCAGCCGCGAGACGCCGATGGAGAAGCCGGTGGCCGGAACATCCTGACCGGTGAAGCGCTTGACCAACCCATCATACCGCCCGCCGCCGCCGACCGAGCCGAACTGGACTTTTTCGCCCTTTTCATTGATGACATCGAACAGGAGCTCAGCCTCGTAGACCGGGCCGGTGTAGTATTCGAGACCGCGGACGCATGTAACGTCAATTTTTACGCGATCCGTGTAGCCAGCTGCATTGAACAGTTCAGCCAGCGCAAGAAGTTCATTGTATCCAGAAAACCCACTGACTGTTGCGTCTGCATCTCCTCCAAACTTGTGAAACGCGGACCTCAAAACTCCCAGAGGAAGTGAGTACAAACCTGCTTGTTCTTTCTGAGCTTGAGCCAAATCTGCTTGTGTGGGCACCCGATAGACGGGTGCCGTCGGAATCGTGCCCGTCACAGCAACTGTTCGACCTTCAAAACAAGCAAACAAAAACTCAAACTTGTCTATCTGGTCAATGGCCAGTCCCGCACCCTTTGTAAAATCCCCACTCTCATCCTTGCGCCCCGCACCAAGCAACAGCCGCACGCCCTCGACGCCAAACTTGTCGAGCTTATCAATCGCCCGCAGCACGGTCAGCTTCTGGCCCACATCGGTGACGCCAATCGCTTCCATCACGCCATCGAGAACCTTCCGGTTATTCACCCGGATCACATAATCCCCACGCGCGATCCCCAGCGCCTCCATCGTATCGGACATCATCATGCACATTTCGGCGTCGGCCTGGACGCCCGGCGCGCCGACTGTGTCTGCGTCGAACTGCATGAACTGGCGGAAGCGGCCGGGGCCCGGCTTTTCGTTGCGGAACACCCAGCCCTGCCGGTAGGTGCGGTAGGGCAGCTGGATGTCGTTGATGTTTTCAGCGACGTGTCTGGCGAGCGGCGCGGTCAGGTCGTAGCGCAGGCTGAGCCATTGTTCGTCGTCATCTTGCAGCGAGAAGACGCCCTCGTTCGGACGGTCGCTGTCGGGCAAAAACTTGCCCAAAGCATCGGTGTATTCAAACATCGGCGTTTCGAGCGGATCAAAGCCGTAACACTCGTAAACCTTGCGGATTTCCGCCACCATCTTGTCCGTGGCGCGGATGTCTTCCGGCGAGCGGTCGATGAAGCCGCGCGGTTGGCGGGCGCGGAGTTTTTGTGGTTTTTTGGGCTTGTCGGACATGGGAATGCGGGCTTTCTCAAAGTTGCCGCTTCCTAGCGGATGGGGGAACAGGGAGCAAGGGCGAGGGCTTGTTGTGGTCGTTCCACTGGATGATCCGGATGTTCACCATCATTGTCGCTCCACTTGTTCAATGGATATAAAATAGCACGAGGCAAGTCATGGGGGATAAGTTGAGTGCTGATTTGTGTGTGGGCAGACTTCTGGTTTTGCCGCAACAGGTCTTTGAACCGCGTGTTCCATTTGCAGTGCGTATTCTTTTAGGATACAAATCATCATGATCCGTACGACAAAAGACAAACGGATTGCAGACTTGCGCACAGGTGTGAGCTTTAAAGGCTTTCCGCCGAACTTGGTGGCAAGAGCGCAGCGGCGTTTGGCGCAACTTGACGCTGCGTCTAATCTGTCTGACTTGCGCGTTCCGCCATCCAACCGGCTTGAACTCTTGAAGGGTGATCGTGCGGGTATCTGGTCAATCAGGATCAACAGCCAATGGCGCGTTTGTTTCATCTGGCAAGACGGGGATGCATTTGATGTTGAGATTGTTGACTATCATTGAGGTCTTGCCATGAACAAAACTCCGTCCCGTCCCGTTCACCCCGGCGAAATCCTGCGCGAAGACTTTTTGCCCGAGTATGGGCTCTCTGCCGGGAGTCTGGCCGGGGCAATCGGGGTTCCACGCGACCGTCTGGAGAAGATCATCCGTGAAAACCGCGCGGTGACAGCGGATACAGCGGCGCGCCTTGCCCGATATTTTGAGACAACACCGCAGTTCTGGCTCAATTTGCAGGCAAATTTTGACTTGGCGCATGTTGATGCAACGGCATTGGCCAGCATTGTTCCGCCATCCGGTCTCGCGCAGCAATCAAGTGGATTTCAAGAGGACGCGTCAGAGCCTTTCGAAAGCCGCTGATGTATCCAATTGTTCATTTGTCGTTCTTGTGCCGCCGCCTTTGAAATCCTATCTCTACTATATGCGCACCGTCCGTCTCATTCTTCCCCTCATTCTGTTCGCTGCCCTTATCGGCGCGCCGTTTGGCATGGGGCGGATGATGGATCGTGCCAGCGGCCATGCGAGCGCGCATCAAATGCATCACACCGGTGGCATCAAACATCAGCCGCTGCCGTCGCACGATCCATCTGCACCGCATTACATTGTGTGCTCGGCCTGCGTTGCAGCACCGGTCTTTATGGCAGAGCCGGTGAGGATTGCGCTTGAAGCCGACGCGCCGGGCATGATGATTGCCAAGACACTGGATGGAACGCGCTTTATGCCGCCTGTTCCGCCTCCCCGAACGTGATCCTTATGACATGAAACTTGAAGGTGGACCGTTCGCGCGGTCTGCGAACACTATTGATTCAAAGGATAAAAACCATGAATAACAACACACTTCTCACCGCGCTGATCGCGCTTGTTATCGGGCTCGCAATTGGTGTCATCGCCGCGCCGCGCTTTGGCTCCGGCATGATGGACGGCGGCATGGCGGGCCATGACATGTCGAAGATGGGCGGCGATATGCCCGGCATGCCTGGCATGGGAACGCCGAAAGGCGATCAGGGCGAGGCTTCAAAGGCATTCGCAAAGGCCAACGCCGCAATGCACACCGGCATGGACATCGAGTTTTCCGGAAAGGCGGATGTTGATTTCGCCAAGGGCATGATGGCGCATCATCAGGGTGCGATCGACATGGCCAAGATTGAGCTGCAATTTGGCAAGGATGCGGAAATGCGCAAACTGGCGGAGGACATCATCGCCGCACAGGAAAGCGAGATTGCGTTCATGAAGGGCTGGGTCGCCAAGAACGGCGGCTGACTTATCTATCTTGCCGTTGATATGAAAATGGCCCTGCCGGACATTCCGGCAGGGCCATGACTTTGGCTCAGAGACCTACACTTCGATCAATAGTAAGGCGACACGCAAACGCGGCGCGGACCGCGGTTGGGCTTCCAGGAATTGTCGCTGAACCGATAGGACCGGTAGCGATCCTCGCACCAGTTGATGTGATCATTGCTGCCGTAGCTGCGGATCACGCGCCTTTGAATACCGGGAGCGATGATGATTCCGAGGCCGAAGGCGGCACGCGGATACCAGTAGCCATTGTGCCGACGGTAGCCTTGGCGATAGTCACGATAGCCACGATGACCTTTGTAGATGCGATATTGATTGCCGTAGACGCCATCGCGGCTGCCGTTGCGATGACGCACTTGCTCGACGTTCGATTGGACATCAGCCAACTGCGGCAACTTCGCAACCGGCGTGATTGCACTTGCAGGCGCGACTGCGGTGAATGCCATGGCACCGGCTGCAAGCATGGACATGATCGTCAGTTTCATTTTCATGGTCAGGTTCCTTAGGAATTACGTCCCTGCACATGAACGCTGGAACATTGCCAATGGTTCCTCCGGCATTGGATTAACTTTTGGTACTGTGGGGAAATGCATGGCTGGGTTTTCACACACTTGTGGCCGCGCCTCCCGCGCTGGCCCTGCAGTCTCTGTTTTGGCGCGATTTGCTTTGGCGTATATCCGGATCGCATTATGCCGGGCGCTTCAAGAAATAGGTCAATGCCATGGCGATGCAGTGGCGCAATTGTTCTTTCGGCAGTGGTTGCTGCGGATCGATGATGATTGTCCGGTTGCCCTCGAACACCAGTCTCTCGCCGTAAGTCTCGCGGAAACGATCCACCAGACCGGTGTGGCAGATGAAATTCATGGATAGTTTGCCATCGCGGCGCGGCGCGATGCGGACGGAACTGCCAATGCCCTTTCGCAGTGGTGTGAAGCTTGGTTCGCCCCACTTCAGGCTTTCGGCAATCGGGCCGATGGCGGCGTTTGACGTTGCAACGTCGAAAATCAGCGCACGCAAAGGCGCAAGCTTTGAGCGGAGCGGCTCGGCCATTCCGTCGAGATTTCCAAAGCCTTCAGCCACGCTTGGCCCTCGCCTTCATGAGCGGTTCGCGGCAATGGCAGCCTTCGACATGATCGTTGACCAAGCCCATCGCTTGCATGAAGGCATAGCATGTTGTCGGGCCGACGAAGGTCCAGCCACGTTTTTTCAAATCCTTCGACAGGCGGATGGAGGCCGCAGTGGTCGGCGCGGCGATCAGCGAGCGGTAGTCATGGCGTTCCAGCAATTCTTGCGCGGGCGGTTCATGGCTCCAGAAATAGGCCGAAAGCGAACTGAACTCAGCCTTCATTTCAATGGCACGATTGGCGTTGTTGATGGTCGATGCAATCTTGCCACGATGGCGGACAATGCCTGCGTCGGCCAGCAGGCGCGCGACATCGGCGTCATCAAACTTTGCGACGGTGTTGAAATCAAACCCGACGAATGCGGCGCGGAAATTTTCGCGCTTACGCAGGATTGTCAGCCAGGACAGGCCGGACTGGAAACCTTCAAGACAGATTTTCTCGAACAGCCTCGTGTCGTCCCTGACCGGGATGCCCCATTCGGAATCGTGGTATTTCTGGTAAAACGGGTCTTCGCCCGGCCACCAGCAGCGGATTTTTCCGTCGTCACCTTGCCGCAACCCTTCCGCCAAAGTCATGGCCATTCCTTTTCCATTTCTTAACCACGCGCCGCAACAGTGCGGTAACCACACCAAATGGTTTACGCCAGGATTTAGCCATTTATGAAATTTGATTCACCATTTGTCGCCGGTTATTGCGCATGCTCCTGACACGAGGCGGCAAAAGGTTGATTGCCGCCAGCTTTGCGGTGATGTGTGCGAGGTTTGCCCATGAATAAAATATCCAGTCTTCTGCTTGCGGTGCTGTCGGCATCCATTGTTCTGCCGGAAGCAACGTTGGCCAAGGATCGCTATGGCGAGCCGTCTGCGATCATTGTCTCGCCCGACCTTTCCGCGCCTTGGGTCATGCAGCTTCAGCGCACGCCGGTACGAAAGATCAAGCGGGCGCTGCCAGCGCCAGTTGCCAGTCGGCAGGTGATTGTCATTGGCAAGGATATCCGGCAGGTCAAGCGTGCGCAGCGTACGGTGCCGCAACCGGTTTACAACAGCGGCGTTGTGCGCATCGACAACAACGGCATGATCCAGCCGCAGCAGGTGGCTTACGCCAAGCCTAAATTGGTCAGGACGCGCGAGATTGACCCGATGTTTCTTCCACAGGAAGTATCCTACGACGGTCCGCAAAAGGCCGGGACGATTGTGATCGATTCTGATGCCAAGTTCCTTTACCTCGTTGGTCAAAATGGCAACGCGCAGCGCTATGGCGTTGGCGTCGGCAAGGAAGGTTTCACCTGGCGCGGTACGCAGAAGATTTCCAACAAGAAGGAATGGCCGGACTGGCGTCCGCCCGCCGAAATGATCCAGCGCGTGCGCGAAAAGGAAGGCCGGATTTTGCCTGTCCATATGGAA
>JANPEK010000239.1:0-5319 GCA_031422915.1 Phyllobacteriaceae bacterium | reverse complement strand
AAAATGGTTGACCCGGAATTGCGGGACGACAAGAACCTTTATCCGAGCTCTGAGACAATCTCCAAGCTCACAGTCCCGCGTGTATTTAACGCCAAAGAACTGCGCTACTGGCACAGGGCCTGGCAAAAGGCGCTTGGACAGATTTAGCTCTAAAAACTATGCCTTGTCGCGCAATTGCTGTAATGCCTGCGGAAAATCGAAGGCACAGGCATGAAATTTCTCGACACGGCAAAAGTTTATATCAGGTCCGGTGACGGCGGCGCGGGATCGGTGTCGTTCCGGCGCGAGAAGTTTATCGAGTTTGGCGGACCGGATGGCGGCGACGGCGGCAAGGGCGGCGACATCTGGGTTGAGGCTGTGGATGGCCTCAACACGCTGATCGATTATCGCTACCAACAGCATTTCAAGGCCAAGACCGGCATGCACGGCATGGGCCGCAATCTGGCTGGCGGCAAGTCGCCTGATGTGATCCTCAAGGTTCCGGCGGGCACGGAAGTCTACGAGGAAGACAATGAAACGCTGATCTGCGATCTGCCCAAGGTTGGCGCGCGTTACCGGCTCGCCAAGGGCGGCAATGGCGGGTTTGGCAATGCGCATTTCAAATCGTCGACCAATCAGGCCCCGACCCGCGCCAACCCAGGGCAAGAGGGCCAGGAGCGCTACATTTGGCTCCGCCTAAAGCTGATTGCCGACGCTGGCCTTGTCGGTCTGCCGAACGCCGGCAAGTCAACGTTTTTGGCGAGCGTCACCGCTGCACGGCCGAAAATTGCCGGATATCCTTTCACCACGCTCTATCCGAACCTTGGTGTTGCCACCATTGACGGGCGCGAATTCATCATTGCTGATATTCCTGGCCTCATCGAAGGAGCTCACGAAGGCATTGGTTTGGGTGACCGTTTTCTCGGCCACGTCGAGCGCACGCGCGTTTTGCTGCATCTGGTTTCCGCGCAGGAGGAAGATGTTGCAAAGGCTTACAAGACTGTCCGAAAGGAACTGAAAGCCTATGCGGAAGAGCTTTCCGACAAGCCGGAAATCGTCGCGCTCAGCCAAGTCGATACAATCGATGAAGAGACCAAGACAGCAAAGCTTGCCGCATTGAAAAAGGCCTGCAAGAAAGTGCCGCTGACAATATCGGGTGTCACCCGCGAAGGTCTTGAAACAGCACTGCGCAAGCTGGCTTTGGAAATCTCGATCTCCAAGCAGAACGAAGCGCCGGAGAAGCCCGACACGCGGTGGCAGGATTAAATTTCGATGTCCTTGCCGCAGCTGAATTCCTTCAAGCGAATTGTTGTCAAAATTGGCTCCGCCCTGCTGGTGGATCGTGCCAAGGGCTTGAAGCGCGCGTGGCTGGACAGCCTTTGCGCTGATGTGGCGGCTCTGTCCAAGAGCGGGACAGAAGTGCTGTTGGTCTCGTCCGGCGCAATTGCGCTTGGGCGTACAGTTCTCAAGCTGCCCAAGGGCGCATTGAAGCTTGAGGAAAGCCAGGCGTCTGCCGCCGTTGGCCAGATTGCGCTTGCACGCGCCTATGATGAAGCGCTCGGTGCGCATGGGCTGACAACGAGCCAGATCCTTCTCACTTTGGGCGATACTGAAGAGCGGCGACGCTATCTGAACGCCCGTGCGACAATTGAAACGCTGCTTCGCCTCAAGGCCGTGCCGGTCATCAACGAGAATGATACCGTCGCGACATCGGAAATTCGCTACGGCGACAATGACCGCCTCGCCGCCCGGGTTGCCACCATGATGGGGGCGGATTTGCTGATCCTGCTCTCCGACATCGACGGCCTTTACACTGCCCCGCCGCACCTTGATCCGCAGGCAAAATTCCTCGGTGTGATCGACAAGATCACGCCAGCGATTGAAGCGATGGCCGGTGCTGCTGCTTCTGAGATTTCCAAGGGTGGCATGAAGACCAAACTGGACGCCGGCAAAATCGCCACCGCCGCAGGAACCGCGATGATCATCACTTCCGGCGCAAGGCTGAACCCGCTGTCGGCCATTGACCGCGGCGAACGGGCAAGCCTGTTCAAGCCCTCGCTCAATCCGGTCAGCGCGTGGAAGACCTGGATTGCAGGCAATCTTGAACCCGCCGGTCGATTGCAGATTGATGGCGGCGCTTTGGCTGCACTTCTCTCCGGCAAGTCGCTTCTGGCAGCAGGCGTGCGCAGTGTTGAGGGCATTTTTGAGCGCGGCGATACCGTGGCGGTATTGGGTCCGGAAGGACATGAAGCCGCGCGTGGTTTGGTGGCTTATGACTCATCAGATGCGGTGAAGATCACCGGCAAGAAATCATCAGACATCCCGGCCATTTTGGGCTATGAAGCGCGCGCCGCCATGATCCACCGCGATGACATGGTGGTGTCGCACAAGCCGGACTGATCCTGATGTTGAAGACAAATGAGGACGCAACCGACATCGAAACGCTGATGCTGGACATCGGTCGTCGCGCCCGTGCCGCCGCTGGTCCGCTGGCGCTGGCAACAGCGGAGCGCAAATTTGCGGCGCTGACCGGCATGGCGCAAGCGATCCTGCGCGACAGGGATTTGATCCTTGCTGCCAATGCTTTGGACATGATGAACGGCGAAGAGGCAGGCCTGTCGCAAGCCCTGCTCGACCGGCTGAAACTCGACGACAACCGCATCCGCGCCATTGCCGACGGCATTCGATCCATCGCGGAACTGAAGGACCCGATTGGCGAAATCATCGCCGAATGGGACCGGCCGAACGGCCTGCACATTGAGCGGGTGCGCACGCCGCTTGGCGTTATTGGCGTCATTTACGAAAGCCGTCCGAATGTCACTGCCGACGCTGGAGCGCTCTGCCTCAAGGCCGGCAACCCGGTGATTTTGCGCGGAGGCTCGGACTCGGTAAATTCCTCCCACGCGATTCATGCCTGCATGGTTGAAGGCTTGACCAAGGCCGGTCTGCCGGAAGCTGCGATCCAGCGTGTGCCGGTTACCGACCGCGCCGCTGTCGGCGAAATGCTGAAAGGTCTTGGTGGCAATCTTGATGTGATCGTGCCGCGCGGCGGCAAGAGCCTTGTTGCACGGGTGCAAAATGACGCCCGCGTTCCGGTGTTTGCCCATCTGGAGGGTATTTGCCATGTCTATGTCGATGCCTCGGCGGACCTTGAGATGGCGCGCAAGATCGTGGTCAATGCCAAGATGCGGCGCACCGGCGTGTGTGGTTCGGCGGAAACCTTGCTGGTGGACCGCAAGGCTGCCGCGACTCATCTTGTGCCGATCCTCAGCGATCTTGCCGCAAAGGGTTGCGAAATCCGCGGCGACGCTGATGTTATCGCGGCGTTCAAACAGGCCGTTCCCGCAAGCGAACAAGACTGGTCCACCGAATATCTCGACGCGATCATTTCGGTGACACTGGTTGACGGAATCGCAGGCGCGATTGACCACATCAACGAGTATTCCTCGCACCATACCGAAGCGGTGATTGCGCAGGACCAAGCCGTTGTCGGGCGCTTCTTCAACGAGATCGACTCGGCAATCCTTTTGCACAATGCCTCGACGCAATTTGCCGATGGCGGCGAGTTTGGCATGGGTGCGGAAATCGGCATCGCGACGGGGCGGATGCATGCGCGCGGTCCGGTCGGCGTTGAGCAACTGACCTCATTCAAATACCGCGTGCGCGGCTCTGGCCAGACACGTCCGTGAAGGCTGAAGCATTTCCAGAAAAAGTACGAAGCGGTTTTTCGTCCGGAAATGCGGCAACGCAAATATCCGACGGGATTGCCAGCCATTATTTGAAAATGCCGCATGCCGAAAAAGGCATGACGATCGGCCTGTTCGGTGGCTCGTTCAACCCGCCGCATGGCGGCCATCTGTTGCTGGCGGAAATTGCACTGCGGCGGCTTGATCTTGACCAGCTTTGGTGGATTGTCACACCCGGAAATCCGCTGAAAGACACGCGCGAACTTGCGCCCCTGGCAACGCGACTTCTGGCTTGTGAAAAACTCGCTGAAGACCCGCGCATCAAGATCACCGCGTTCGAGGCGGCCTTCAAGGTCCGCTACACAGCCGACACGCTGAAACTGGTGCAGGAACGGAACACCGGCGTCCGCTTCATCTGGCTGATGGGTGCCGACAACCTGAAAGACTTTCACAAGTGGCAGCGCTGGCAGCACATTGCCGAAACCTTCCCGATTGCTGTCATTGACCGGCCCGGATCGACACTTGCCTATCTGTCGTCGAAACTCGCCAAAACCTATGATTACGCACGCGTCGATGAAGACGATTCGCAGGCGCTCGGTCGCTACAAGGCGCCAGCCTGGACATTTATCCACGGGCCAAGATCGAGCTTGTCCTCGACCGCGATACGGAAGGCGCGCGGGGTGGGTTGAAGGGGGTGATGGCATTTCCGTCGAGGCGGAGCGGCAATCTTCCAGACAATACCCAAACTTCGTCATCGTCGGGCTTGTCCCGACGACCCAGTTCTTGTTTCTGAGCTGGCAAAAGAAAGTCTGGATCGTCGGCACAAGCCCGACGAAGACGAACGTTTGGGGAATGGAGGCTGGTAAAGTGTCACCCCGTATCCGGCCCGTTGACCGCGTGAAGCGCCAATCCGTGACACTCTCGCAGAATATCATCAACTGCGTGAATGCTCCGTTGCCGCCAGCCTGGTGGGAGACCGGGGCGGAAGATTGAGATGCGGGTCGGACGCTTGGCCTTGAGCAACTCATCGCGACGTGCCTGCCATCTTGCGAGGCGGCGGGCTTGTTTTGGGATGTCGCTCAGCGCAGCCCGCAGGGCGCGCATGCGGCTGAAGAGCTGGGCCGCGTTGATGGGTTCGTCGGGCTGCGACAGGGATGGCGCGAATTCGCTCGGGTCCCAGGAGCTCGAGAAGTTGGTGTGCGGGTTGGCGTTTTGGTCAAAATCATTGAGGTCAAAGTGTTTTAGTGAATCGAGGAGCGCGAAGGATGGGATGCGCGCGGAGTTGCTGGCTGCGAATGACGGGAAGTTTGGCAGGAGTTGGTTCGAAGCTCTTGGTTTCAAGATCAGACCCCTTGCCGCGATGACGATCAGTCTCCGCAGCGCGGATTCTGCCGAGCGCAGGATGAGGAGGATGGCGCAATAGAGGCGGTGTGGGAGGGTGAAGGCGGCGTTTGCACTTGCGTCGGCGCGCAGTCCCCTCTCCGTCGGCTTCGCCGACACCTCTCCCCAAAGGGGCGAGGTTAAAGCCGCGCAGGTTGGTTTAACCTCGCCCCGCTTGCGGGGAGAGGTGTCGGCGAAGCCGACGGAGAGGGGACTGCTGACGCGATCGACACCGAGCAGCATCGCAAACATCACCGCGACGATCTTGCGGAGT
>JANPEK010000238.1:0-5673 GCA_031422915.1 Phyllobacteriaceae bacterium | reverse complement strand
ATCGAATGCATGCCCTCGCGCACCGCCATGCGGATGTCCTTGGCGGTCACATCATTCTGGAAATCGACGAACGCCTTGACCGTGTCGTCCGGCCCGGCACCCGGTGCCGAGCCCGACATTCCGCCAGCGATTGAACCGCCGGTGACTTTCGGGGCCTTGGTTTTGCCCTTTCCGCCCGAAGCGGCAATGCCCGCTGCAACAGCTTCCGCCGCCAGTGTGCTCAAACCCTCGGTGCCATTGCACGCGCCAACGGACACAACCGCCTGCGCAGCCTCGCCGGGAACAAATATTCCCCGCGCATCGTCAAACACCAGCTTGCCACGTGACTGCGACCACAGATGCACCGACGGCGTCCAGCCCGCACTGTTAAGCAAAGCGTCAACCGCGATCTGCCGCGTCGCGCCGCCGTCAACCGGCTGCACATGCATCGAATTCACACGCAACCGCCCGCCCGCCTTGATCACGGCATGGCCGGTCAGCACTTCAATGCCAAGCTCCTTGGCCTTCAAGAGCAGCGCCACGTCCACGCTCTTGCGCAAGTCCACCAGTGCCGGAACATCAACGCCCGCCGCCTTCAATTCAAACGCCACCGCATAGGCCGAGTCATTGGCCGTATAAACGCCAACCCGGCGACCAACAGCGACGCCATACTGGTTGAGGAACGTCCGCCCTGCCGAGGCCAACATCACGCCGGGCCGATCATTTTCGGCAAACACCATATGCCGTTCAATTGCACCGGTGGCGAGGATCACCTGTTTCGCCCGCACCTGCCACAGCCGCTCGCGCGGCAAGCTCTGTTCGGGGCTCGCCATATGGTCAGTCACCCGCTCAGCCAGCGCCAACATGTTCTGCGCGTAATAGCCAAACGCCGTCGTGCGGGTCAGCACCCGCACATTCTTCATCGCGCCAAGCGCGGCAATCGTCGCGGCAGCAAAGACAGCGCCGGACTTGCCGTCCACCACAACATCCGCCTCATGCTTCAGCGCGCCGCCAAGCTCGCTCTGCTCGTCAACAAGGATGACATCCGCACCCGCCTCCGCCGCCGCTTTTGCAGCCAGCAGACCGGCCAGCCCGCCACCCACAACCAGCACATCGCAATGGATGAAGCGGTTGGCATAATGGTCGGTATCCGCCTCAGTCGGCGCAACGCCAAGACCAGCCGCCTTGCGGATGAATGGCTCATAGACCTTCTTCCACGCCGCCTTCGGCCACATGAACGTCTTGTAGTAAAAGCCCGCAGCGAAAAACGGCGAACCAAGATTGTTCACTGCGCCAATGTCCATTTCCAGCGAGGGCCATCGGTTCTGCGAGGTCGCCTTCAGCCCGTCGTACAATTCCTGCACGGTCGCGCGCACATTCGGCTGGCGGCGCACGCCGTCGCGCGCAATGTCCATCAGCGCATTCGGCTCTTCCGCACCAGCACCGAGAAAGCCGCGCGGACGGTGATACTTGAATGACCGCCCAACCAGATGCACGCCATTGGCCAAAAGCGCAGACGCCAGCGTATCGCCCTCAAGCCCGGTATAGCTGCGCCCGTCAAAGGTGAAGCGGATGGTCTTGGCAGGGGTGAGCCTGCCCTTGCCGGCGATACGGTTGGCTCCGGCCATCATGCCTCTCCCTTTTTGGTTTTGGCAGCTTTCGCCGGTTTGCCAGCAGCGGAACCATCCAGCATCGGCTTCGGCTCGCCCGCCTTGTAGGTCGCGATAAACTTGTCGCTCACCGTGTGCCGCACCGCATTGAAAAACCGCGCGCATCCATGCACATGCCGCCAGCGCTCGTAGTTCACGCCCTTCGGGTTTTCGCGGATATAGAGAAACTTCTCAAAATCCTCATCCGACTGGTTCGCAATGTCGGACGAGCGAACAACATGCGCCTGCCCCATGTTGCGGAATTCCAGTTCCGGCCGCTCTTCTTCACAATAGGGACAATGGATCAGAAGCATGGGGCACCTGCGGATATCGGGGTGAAACTAATTAGCGGGCGGACAATTTCGGACGCTCGGCGCTGCCCCTCATCCGCCCCTGTCGGGGCACCTTCTCCCCGCAAGCGGCGGGGAGAAGGGAAGTTAGCACAGTTGGCGATAGTCCCCTTCTCCCCGCCACTTGCGGGGAGAAGGTGGCGCGAAGCGACGGATGAGGGGCAGCGCCAAAGGTCAATCATGATCATCATCACAACTCTCCGGGACCAAGCACGGTCCCATTTGGCTGGTCACAAAGCTTCTTGCCCAGCGTCACATAAGGCCCAAGGCGGCGGATTTTATCTTCGATGCTCATGCCCGGTGCCAGATGCGCCTTGCCCTCAACATCGCTGAAAAGCTGGATTGGATCCGTGGTCACCATCACGCCGGTTGGCTCGATCAATTCATCCAGCTCATCGCCCGTCTCGGGAAAGAAAACGACAACCCGCATCCCGAACGTCGGCACGCAGGCCAGGCGCCCCTTGGTCTCGACAAAGGGCCAATCCCGCTCGCCCGCCTGTTTCTCGATCATCTGAAAGCGCACGTCTTCAGCTTCAGGCAAGAACGAGGCCGGAATCAGTACGTCAACAGGCAGGCCGCCAGCAACGGGCAGCATTCCGGCAACGATGGCGGGAGCCAGATGCATCAGCACTTCACATTCCAACTTTTGAAGATTTTTCTGCGACAGCGGCATCTTCGACCCACAGGCCCAAGCGTCTGAATCGCTGAACGCCCTCAGCCCAATTCATCACTGTTGGCCCAAAAAACACCCCTAGAAACCTTGGAAACAATCCAAGCAGGAACAATGAGACAAGAGAGACAAGTGTTCCAAACGCCCAGAATGGGCCGACAAGCGCCTGCGCCGCACTCTCCGTCACTCCAAGCAAAGTGAAAACCGGATAAGCAATCAGCGAAAGAAGCAGAACTGCAGCAACTCCAATAAGCCCAAAGCGAACAAATTTCTTGTTGGTTTCTCGAGTCATTTCCGCACCTGTGCCATCAATGCGCCACCGCCGCCGCAGCCGCTTCGTCAATCAGCCGCCCCGTCCTGAACCGCTCAAGCGTGTAGCCCGCATTGATCTTGTGCGGCTCGTCGCGGGCAATCGTATGCGCAAACACATGGCCCGAACCCGGCGTCGCCTTGAAGCCGCCGGTGCCCCAGCCGCAGTTCACGTAGAGACCCTTGACCGGCGTCTTGGCCAAAATTGGCGAGCGGTCCGGCGTCACGTCGACGATGCCGCCCCATGAGCGCAGCATTTTCATGCGGCCGAACATCGGGAACATTTCGCAGATCGCATCCAGCGTATGGTTCAAAATGTGCAAGCCGCCGGTCTGGCTGTAGGATGTATACTGGTCCGTGCCCGCGCCGATCACCAGTTCGCCCTTGTCGGACTGGGATATGTAGGCGTGCACCGTGTTGGACATCACCACGCACGGAAACGCCGGCTTCACCGGCTCCGACACCAGCGCCTGCAGCGGATAGCTTTCGAGCGGCATGCGCACGCCAGCCATATCCATCAGCACCGAGGTATGGCCAGCGGCAACCACGCCGACCTTCTTGGCGCCGATAAAGCCCTTGGATGTCTCGACACCCGACACTGACCCATCCGGATTGCGGCGAATAGCGGTGACTTCGCAATTCTGGATGATATCAACGCCGCGGTCCGACGCCGCGCGGGCATAACCCCAGGCCACCGCATCATGCCGCGCCGTGCCGCCGCGCCGCTGCAAGGTCGCACCGACCACAGGATAGCGGGCGGAAGCGGCGATGTTCAGCGGCGGGCAGAATTCCTTAGCCTGCTCGGGTGTCAGCCATTCATTGTCAATGCCGTTCAGGCGGTTGGCATGGACATGGCGCTTCAGCACCTGCACATCATGCACATTGTGCGCCAGCATCATCACGCCGCGCGCCGAATACATCACATTGTAATTGAGATCCTGAGAGAGCCCGTCCCACAGCTTGACCGCATGGTCATAGATGCCCGCAGACTCGTCATAAAGATAGTTGGAGCGGATAATGGTGGTGTTGCGCCCGGTGTTGCCGCCGCCAAGCCACCCCTTTTCCAGCACCGCGACGTTTGTGATGCCATGCTCCTTGGCCAGATAATACGCCGTAGCCAGCCCATGCCCGCCCGCCCCGACAATGATCACATCATACGAAGCCTTGGGCTCGGGAAACGTCCACTGCTTGTCCCACCCCTTATGGGCACGCATTGCCTCACGGGCGAGAGCAAAGACAGAATATTTGCGCATGGATAAAGCCTCAAGCCAACCAGCCGCAAGGAAAAGCGGCAATGATGAGTAATAGCACTAGCAAGAGAGAAGGAAAGGCCGTGCGCTGAATGCGACGGAGGGTGGCGGATTGGCGAAGCTCTGATATTCCTGTTCGTGAGGAGACTCTTGCGAAGGCGGCAGAGACAAGAAGGATCGCGGGGGGTGCAGGCACATCGACTGAACAGCTCAGGTCAACAACATTTATGGCATTTGACGCCATAGGCGATTTATGGCATTCTGCGCCATATGAGAGCAGAACAGCTGATCCGCTACCGAACGGCTTTTGAAAACGGCCTTTTTGTAGAAGCCGTTGTTTGGAAAACGCCCGAAAATGTGCCGCCTACAACACATGGATTCAAATACCGTCTGTTTTACGGAAGAGATGGCGAGCGGATTGTTGGATACGACAATGAGCGCGGCAAAGGCGATCACCGTCACTATCGTCTGGTCGAGCTGCCTTATCATTTCCTGTCTCTGGCCCAGCTGTTGGCGGACTTCGAGGCGGACGTTAAAAATGAACGTGGAGAAATATGATGACAAAACTTCAAGTCCATGTCGGTGAGACATTTGCGGATATGAACCGGCGCATTCTCGATGCGGTCGCCAGAGCCGAGACAGGACCAATAGAGCCCGAAGTACACCTGAACTTCAATTCCTGGGATACTTTGATCTCACTCATGTCCACCAAGCGCTTCGAGCTCCTGCGCCAGCTCCACGCCCGCCCCGAAGCCAGCGTCGCCTCGCTGGCCCGCACGCTCAGCCGCGACTACAAGCGCGTGCATGAAGATGTGGCAGCGTTGGAAAACGCCGGGCTGATCCAACGCGGGGCGCAGGGATTGCATACTGGATATGACGAGATACGGGCGCGGATTGCACTATAGAAGCCATGCCCCTAACCCGCGATTTCAAAGACACAGTCAAAGCCCTCGCAAGCCATGACACCGCGTTCCGCGCCGCCCTGCTCACCGAGGCCGTCGATTTGCTGCTTGCAGATGATGTATCCACTGGCCGCAATGTGCTGCGCGGTTACATCAACGCCACCATCGGTTTTGATGAGCTGGCAGATAAAATCGGCAAGCCGGCAAAAAGTGTGACGCGCATGTTCGGGCCGAACGGCAATCCGACAGCGCAGAATCTGGTTGCGGTCATCAGCCAATTGCAAAAATCCACCGGCGTCTCCCTCGTCGTCAACTCCGCCTGACGGTGCCGCATCAATTTATACGCGCCAAGTGTGGACACGCCTTCCTGATTCTGCTATCTGGCCGCCAGCTTGCGACGGGAGACCGCCGCGACGCGGGATTGTATTTCCCGATAACCATTGAAGAATTCGCTCTTTTGAAAGGCTGTGTCGCTCGTGCAGGTACTCGTTCGTGACAACAATGTTGATCAGGCTCTCCGCGCTCTGAAAAAGAAACTGCAGCGTGAAGGCGTCTTCCGTGAAA
>JANPEK010000237.1:0-18381 GCA_031422915.1 Phyllobacteriaceae bacterium | reverse complement strand
TTGGCAAGCGTTTCGGCCCGCGCGCGGCGCTGCTGATTGGCGGCGGAGCCGAAGCAGGTTTCCGGGCCGATATCGGCTGGCAGGCGGTTACGCAGGTCTTCGGGCAGGAAATAGCCCCGCGCCTGCGACGACCAGCTGAGGTGGGTCACGGCATTGTCGCGCATGTATTTGAGTGTTTCAGCATTGTTGGAGGTTATGCAGCCGTCCCAGATCGGCTTTTCCATGACCGCGAGCGAGAGGTTGTTGTTGAGTAAAGACATGGGCTTGAGGCCATGCTTTGCAGCATACTCATTGGCCTCCTTGAACCGCGCCACTGACCAATTCGAGCCGCCGAAAATGCCGATCTTGCTTGCATTGTGCAGCCGGTTGAGCGCATCGACGAACTCGCCGACTGGCACATCCAGATTGTCGCGGTGCATGATGTAAATGGGAGCGTGGCTGATGCCGAGGCGGTTCAGCGACATGTCAAGCTGTGCGGCCAGCGCACGCGGGGTGCAGTATGGCGTGTGCGCGCCCTTGACGATGACATTGATGTCTTTTTCAACGCCGCGCGCGGCGATCCATTCGCCCAGCACCTTCTCGTGCAGCCCGCCGCCATAGACAAAGCCGGTGTCAAACGCGTTGCCGCCCGCCTCCATGAACGCATCCCAGATGATGGCGCCGGAGCCGATGTCATTCTTGTTGTCGCAGCCGACGACAAGGCGGGATACGGGCAGCGGCACGCCTTGCACTATGACCTTCGGAATGGACGGCAGTCCGGACGGGATGATGCCGGACAGCTTGCGGTTGGTTGCCGGTTTTTCGTTGAACGTGACATAGCCGACCTCCTGCCGCCAGCGGTCGAGTGTTTCGGCGTTGCCGATGCTGTCTGCGTGGCTCATCGCGGGCGACAGCGCCTGCTTCCGGCCAGCGGCGACGGCTATGCTGGCAAGGTCTGCCTCGAAAGCGAACAGGTGGTGGTGCGAGCGTATGTCTTCGACGCGCGTTTTTCCATCAATGGTGATTTCAATCTGCGAATCTGATGGTCCGGCGTTGCGACCCGGGACCCATGGATTGGACAGGCGGATCATGCCCTTGTCGCCGGTTGCGACGACTGCATTGTCCATCTCGTTGCGCACGGAACAGGCAATCTCTGCGGTGATGCCGCTGGCAAACGTTAAAAGCCCGTATGCGGTTTCATCGACACCGGTCGGTCCCATCGTTGCGGTTGCCTTTACGGTGACCGGATTGTCAAAATCTTTGCCGATGGCGGCACCTGCAATCAGCCGTGAGGCCGAAACCGGATAGCAGCCGACATCAAGAATGCCGCCGCCGCCCAGCGCCGCATCATAGAGCCGCGATGATGGATCGCGCTTGGACGAGAAGCCGAAAGTTGCCTTGATATGGCGCACGTCGCCAATTTCGCCGGACCTGATGATTTCCACCAGTCGCGCGATCTGCGGATGGCAGCGATACATGAACGCTTCCATGAAGAAAACGCCCGCTTGAGCGGCGACTTCCGTGACGGCGGTGATTTCTCCGCCGTTCATGCCCGCAGGCTTTTCGCACACAACCGCTTTGCCGTGGCGCATGGCCAAGATGGACAGTTCGGCATGCCATGGGTGCGGCGTGGAGACATAGACCGCGTCGATATCCGGATCGGCGGCCAGCGCTTCATACGTGGCGTGACGCTTGTCTGCGGCAATGCCGTAATGATCGCCGAACTCGTCGCGACGCTTGGCATCACGGCTGGCGATCGCCACCAGCACGCCGGTTTCAGTCTCCTTCAAACCATCGGCAAAATTATGCGCAATTGCGCCCGGCCCGATGATGCCCCAGCGTGTTTTTGTCATGTCGGATGTTCCCTGCACTTTTTATCTTGAAGATTTGATCGCGAACTTTTGGCCGCTTGAAACGTTACAATAGGCGGACACGCCGTCGCGATTCAATGGCTGCCGACATAATTCCGGCGCGAAGCCAAAGAAAAATGGGACTCACTTGAAAGGCCAAAGCCATGAGATCACTATTGCTGCTTGCGCTCGCTGTAACCGTCAGTGCGCCAGCGTTTGTCGCGTCTGCGGGCGCAGCGCCGAAGCGTGTTGAGGGATTGCGTTGCAATTCTGCGAACGCGTCCAACACCAATTGGGTCGGCTTCTTCAGCGGTTACAGGGCGGACCCAATCATCTCCAATGGAGACGACCGGCGGATCAACATAACAGCGCAGCGCTGCTTCAAGACCAAGGCGGACTGCACCGCCTGGAAATACTGGATGCAGACCGATTATCTTGCCGGCGGGCAGACGACTTGGTGCCGGAAGAGGTAGAGTTGGGCGCGGATTGGTCAATTTGACCTGGGGCGTCCGCTGCGGCAATGTTTAATCCAACCCACAGGAGTGCGTCGAGTACTCCATTACCAACCGCTATGCGCGAGGCCGCCCTTCATCTGCGAACGCCGACGGAGTTATCCCGCAGCAAAACTCTGCCAACCCGTTGATATCATTCAAATCACAATTTAAATTTCGCGATTCTATCCACTCGACCCCAATCCCGCGCGATAATCCCCATCATGTTCAACAAGGGAAGACGCAGCAAGTGAACTGGGAAATGGCCATCACCCGCAACCACGCTCTGCTCCTCGGCATCATAGCCGAGCTGTTCGCGATGTTACGCAGTGTTGGCGTTGGCAGCAGTCCGTCTGGCAGCAGTCACTTGTCCGGCAGCAGTCCCCTCTCCGTCACGGGCTGCGCCCGCGACACCTCTCCCCGCAAGCGGGGCGAGGTTAGACCAACCAGCGCGGCTTTAACCTCGCCCCGCGAGCGGGGAGAGGTGTCGGCAAAGCCGACGGAGAGGGGACTGCCGCGCGACGAGGGCAATGCAAACCCCAACACATCTGCCACCTTCACCCTCCCGCGCGCACTCTACGCCGCCATCCTCCTAATCCTGCGCCCGGCAGAATCCGCCATCCGCCGCCTCATCGTCATCGCGGCGCGGGGCTTCGTCATCAAATTCCGCCCGTCCCGCCCGCTCCCGGCAGGCCTCGCATCCTTCGCCACCGGATCGCACACCCCATCCTTCCAACTCATCGACCCGCTCAAACATTTCGACGAAGACGCTTGGGAAAACGAACTCAACGCTGGATCAATGCACGAAGTCCAACCTTTGGACGCATCACGCGCGCACCACCACCAAGCCACCCTCGCAGCCACCCCCGTCAACGCCACACTCCTCTTCAACCGCCTCCGCGCCATGCGTCACGCGCTCAACGACTTGCCCCGCCAAGCCCGCCGCCTCGCCAGATGGCGCGCCCGCCGGGACGAAATCCTTTCATCCAAAGCCCCTTACAAACCAACCCGCATCAGTCCTTTTCGTCCAGGGCCACCGCCGGGATATCGTCGAAAGGAAATCCATCCAGTCGATTCCATACTGAAAGACGTGCATTACTTCGCCGTCGAAGCGTTCGGTTCGGACACGTCATAGGGCGAATTCACCAGCATTTTCGCGAGCAGCAAATGGCTGTAATTATTACAAAAACCCTCAAAACCGTCGTCATTCCGGGGCCGCGCAGCGGAACCCGGAACCCAGAGTCGTGGCCATGGAAAGTGTCGCCGTCCGTCGGACGTAAAAGACCGTTAAACCAATGCTTTCATTGCCATTTGAGAACCTGCCAACACATCTTGAGCCCAATTCCGCGCCTTCCCATCTCTGGATTCTCAGGTTTCGCTCCCGCCTACGCCGAGGCTTCGGCGCGACAAGTCGCGGCCCCGGAAAGATGAAACGCGGGGAGTTTCTGACAGTCTTCAAATTCAGAGTTGATGAACAAATCCCCGCTCTTCTCTTGCATTTCCGCCCGAAACATTGCATACGCCCGCTTGTTCACGGTTCGAAACCCAGTTGGGGGCTGAACGGAGGGCCGGTTATCAAGACCGTCAGTTGCGAGTTGCAACAGCCTCCCGTGTCTCCGCTCTCGATCCGTCCACGCGTCCTTTCTTCCCGCTTTCAGCGGTTTTGATCGGTTCGCAGAGGCTTAGCCACTGGCTTTGAATGTCGTGAACAAAACAGAAGAAAGGCATCTACATGGCATTGTACGAACACGTGTTCATGGCCCGCCAGGACATTTCCCAGCAGCAGGTCGACGCTCTTGTCGAACAGTTCAAGGGTATTATCGAAGCCGCTGGCGGCTCCGTCGGACGCATTGAAAACTGGGGCCTGCGCTCGCTGACCTACCGGGTCAACAAAAACCGCAAGGCCTATTACACCCTCATGGATATCACAGCCCCCTCCTCGGCCGTCGCCGAAGTGGAACGCCAGCAGGGCATTTCCGAGGACGTTCTGCGCTTCTTCACCATCAAGGTGGACGCGCATGAGACCGGCCCGTCGGCCATGCTTGCCAAGCGCGACCGCGATGATGACCGTGGCAACGATCGCGGCGACCGTTTCGACCGTCCGCGCCGTGACCGTGGTGATCGCCCGGACCGTGGTGACCGTCCGCCGCGCCGTCCGCGCGATGAAGACGCTGAAGTGGCAGGAGCATAATCATGACTGACATCAATCAGATCCCGACCCGTCGCCCGTTTCACCGCCGCCGCAAGACCTGCCCGTTCTCCGGCCAGAATTCGCCGAAGATTGACTACAAGGACATTCGCCTCTTGCAGCGCTACATTTCCGAGCGCGGCAAAATTGTTCCGTCGCGCATCACAGCCGTTTCGCAGAAGAAGCAGCGCCTTTTGGCCCAGGCCATTAAGCGCGCCCGTTTCCTCGCGCTGCTGCCGTATGTGATCGGCTGATAACATTTGGTCGGGGGCGGGAAACCGCCCTCGCCTCATCCTTGCGGCGGGCGCAAGAGTGAACCGATACAATCCCGAGTTGGATTTCTGCCAATCCCGGCAAATCCTAACTGCATTTGTGCAGGACAGCGAGCAAGTCATGAACCGTTCCCTTTTGCCCCTCTTGATCGGAGCCGCTGCCGGCATCGCAGCCGCGCTTCTGTCTGTGGGTTCGGTGGTTCAGACCGTTCTCTCCTTCCTGCTGTTCATCCTCTCGCCGCTGCCGCTGATGTTGGCTGGCCTTGGCTGGGGCCCGATTGCCGGTGGCACTGCCGCCGCAGTTTGCATCCTCGCCATTTACGTGTTCGCAGGCGAGCCGCAGGCCATCATCATCGCGCTCACCACAGTCATTCCGGCAAGTTTGGCGGCCTACTACGGCGGCATGGCCCGGCTGGACAATGGCCGCCCGGTTGAATGGTACCCGCTGGGCAGCATCCTCTTTGCGCTGACCATCGCAGTCGCCGGCGGCTTCATCCTGTCCGGCGTCTACATCGACTTCCCGAAAATCTCCGGCGAACTGTCCGTGGAGCTGGTCAAGCGCATCGCTGAAGCTGATCCGGAGTTTGCCAAGGATCCTGTCGCGACGATGTCTCTCGCCAACACGCTCATCAAAGCGGTGCCATTCCTTCAGCCAACGAGTTGGCTTCTCGTCATGGTCGCCAACTTCTGGCTGGCGCTTCAGGTCTCGCGCCGTTCCGGCCTGTTCCAGCGCCCGAAGGATGACTGGCCGACCTCATTGAAAATGCCCGCACTCGCACTGCCAATCTTCGCCATCACGATGGCTGCGACCTTCCTGTCCGGCGGCTGGCAGATGATGGCCTGGTGTGTGGCTGGCGCTTTTTCGACTGCGTTCATCTTGACGGGTTTTGCCGCGCTGCACCGCGTCTCGCGCGGCCAGCCTTGGCGCAACGCGGCCTTGTGGATTGCTTATGCCACCTCGCTGACCATCGGCCTTCCAGCCATCCTCTTCCTCTTTGCGGGTCTTTATGACACCGCGAAAAAACCCGCTGCCAATGGCGGCGCTCCAACCTTGTGACTTAACGAAAGGACTATCATCATGCAGGTCATTCTTCTCGAACGCATCGGCCGCCTTGGCCACATGGGCGACACTGTCAAGGTCAAGGACGGTTACGCGCGCAACTTCCTGTTGCCGCAGGGCAAGGCGCTTCGTGCCAATGCTGCCAACAAGCTGCGCTTTGAAGACCAGCGCGCGACGCTTGAAACCCGCAACAATGAACGCAAATCGGTCGCCCAGACCGTTGCCGACAGCGTTGACGGCAAGACATTCATTTTCGTCCGTTCCGCCGGTGAAACCGGTCAGCTTTACGGTTCGGTCTCGGCGCGCGACGTTGCCGAGTTGATCGCAGCCGAAGGCTTCGACATCAACAAGAACCAGGTCGTCCTCAACACCCCGATCAAGACCATCGGTCTGCATGTTATCGCGCTGCATCTGCACGGCGAAGTCAACGCCTCGGTCACAGTCAACATCGCCCGCACCAAGGAAGAAGCCGAGCGTCAGGCCGCGGGCGAAAAGCTCGACACCGCCGACGCCATCTACGGCTCGAACGAGGATGCGGTTGTGCCCGGCGGCATGGAACATTTCGGCGACGGCGACGAAATGTAATAGCGACAACAAAAATCAACGTGCCCGGCCCAGCGCCGGGCATTTTCATGTTATGATCCCTGTGGATATCGGTAAGACTTCGGTATCGGCGGGGCGTTGAGCGTTTCAACCCGCTACTGTGATCGAATCAACTCAAACCAATGGGCGCAATTGCAATCAAATGGCCGAACCTGCCCGCAAACTGACCCCCGTCTCCGACCCGCTGTACCGCAGCGCGCCGCACAATGTTGAGGCCGAACAGGCGTTGCTCGGCGCCATCCTTGTCAACAATGATGCCTTCTACCGCGTTTCGGATTTCCTCAAGCCGCAGCATTTCTTCGAGCCGCTGCACCGCAAGATCTACGAAGTGATCGGCGAGTTCATCCGGCTTAACAAGCATGCCAATCCCGTCACGTTGAAAAACTTCCTGCCCGCCGAGGACAAGGTCGGCGAAATGACGGTCGCACAGTATCTGGCGCGGCTGGCGGCAGAAGCTGTGACTGTCATCAACGCCGAAGATTACGGCCACGCGATTCATGATCTTGCCATCCGCCGAGCACTGATCACCATCGGCGAGGACATGGTCAACATCGCCTTTGACGCGCCGGTGGACATGATCCCGCGCAGTCAGATCGAAGACGCCGAGCGACGCCTGTTTGAACTCGCCGAGACCGGCCGCTACGATGGCGGCTTCCAGAGCTTCACCGATGCGGTCAAGAACGCGGTCGATATGGCCAATGCCGCCTTCATGCACGACGGCCACTTGTCGGGCGTCTCGTCCGGCATCCGCCGTCTCGACACCATGATGGGGGGCTTGCAGGCATCCGACTTGATCGTGCTGGCCGGACGCCCGGGCATGGGCAAAACCTCGCTTGCCACCAACATCGCCTTCAACATCGCCGCGTCGTACGAGCCTGCCCAACAGGCGGACGGCACGATGAAGGCGGCCAATGGTGGCGTGGTCGGCTTCTTCTCGCTGGAAATGTCGTCCGAACAGCTGGCCACCCGCATCATCTCCGAACAGACCGAGATTTCTTCGTCAAAAATCCGCCGCGGCGAAATCAACGAGGCTGACTTTTCCAAGCTGGTCGCCTGCGCGCAGATGATGCAGAAGATCCCGCTCTACATTGACCAGACCGGCGGCATTTCCATCGCCCAACTCGCCGCCCGCGCCCGCCGGTTGAAGCGCCAGCGCGGCCTTGATGTGCTGGTGATCGACTATATCCAGCTCATGCAAGGTTCATCCAAAAAGTCGGACAACCGCGTGCAGGAAGTCACCGAAATCACCACCGGCCTCAAAGCGCTCGGCAAAGAGCTTGGCGTGCCGATCATCGCGCTCTCTCAGCTTTCCAGAGCAGTCGAAAGCCGCGACGACAAGCGCCCGCAGTTGTCTGACCTTCGCGAATCCGGCTCCATCGAGCAGGACGCCGACGTGGTGCTGTTCGTCTACCGCGACGAGTATTATCTGAAGAACAAGGAACCCAAACCCGGCACTGAAGAGCATCTGCGCTGGGAGGCGGACATGAACGGCGTGCGCGGCCGGGCCGAAGTCATCGTCGCCAAACAGCGCCATGGCCCGACCGGCACTGCACAGCTGGCCTTCCAGGCAGAATACACCCGCTTCACCGACCTTGCCGAAGACCAGTATCTGCCGGAACGCTTCGAGTGAGTGCAGCAGGCATCACATCCGGTCCGGCACCCGGGCTGGCGGGCGGACGGCTGACCATTGATCTGTCAGCGCTCGCGGACAATTACCGGCTGATGCAAACGCGCTCCGGCCCAGCCAAGGCGGCGGCGGTTGTGAAAGCTGACGCTTATGGTCTCGGCATTGGGCTTGCAGTACCAACGTTGATAAATGCGGGCTGCAATACATTTTTCGTGGCGCAGGCCGATGAAGGCATCGCCGTCAGACAACTCGCCCCGGACGCGCGGATCTTCGTCATCTATGGCGCCCCGAAAGGCAGCGAAGATGCGCTGTTGGAATATTCGCTGACACCACTCCTTTGCTCGCCCGAGCAGATCGAACGCTGGGGCCGGTTGATCCGCACCAGAGGCAAACCGCTTCCCTATGGCATCCATGTGGACACGGGGATGAACCGCACCGGTCTCACGCTGGACGAGGCCCACCTGATCGGCATGCATACGGACGTGCTGAAAGCCTCCGGCCTCTGCCATGTCATGACCCATCCGGCTTGCGCGGATGATCCGGACCATCCGATGAACCTCAAGCAGCGCGCATGTTTTCAACAGGTTCGCGCCATATTCTCAGGCATCGAATCCGCCTACGCCAACTCTGCGGCGATCTTGACCACTGGTGCCAGCGGCGGCGACCTCACCCGCCCCGGCATCTCGCTCTATGGTGGCGAAGCGGTCAACGGCACTGCCAATCCGGTGAAGACAGTCGTCACCGCCGAAACCCGCATCATCCAAATCCGTTATGCCAAAGCGGGCGAGACTGTCTCTTATGGCGCGACCGAGGCCTTGGCCCGCGACAGCAAAATCGCCGTCTGCGCCACGGGTTATGCTGATGGATTTCACCGCTCGTCGGGAAGTGGCGTTGCCTTGCGGAATACGGGCATTGCCAAAGCCGCAGGTTCTCTTGCCGGACACCGCGTCCCCGTTCTCGGACGCGTGACCATGGATTTCACCATGTTCGATGTGACGGATGTGCCGGATGCCATTTTGGACAAGTCCGGGTGGATTGAGCTGTTCGGCAGGAACATTGCACTCGACAACGCTGCACGGTTCGCTGGCACCATTGGCTATGAATTGCTGACGGGTTTGGGGCAGCGGTTTCATAAAGCTTTCGGCAGTGAGATAGGTGTGCAATGAACAAGAAAGTCATTACTTTCGCCGCAATGCAGCTTCTGGTGACAACGCCAGCGTTCGCATGTTCGATGCCGCCAAATTGGTCGCTCACCAAGGAATTCAAAGAATCGGCCTTTATATTCCGGGCGGTAGCCTTGCGCACCGAAGCCTTCAAGCCAACTGCTGGGGAACTTCAGAGTGAGGGCGATTTTGACCTTCGCTACGTCCGGGTTCATTTTGATATTCAGGAAGTCATCAAAGGCAAACCACCTAGGAATGGCTATGCGATGACCAACAATGGCTATTTTGGAGGATGCGCAGTCCCCATCTTGGCTGGCGTGCCGTATATTATTTTTATCGATGAGTTAGATGGAGACGCTGCCAAGAGCGCTAATTTTCATGGCTCAATAGGTGTGATTTCAGACCTCGGCACTGAAATGCTGCCTCAAAATCCGGCTTTGATAGATGAAGCCATGAAAGAAATCCGCACTCTGGCAAAGTCGGTGAAATAGTTGGCCAAATCTCCCAAAGCCACCTTCATCTGCCAAGCCTGCGGCGCGGTGCATAACCGCTGGTCTGGCAAGTGCGACTCGTGCGGCGAATGGAACACCATCGTCGAGGAAAATCTGTCGGCCGGCATCGGCGGCGGGCCGGCGGGCATGCGCTCGTCGCGCAAGGGCCGCGTTGTTGCACTCACCACACTTTCCGGCGAGATCGAAGATGCGCCACGCATTCGCTCAGGCATTGCCGAACTTGACCGCGTCACCGGCGGCGGCTTTGTGCGTGGGTCCGCACTGCTCGTCGGCGGCGATCCGGGCATCGGCAAGTCCACCCTTCTGATGCAGGCAGCGGCAGCCCTCGCAATCGCTGGCCACCGCGTCGTCTATGTCTCCGGCGAAGAGGCCATCGCGCAAATCCGCCTGCGCGCCCAGCGGCTCGGCGCAGCATCCGCGCCGGTTGAACTTGCAGCCGAAACCAACGTCGAGGACATTCTGGCAACGCTCGAAGGCGGCAAGCGTCCGGACCTGGTCATCATCGATTCGATCCAGACCCTGTGGACCGACGTTGCCGAATCAGCGCCGGGCACAGTCACACAAGTCCGCGCCGCGTCGCAGGCGATGATCCGCTATGCGAAATCCACAGGCGCGGCAGTCGTGCTCGTCGGCCATGTCACCAAGGAAGGCCAGATCGCCGGCCCGCGCGTGGTTGAGCACATGGTTGATGCGGTGCTCTATTTCGAGGGCGATGGCGGCCATCATTTCCGCATCTTGCGCGGCGTGAAAAACCGCTTCGGGCCGACCGACGAGATCGGCGTGTTTGAAATGTCGGACATCGGACTGCGTGAAGTCGCCAATCCGTCGCTGCTTTTCCTCGGCGAACGCAACGCTTCCGCGCCCGGAGCTGCTGTTTTTGCCGGGATGGAGGGCACAAGGCCCGTTCTCGTTGAAATCCAGGCCCTCGCCGCACCATCCACACTCGGCACGCCGCGCCGCTCGGTGGTCGGCTGGGATTCAGCGCGGCTGTCGATGGTACTCGCCGTTCTTGAAGCCCATTGCGGCGTCAAGTTTGGCATGCACGATGTCTACCTCAACGTTGCTGGCGGATACAGGATCAAGGAACCTGCGGCCGATCTCGCAGTCGCTGCTGCACTGGTATCATCGCTTGCCGGACTTGCCCTTCCCGCAGATTGCGTTTATTTCGGCGAAATCAGTTTGTCGGGTGCCGTCAGACCGGTGGCCCATGCCGTGCATCGCCTTAAGGAAGCTGAAAAGCTGGGGTTCAAAAAGGCGGTTATCCCGGCAGGTGGCGCAGAGTTGCCGAAAGACCGGGGCGTTACGACCCAGGAATTGCCTTCGCTGGCGGAGTTGGTGGTCAAGATCATCAGCGCCGGCAAGGGCAAACGGCCTGAATGACCGAGAAATTTGCCCGCTTTCAGCTGGCGTCCATTGTGGAACGGAGCACTGCCGAACATGCCGATAACCCTGCTGGACGGAATACTCCTCGCCATCACCCTGTTCTCCGCGGTCCTCGCCATGGTGCGCGGCTTTTCGCGCGAAGTTCTGTCGGTCGCGTCCTGGGTTGCGGCTGCGGTCGCGGCTTACCTGTTTTACAGGCAATTGGTCCCGTTCGTTCAGCCCTACGTCAGCAATGAGTTGTTGGCGCAAGCGGCAGCAGCGGGGGTAATCTTTCTTGTCACACTGATTATCGTGACGATCATCACCATGAAGATCGCCGATTTCATCATCGACTCAAGCGTCGGCGCGCTTGACCGCACGCTCGGCTTTGTCTTCGGTGCCGCGCGCGGTGTGCTGTTGGTCGTCGTCGCCATGCTGTTTTTCAACTGGCTTGCCCAGAGCAACCAGCCGCCATGGGTTGCAAATGCCAAGTCCAAGCCGCTTTTGGATTCCCTTGGCCAACAGCTGGTGAATCTGCTGCCTGAAGATCCTGAGGCAACCCTCGAAAAGATAAAGGCTGGCGCACAAGGCGTGACCGATCAGGCGGAAGACGAAGCAACGCCAACTGAGGCCGATCCGGCTAAACCGGCGGAAGCTGATCCGGCAAAACCGGCTAAAGCTGATCCGGCAAAGTCGGCTGCCGGAACGAACGGCTGATACATTACGACACGCGGCAAAGCGCGCCGGACTTGCGCTCTCAAGGATGGTTTGATGCAAGATCACGGCCTGACAGAAGATTCATTTTCGGAAAGCGACGATCATTTCCATGATGAATGCGGCGTGTTCGGCATCTTTGGCCGTCAGGACGCTGCTGCCATTACCACACTTGGGCTGCACGCGCTGCAGCACCGTGGCCAAGAGGCCGCCGGAATTGTCTGCTACGACGGGTCGCAATTCTTCGTCGAGCGCCATGTCGGGCTCATTGGCGACAATTTCACCAAACAGTCGGTGATCGACCGGCTCCAAGGCCAGTCTGCCATCGGCCACGCTCGCTATTCAACAACCGGCGGCGCAGGTCTTCGCAATGTCCAGCCGCTGTTTGCCGAGCTTGCCGATGGTGGCTTTGCCATCGCCCACAATGGCAATCTCACCAACGCCATGACTTTGCAGCGCGAGTTGCAGAAACGCGGTGCCATCTTCTCCTCGACATCGGACACGGAGACCATCCTTCATCTGGTGGCGATGAGCTCGGAGAGGGATTTCACCGCCCGCTTCATCAGCGCCATCCGCCAGGTCGAAGGCGCTTACTCATTTGTCGCCTTGTCCACCAAAAAGATGATTGGCTGCCGCGATCCGCTCGGCATTCGTCCGCTGGTGCTGGGCGATCTTGACGGCGCATGGATCCTCGCCTCCGAAACCTGCGCATTGGACATTATCGGCGCGCGGTTTGTGCGCGATGTGAAGCCGGGTGAAGTGGTCGTCATCAATGAGGATGGACTTCAAAGCCTGTTCCCGTTTGAGAGCCAAAAATCCCGTTTCTGCATTTTTGAGTATGTCTATTTCGCCCGCCCCGATTCCGTCATCGACGGACGCAACGTCTACGAGGCCCGCAAGCGCATCGGCATTGAGCTGGCCAAGGAAAGCCCGTGCGAGGCTGATCTTGTCGTGCCTGTCCCGGATTCCGGAACGCCCGCCGCCATCGGCTTTTCGCAAGCCTCTAGTCTGCCGTTCGAACTCGGCATCATACGCAATCACTATGTCGGCCGCACCTTCATCCAGCCGACCGATTCCATCCGCCACATGGGCGTCAAGCTGAAGCACAACGCCAACCAGCGCATGCTGGAAGGCAAGCGCGTGGTTCTGGTCGATGACTCCATCGTTCGTGGCACGACCAGCCAGAAGATTGTCCAGATGGTCCGCGACGCCGGTGCTGCCGAAGTGCACATGCGCATCGCCTCGCCGCCGACCATGTCGTCTTGCTATTATGGCGTCGATACGCCGGAGAAGTCGAAGCTTCTCGCCTCGCGCATGTCAATCGCCGAGATGGCGGAATTCATCCGCGTCGACTCGCTGGCCTTCCTCTCCATCGACGGCCTCTACCGCGCTGTCTTCG
This sequence comes from Phyllobacteriaceae bacterium, assembly GCA_031422915.1. Lineage (GTDB taxonomy): Bacteria > Pseudomonadota > Alphaproteobacteria > Rhizobiales > Rhizobiaceae > JANMEX01. The sequence continues at coordinate 5,161 of JANPEK010000237.1, read as the reverse complement.
AGCCGGGCCGCAACAATGACGCGCCGCAATTCTGCGATGCCTGTTTCACCGGCGAATATCCGACACGTTTGCTTGACCGCGACGGTACGGAAAAGATCCGCACCCTTTCACTCTTGGCGAGCAACGGCTGAATGACCAAACCGCTTTCTGGCCGCATCGCCCTCGTCACAGGAGCCTCGCGCGGCATCGGATATCATGTCGCCAAGGAGCTTGGCCTCGCCGGCGCGCATGTCATTGCCGTTGCCCGCACACAAGGCGGGCTTGAAGACCTTGATGATGAGATCAGGGCTTCGGGCGGCGAAGCCACGCTCGTCCCGCTTGACCTCTCCGATATGGCTGGCATCGACAGGCTCGGCGGTGCGATCCATGAGCGCTGGGGCAAGCTCGACATCATGGTCGGCAATGCAGCGATGCTCGGCACCATCTCGCCCATCGGCCATGTCGAGGCGAAAGTGTTTGAACGGTTGATAACGCTCAATGTCACGTCGATCTGGCGGCTGATCCGCTCGCTGGATCCGCTCTTGCGCAAATCAGATGCTGGACGCGCGCTGCTGTTGTCCTCAAGCGTCGCACATAGGGCTCGCGCCTACTGGGGTCCTTACGCGGCATCCAAAGCAGCAGTCGAGACACTTGCCCGTTCTTGGGCCGAGGAAACCGCGCAGACGCGGTTGAAGGTCAACTCCGTTGATCCCGGCGCAACGCGCACGGCGATGCGGGCGCAGGCAGCCCCTGGCGAAGACCCGGCGACGCTGCCTCACCCGTCTGAAGTCGGAGCAAAGATCGCGCGTCTCGCCTATCCGGATATCACCGAGAGCGGCCAGCTTTTCGTCGTCCGACAAAATCGTTTCGTAACTTATCAACCTCCCCGCTGACTGGTGTATGCTTGACGGCGGCCCGCAAGCCGTTAACGTCCGCAATCAAGCGGCGCGGCCGCTGCGGGATCGGGAGGAGACCGGCATGGCCTTCGCGCTGATTGGGATGATCACTGTCGCCGTCATGGCTGGCGTGATCTATTTGTTGTTCACGCGAAAACTGTCGTTCCCCCAGGCGTTCTGGTATCTGCCACTCAAGCTCATCTACCGCATCGACGACAAAAGCCTTCGTCAAATTGGCGACACCGGCGGCCCGCTTGTCTATGTTATTTCACATCAAGCCCAGTTCGACGCCGCGCTCATGATGGCGCTGCTGCCTGCCAACACACTGCATATTCTGGATCCCCGCGCGGCGGGCAACCGCCTGGTGACCTTCCTGCGCCCGCTCGCGCGCACCACCGTGTTCGCACCAGATCAGATCTTGAAAAACCGCCGCGTCTTTTCCCAGTTGCAGATGGGTGCACACATTGCGGTTTATATGCCTGCACCGGTCGAGCCGGATGCAAAATCCTTCCGCCTCTATCGCGCCGTTGCACGCATGGCAACCGCAGCCAATGCCAAGGTCGTCGCCATTCACGCTGGCAACACCCGGTTTCTGCCGTCTTCATTCCATCCACGCGACGAAATGCCGTGCAACTACCTGCCGAAGATCAAAGTCTCGGCCCGCCCTGCAGCAACCATCGAAGCGATGCTGCAAAAGGCAGGCGTTGCCGCATCAAATCCGGGAAATGCATTGTTTGATCGTCTCGCTGAAGCCCGGCTTTTGTCCAATGACCTCGATGCCGGGCTGTTCAATGCCATGGTTGAAACCGCAAAACGCTGCGGAACCGGCGGTGTCGCGATTGAAGATACGGTCACCGGCTCGCTGACCCGGAAACGGATGCTGGTCGGGGCGCGCGTGCTTGGCCGCCGGTTCGCAAAGATGACGGTGCCCGGCGAGGCTGTCGGCGTCCTGCTCCCGAATGCCAATGGCGCGGTGCTGACCTTCTTCGGCCTTCAGTCATGCGGACGGGTTGCCGCCATGCTGAACTACACGGCAGGTCCGGCCAACATCGCCTCCGCCATCCGTATGGCGAAGATCAGCACAGTAATTTCGTCCAAGGCCTTCATCGAAAAAGCCGAACTTGGCGAACTCGTCACCGCGGTAAACGGCACTGATGCCAAGATCGTCTGGCTGGAAGATTTGCGCGAAACCGTGTCGATGCCGGAAAAGCTGCTCGCATTGCTGATGTGGTCGGTGCCTTTGAACAAGGTCAACGCCGACGATCCGGCAGTCATCCTTTTCACGTCTGGCTCCGAAGGCACCCCGAAAGGTGTCGTGCTTTCACATCGCAATTTGCACGCCAACGCCGCTCAGGCAGAGGCGCGCGTCGCGATTTCGGTGAGGGACACGCTGTTCAATGTGCTCCCGGTTTTTCACTCCTTCGGCCTGACCGGCGGAACAATCCTGCCGCTTCTGTTCGGTGTGAAGCTGTTCCTGTATCCCTCGCCGCTGCACTACAAACTGATCCCGCAGATCGCTGCAAAAATCCGCCCAACCATCATGTTCGGTACCGATACATTTCTCGCGGGTTATGCCCGTACAGCAAAAGACGATGACTTTTCATCTTTGCGCTTTGTCGTTGCAGGTGCGGAGGCGGTCCGCGCGGAAACCCGCAGGACATATGCGGAAAGGTTTGACACCCGCATTCTCGAAGGCTTCGGCATGACCGAGGTTGCGCCGGTTGTCTCTGTTAACACGGCAACGCACAGTCGTGACGGATCTGTCGGGCGCATGTTGCCAATGATCTCTGCGCGACTCGAACCGGTCGAGGGCATCGGACAAGGCGGCCGGTTGTGGCTTGCCGGTCCCAATGTCATGCTGGGCTATATGCTCGCCGACCGGCCTGGCGAGTTGCAGCCGCTCAGCGATGCGTGGCATGACAGCGGCGATATTGTTTCGTTTGATGCCGACGGCTACGTGACCATTCGCGGCCGCGCCAAGCGCTTTGCCAAGATTGCCGGTGAAATGGTGTCTTTGGGTGCCATCGAAATGCTCGTGTCTTCACTCTGGCCGGAAGACCGCCACGCCGCCGTTTCGGTGCCGGACAAGCGCAAGGGCGAGCGGATAATCCTCATCACTACGCACGACAAGCCGGACAAATCCGAGATACAGACACATGGGAAGAAGGCGGGCGCAACGGAACTCATGTTCCCTGCGGACGTCATCGAAGTCGATGAAATTCCTGTGCTTGGCTCCGGCAAGACCGATTATGTCGAGGCGCGGCGTGTGGCGATCAAGACGCTCGGCCTTGATGTTCCATGATTATTCTTCAGTTACCGGTTTTGATTCGTCTGCGACCGAAGCTTTGGCGCTTTTTTGTTTATCCTCAGCAACGCGCTTTTTGAATGCCGAGATTCCGAATGGCATGGACGCAAAATAGAAGACAGCTGAGACCGTCAGCGTCTCCCAAGTGAAGGTCAAAAGGAGCGCCACATAGACAGTGGCCAGCAGCAGTGATGGCAAAATGACGTCGCCTGGAACTCTTGCGAACGCCGACTTTCCTGAAAAAATCGGAATTTGGCTGATCATCAAAAGGGCAATCACAACCGTATAAAGCGCAGCCATAAGCGCCAACCCGACGCCCAGCTCCAGTCCAAGAAAATTGATGTAAAGCGGGAGCATAACAAGAAACGCTCCAAATGGCGCTGGTACTCCGACGAAATAATCGCTGCTCCATGCCGGGCGGTTTGGGTCGTCCAACATCACATTGAATCGCGCCAGTCGAAGGCCACAGGCAACGACATAGACAAGTGCGGCGATCCAGCCAAGCGAACGCGCCTGATCCAAAATGCTCGCATAAAGCACCATCGCTGGCGCAACGCCGAAGTTGACGATGTCAGCCAGCGAATCCAGTTGGGCACCAAACTTCGACTGCGCCTTCATCGCCCGCGCAAGTCTGCCATCAATGCCATCAAGAAAAGCAGCGATCAGCACCAACGCAACTGATTCTGCAATGCGCCCTTCAAAGGCGAATCGTATGCCGGTCAAACCGGCGCAAATGGCCAGCACTGTGATGAGGTTCGGCAAAATGAAACGCAGTTCTATCGTGCCAATGCGTCTGCCGGGAGGCTGCGGACCATGCGGATCGAATGGTTGAAATGGTGCGTCCATCGTTCAGGCGATCCGGACAAGTGAAAGCGACGGCCCGCCGCCAAACTCGGCCAGCACAGTTTCGCCTGCAATTGCGGTCTGCCCGACAGCGACGCGCACATTAACACCGTTTGGCAAAAACACATCAACCCGCGACCCGAACCGGATCAGCCCGAACCGTTCGCCAGCGCCAATCGATTGCCCCTCGCCCGCCCAGCAAACGATGCGTCTTGCAATCAAACCGGCAATTTGTACCACGCCAATGTCGCCGTTTTCCGTCGATATGCGCAAACCGTTTCGTTCATTTTCCGATGACGCCTTGTCGAGGTCGGCATTGAGAAACTTCCCCGGTTTGTAGGCAATTTGCTCGATTTTTCCCCGCATCGGCGCGCGGTTCACATGCACCGAAAACACATTCATGAACACCGAGATGCGCAGCATATCGCGATCGCCAAGGCCAAGTTCGGTCGGCGGATAGGCCGGGCCGACTGCCGAAACAATACCGTCCGCCGGAGAGATCACAAGGCTCTCAAGTGTCGGCGTTATGCGCTGCGGATCGCGAAAAAAGTAGGTGCACCACAAAGTCAGCGCCAAGCCGAGCCAAAACAGCGTGTTCGAGAAAAACGACAGCAAAAACGTGGCAGCAGCAAAAGCGCCAATGAAAGGCCAGCCTTCGCGATGGATCGGGACAAAGGTTTTGCGGATTGAATCAACAAGGCTCATGAGCTTCTCTCATTTTCAGTCCTGTGATTAGATCATATGGCAGATTTGCGCAATTGAAGGCGTCATTCGTTCAACCCGGTTCGGGAATTTTTCGCCGCACAATGACACCAAGATCATCACCTTCTTCAGCCTTGCGCAGACGCTCTGCCGCTTCGCTTGCCTCGCGCTGACGGTTCCACATTGAAGCGTAAAGCCCCTTTTTCTTCAACAGTTGTGCATGAGCCCCGCGTTCGGCGATCTTTCCGTCTTGCAGCACAATGATCTCATCCGCCGAAATAATTGTCGAGAGACGGTGCGCGATCACAAGAGTGGTGCGGCCTTTTGAAACCTGGTCCAGCGCCGCTTGAATATCGCGCTCGGTGTTTGTGTCCAAAGCCGATGTCGCTTCATCAAGAATGAGAATTGGCGGCGCTTTTAGTATGGTGCGGGCAAT
>JANPEK010000236.1:0-1647 GCA_031422915.1 Phyllobacteriaceae bacterium | reverse complement strand
TGGCTTCTTTCTTGTCGCCACGCAGCAGCTTGGAATAGCCGAGGTTCGAGACGATCTGCGGCTTGCGTCCGGCGACCTTGATCAGAGCGTCGTAAGCGCGATCGGCAAAATCGAAGCGGCCAAGTTCATCGTAAGACGCGGCAAGACCCATCCAGGCCTCGGCGTCATCCGCCTTCAACTCTACCGCCTTGCGGAAATGCTGTTCAGCCAAGCCGTAGTTGGCGTCAAGGAATTGTTCTTTGCCACGCAGCGTTTCGGTCGCTGTTTTGGATTTCGGCGAAATTGATGTTGTCTTGGTGTTGTCGACACCGGTGGTCTGGCAACCGGCCAAAGCCACTGACATCGCAATCACTGCCATGCGGATGATCTTCATAGACGCTATCCCCTGTAGGTCCGCCCTTTCCGGGTCGTATCCAAGTCACTCTACACAGGGGATTTTAAAGGACGGCCAACAGACGTGATTAAGATTCAGTCACTTGATTGCAAAGGATTTTCTTGGCTAACGAAGCGTATCAGTCGCCGTTCGACAGACGCGCAATTATCGGAATGACAGCAACCAGCATCACCACCGGCAGGATGCACATGGTGACGGGCACTGACATCTTGGCAGGCAGCGAATGCGCTTTTTCTTCGGCCAGTGACATGCGCTTGTGGCGCATTTCGTCCGAGAACACCCGCAACGCGCCGGAAAGGCTGGTGCCAAGTTCGCGCGATTGCTGCAGAAGCGTTGCAAACGAGCGCACTTCATCAAGACCGAGACGGTCGGACAGTGCCTTCATGGCGTCATCAAGCGTACGGCCGGCGCGCAGCTCAATCGACAACAGCGACAGGTTCTGGCTGAGCGACGGGTAGGTCTTGGTGATCTCGCGCGACACACGCTCAATCGCCGCCTCAAGGCTCATGCCTGCATCGGCGCAGACGATCATCAAGTCCATAAAGTCCGGAAAGCCGTTCTTGTACTCGCGCACTTTTGCCCTGACCTGCTGCGCAAGCCAGATGTTGGGTGCAAAATAGCCAATACCGGCAACAACGGCGATCAACGTCCAGCGCTGCATCGCTGCCATGTCGGAGTAGTAGATATTTACAACGCTGAAGATGGTGAGGAACGAAAAGATCAGCAGCACAATGCGGGCGACGAAAAAATAGCCGGGTACCTTGGGGTCCATGTAACCTGCCTGGATCAATCTTGCGCGCAGACGGGCAACGTTTTCCGGATCGCCTTTTGCGTAGAATTCCTGTGCTTTCTTCAAGGTTTTATCTGAAAGGATCGTCTCCGCCTTCTTCGGTGTCTCCTTCACTTCCGTCCGAAGAACGTCAGATACCGGCGCAATGCGGAGGCGTTTCTGCACGCCATCGCGTTCGGTGCGGCTGGTTGCGACCCAGTAGACTACAATGAACAGCCCCGCTGCCAGCATGCCGACGGCCATCGGGATCAGCGAGTCCGGTTTATAGGAAGCAAGAAGGGTGAACATGTTTTCCATCGGTCAAAACTTGAAATTGGCCATGCGGGCCATGATGAAGTTGCCAAGGCCAAGCCAGAACGCGGCAAAGCCGAGCAGTTTCCACGTCGTGTCATATTGCGTCGCCTCGCCGTAGTAGTCAGGCATGAAAATCAGCAACACGCTCATGAGCAGGCACGGCACGGCG
>JANPEK010000235.1:0-7203 GCA_031422915.1 Phyllobacteriaceae bacterium | reverse complement strand
CCCCAAAGGGGCGAGGTTAAAGCCGCGCAGGTTGGTTTAACCTCGCCCCGCGAGCGGGGAGAGGTGTCGGCGAAGCCGACGGAGAGGGGACTGCGCGCCGACGCAGATGCAAATCCAAGCTTCACCCTCCCACACCGCCTCTACGCAGCAATCCTGATGATTCTGCGCCCGGCAGAATCCGCACTGCGCCGCCTCATCGTCATAGCCGCGCGCGGCCTTGTTCTGAAACCGAGAGCCGCACACCAAAAGCTGCCAAACTTCCCTTCATTCGCAGCCAGCAACGCGTCGCGCATCCCGTCCTTCGCCCTCCTCGATTCACTCAAACATTTCTCGCTCGAAGATTTCGACCAAAACGCCAACCCACGCACCAGCTTCTCAAGCTCGTGGGACGCGACCGACTTCGCTACATCATCGCTCTCGCAGCCCGAAGAACCCATCAACGCCACGCTCCTCTTCAGCCGCATGCGCGCCTTGCGGGCCGCCCTCAGCGACATCCCAAAACAAGCCCGCCGCCTCGCAAGATGGCAGGCCCGGCGCGATGAATTGCTCAAGGCCAAGCGCCCCACACGCATCTCCATCTTCCGCCCCGGTCTGCCTCCGGGCTGGAGACAACGGTCGATCCACGCGGTGGATGATGTGCTGTGCGAATGCCACGGCTTGGCGCTTCACGCGGTGAACGGGCCGGATACGGGGTGAGCCAACCCGGCAACTCACGGGGACAGTTACCTCTTGAAGGTAACTGTTCCCGATCTTGGCCGTTGTTTTTATTCATTAAATCCCCACATTTTCGTCATTCTGGGGACGCGAGGCGGAACCCGGAATGACCAAAATCGGTGGCTGCCTTTTTCAATCAGCACGCCATGTAGAAAAAACCCGCCGTCACGGGTGACGGCGGGCGTGGCGGCTGCGACTGGAGGCGCAGCGTCTACTCGAGGAACGTCGCCGGATTGACCGGTTTGGAGTTCTTTCGCACTTCAAAATGCAGTTTTGGCACTTTGGTTGTGCCCGACATGCCGGAGCGGGCAATTTCCTGGCCGCGTTTGATCGTCTCGCCGCGTTTGACTGACAGGTCGCCATTGTGGCCATAGACCGTGACCAACCCGTTTTCGTGGCGGATCAACACCGTGTTGCCAAAGTCTTTCAATCCGGTGCCGGCATAAATGACAACGCCATTTTCTGCGGCCTTGACCGGGGTTCCAATCGGCACGGAAATGTCCACGCCATCATTGTTTCGTCCGGCATCTGCCTGGCCGAACCCGACCAGTGTCCGGCCGCGCACCGGCCAGCGCAACTTGGAAATTCCCGTCGAGTCTGGAGCTGTCGCCGTGTCCTTGTCCGCCTCTTCCATGACAGCTGCCGATGGCGCGGCCACTTCCACCGTCTTCGGCGCAACGGCAACCGGCTTTTTCTGCACCGATCCCGCAGAGCCAGTGATAATCGGGTCAACGCCCGGATCAGCGGCGGCGACCACGGTTTCTCCAGAAGCGGGAACGTTCAGAACCTGACCGATCTTGAGCTTACCGTCCGTCAATCCGTTCGCCATTTTCAGCCGGTCAACGGTCGTGCCATTCTTCTTGGCAATGACATAAAGCGAGTCACCGGAAGCAACAGTGTAAGTCCCGACAGTGGCTTTTGTCTTGGCAGTCTCCACAGCCTTGACCGGCTTGGTCTTGTTGGTTTCAGCCGATTTGACGATCTTCAGTTTGCCGGATGTATCAGTCGTTGCCGCAACCTGCTTGGTCTTTGGCTTGGTTTCTCCCGGAAGCACCGCCACGTTCTCGCGCGTCGGGGATTTCTTCGGCAGCGGCACTTTTCCGCCGTCAACATCTGCTGTCGTTCCGGTCGTCGAGTTTGCCAATTGCGTATTCGCATCGCCATCCGGTGCGGAAACCTTCGCCGACCTTGAGTAAATGTAAGTCGGGATGATGACCTTCTGGCCCGCTTCAAGCGACGACGCCTTTGTCAGCCTGTTGGCCTCAAGGATCGCGTTGGCCGGAACGCCGAAACGCTTGGCAAGATTATAGACCGTCTCGTTTTCGCGGACGGTAATCCACGTCCCGCCAATCGTGCTCCAGCCTTCCTGGGCCGGCTCCGACGAAGGCGTTGACTTCACCTGTTTGGGTTTTGTCAGCGCTGTTTGCTGTGTCTTTTGCTTCAGTGGCTTGACGCTCTTCACCGCTGGCTCGACAGCACCTGTAACGATCTCGTCCAGACCATCGGCAATCGGCCGGACTTTCAGGGTCTGTTTCCTGGCAACTTTTTCAGGGGCCGATGGCGCAGGCAATGGCTGGTCGATAACCGCACTTCTGGCAGCCGAGACAGGCGCAAACGCCTTGTCCTTTATCTTCCTCGCGCCCGCAGCAACTTTGGATCCTGCTGCCGAAACGGGCTCCAGCACCGAGCGCTTGACGGTTCTGGCGACCGGGCGGATTGAGCCGTTCTCGATGGAACCGGTGTATTCCGGTTCGTTATACTGGACATCAGTGACAGACGAAGTTTCGTCCGGGAACGGCTGCGGTTCTATGTTCTTTTTGTGAATGATCTGCTGCTGGTTGATCGAACCCGTAAAATCAGCGCTCGTTGGCGCGAAACGGGAGAAATCGGAGCTGCACCCTGCCCCGAGCCCGGCGATCATGCCGATGGCTGCGCCGCGCAACAATTTGCCTGACAGTAAACCCAACACAGAAACACGCATCACTCGTACCCACGCCAAACGGGACAACACCACCGTTGATCATGATTAAAGCGCGTTATCCCTAACGCACGGTTAAGGCAGGCGTTTATTCGTGATGAATAATATTTGGAAAGTGAGTGTTTCTCAGAGCGATGCGGCCAAGGCGGTCCCGAGCGGCTGGAAGCGGACGGTCTTCAGATCCTCACGCTCAAACCGCGAGCCAATCTTGGAAAGCCGGACCAGCACCTGCTCGCCATCTTGAGGCCCGATAGCACAAACCATCACACCGTTGGTCGCAAGCTGATCGACAAACGCGCGCGGCATTCCGTCAAACGCTGCCCAAACCACAATGCGATCAAAAGGGCCTTCGCCGTTCAGTCCGTTCTTGCCGTCGGCATGGCGCACCGTGATGTTCGGGATGCGCAGCGCCTCGAAGCGCGGCTTGGCCTGTTCGCACAAGCTGCGATATCGCTCGGCAGTCGTCACGCGCAGCGAAAGATGCGCCATCACGGCAGCGGTAAAGCCTGAGCCGGTGCCGACTTCCAGCACGCGATGATTGTCTTCAATGGCCAGCGCATGAAGCACGGTCGCCTGAAGGTCGAGCCCTTCAATCACCTCGCCGCAGTCGATCGGCACAGTCCGGTCGGAGTAGGCAGAATCAGCAAAAGCCGCCGGCACAAAGCCGCGTCGCGGCGTCGCCTCGAACGCATCAAGAAGCCGCGCATCGGTTATCCCGCGCGAGCGTACCCTCATCAGGAACGAGGCAAAACGCTCGCGATCTGTCAGGCGGATGCTCATGACAGCGCCAGCTCAAGTTGCTTGCGAACCGCATGCGCTGTGAAATCCAGATGCAAGGGCGTTACGGAAACATAATGATCATGCAGCGCCCGCACATCGGAGTCCGCCGCCGGAGTCTGCGCGCCACGGCCAAACCGCAGCCAGTAATAAGGAAATCCGCGCCCGTCGGCGCGTTCTTCGATGGTCAGTCCATGAGTGAGCTTGCCTTGTGCCGTCACCCGCACGCCCTGCACTTCTGTGACAGGGCAATTCGGGAAGTTGACATTGAGAAACACGCCCTCCGGCAGGTCGAGCGCCACGAGCTTACTGAACAGCTCAGGTGCCAGCGCTTCGCACACTTCCCATGGCACGACGCGGCCATTGTCCCAATTGTAGGCTTGGGAAACAGCAATCGAGCGGATGCCGAGAAGCGTGCCTTCCATCGCACCGGCGACCGTGCCGGAATAGGTCACATCATCGGCAACGTTCTGGCCGGAGTTGACACCGGAGAGAATAAGGTCCGGCGGTTCGGGCAGCACTTCGCGAACGCCCATGATGACGCAGTCCGTCGGCGTTCCGCGCAGCGCGAAATGCCGGTCGTCAATCGTGCGCAGCCGCAACGGTTCCGAAAGCGTCAGCGAATGGGCGAGCCCGGATTGGTCGGTCTCCGGGGCGATCACCCAGATGTCGTCCGACAGCGTCCGCGCAATGCGCTCCAGCACTGCAATTCCCTCGGCATGAATGCCGTCGTCGTTGGTGATGAGAATGCGCATCAGGCGGCCGGTCCAATCCGTTCCACGCCGCCCATGTAGGGCCGCAAAACTTCAGGAACGCTTATCGAGCCGTCGTCGTTCTGGTAATTCTCGATGACTGCAATGAGTGCCCGCCCGACCGCAACGCCGGAGCCATTCAGCGTGTGGACAAAGCGCGTCTGCTTCTCACCCTCAACCCGATAACGAGCATTCATCCGCCGCGCCTGAAAATCGCCGCAGACCGAGCAGGAGGAGATTTCGCGGTAGGCATTCTGTCCCGGCAGCCAGACTTCAATGTCATGCGTCTTGCGCGCACCAAAGCCCATGTCGCCGGTGCAAAGCACAACCGTGCGGAAATGCAGCCCGAGAAGCGTCAGCACCTTTTCGGCGCAAGCCGTCATCCGGTCATGTTCGGCGAGCGAAGTTTCGGCATCGGTAATCGACACCATTTCAACCTTGTAAAACTGGTGCTGCCGCAACATCCCGCGCGTATCGCGCCCGGCAGACCCTGCTTCCGAACGGAAGCACGGCGTCAGCGCAGTGTAGCGCAGCGGGAGTTTCGACTGGTCTAGGATTTCCTCGCGGACGAGGTTGGTGAGCGGGACTTCGGAGGTGGGGATGAGCCAAGAGCGGGATCCTCCGTTCTTCTCAAATTTCTCAGCTCTCCTCAGCAGTTCAGCGAGTTCTTTGTTCAGGTCGCCTTCTAGATCGTCCAAAAGCCTGCCTAACTCGTTTCTCGTTTGATCTTGAACTGCTGAAAAATCTTGTCCGCTTCCGGCGAGTTCAAGAAGCACGCTCTCTCGAATTTTCGTGAACTTCCTGACGTAACTCTTTCCAATCTTAAATTCGCTCTCGACACGCTTCATTTCGGCGTCAAGGCGATGAAAGTCGGAATACACAGCATACAGATCTTCTTCAAACTTTGGAAGTTGACCAGTTCCACGCATAGCTTCGTCCCGCACCAGCAGTGGCGGCACGACTTCTTCGTAGCCATGCTCTTGAGTATGCGTATCCAGAAAAAACTGCCCGAGCGCCCGTTCCATCCGCGCGAGTTGTCCCTTGAGGATCGTGAACCGCGCCCCGGAAATCTGCGCAGCCTTCTCGAAATCCATCATGCCGAGGGCTTCGCCGATCTCGAAATGCTCCTTCGGCTTGAAGTTCATGCGGGGCTTCTCGTCCACGTAGCGCAGGACGATGTTATCATGCTCGTCCTTGCCGTCGGGAACCTCGTCCAATGGCAGGTTGGGCAGCGAGGCGAGGAGGAGGTCGAGTTCGGTGGTGACAGTGCGTTCTTCAGTTTCCAGCGCCGCCATCTCGTCCTTGAGCGCGGCGACCTCGGCTTTTAGGCTTTCGGCGCTACCCAAGTCCTTGGCACCCATTGCCTTGCCGATTTCCTTGGAGGCGGCATTGCGGCGCTCCTGCTTGCCCTGGATTTCTGTCACAAGGCGGCGGCGGGTTTCGTCCAGTTCCAACAGGCGCGGAGATTCCGCGCCACGGCCACGGCGCGCCATGCCGGCGTCGAAGGCGGCGGGGTTTTCGCGGATTGCTTTGATATCATGCATGGGAATTCACCTGGCAGAAGACTTGAGGCCTAATGGCCTGATTTGCGCCGCCGCTCAAGCCCTTCGCGCTAATCCTGGTGGCCTCTTATCGTCGAACGCTGGCAACCTCGAAGCCGGACATACCTCAAGACGGAGTCTTCTCCACGACCGCGCCATCGGTTTTGCCGTCCTCAGCCACTACAGTTTCCTTGGCGCGGTTGCGTTCGATCAGCCCTGCGAGCCAGATCGAGACCTCGTAGAGAAGGATGGTTGGCAGCGCAAGACCGATCTGGCTGATCGGGTCCGGCGGGGTCAGGATTGCGGCGGCGACGAAGGCGATGACGATGGCGTATTTGCGCTTGTCCTTCAGGCTCTGGCTGGTGATCAGCCCTGCCCGCACCAAAAGCGAGGAAACGACCGGCAGCTGAAACACCAGCCCGAACGAGAAAATCAGTGTCATGATCAGGCTCAGATATTCCGAAACCTTTGGCAGCAGCGAAATCTCGATGCCATCACCGCTTTGCTGCATCGACAGGAAAAACCACATCACCATTGGCGTGAAGTAAAAATAGACCAGCGCCGCGCCGATGATGAACATCACGGGCGAGGCGAACAGGAATGGCAAAAAGGCGCGCTTTTCATTGCGGTAAAGGCCGGGCGCAACGAATTTGTAAACCTGGTTGGCAATGACCGGAAAGGCCAGCAGCATGCCGCCGAACATTGCGACCTTGACCTGCGTGAAAAAGAACTCCTGCGGCGCGGTGTAGATCAGCTCAACCTTGTCCTGCGGCAGGTCGGCCCAAGCCACCGCCCACTTGAACGGAATGACCAGAATGATGAACAACTGCTTGGCGAACGCGAAGCACAGCACAAACGCAGCAAAAAAAGCCGCAATCGCCCACATCAGGCGGCGGCGCAGCTCAATCAGGTGTTCGATCAGCGGGGCGGAGCTTGCCTCAACCTCTTCTTCCGGCTTGCTCATACTTTGGCCTTTTTGGCAGCTGTCGGCTTCGATGAGGTTGGCTTAGATGCAGCCGCTGTGGAAGCCACTTTCGCGACAGACCTTGCTGGAGATTTGGCTGTGGCAGCCGCCACCAGTTTGGCGGCAGTTTTCGGTGACGCTTTCGTACTTGAAGCTGCAACCGGTTTCGAGGCTGGAGTGGAAGGCTTGGGCGAACCTATTTTCGTTGCCACTTTCTTTGTCGCCGCTTTCTTGGCTTTGGGACTGGAGGCCTTCGTCGTTGCAACTACAGGCGCGACGACAACAACCGGAGCGGCAGCGACTGCCGCAGCTTTCGGCGCGCCGACCGGGTTTGATTGCATCACCGGCCTGATGGCGCTTTGCACATCGTTGCGGATACCGTCTGCCACAGAGCGCAGCGGATTGAACACATCCCGCACCTGCTGGCGAGGGTCGAGCTTGCGCACGTCGTCAATGGTTTTGCGCACTTCGTCGAGT
>JANPEK010000234.1:0-6191 GCA_031422915.1 Phyllobacteriaceae bacterium | reverse complement strand
TGCCATCGAGCACCTGTTCGAACTCGCCCATGACCGCCAGCCAGCTGTCGATTGTGGCGTCGTCCACTGTCAGACCAAAGCGGCCAGCCTGTTTGGCGTTGGGCAGCCATTCCTTGTCATCGTCAGTCTCCGCCCGCGCTGCCGCCCAGCTGTCGCGGCTTAGCGAGGCCATTGTTGCAAGGCGGGTGCGCACGTCCTTGAGGCGCGCCGGATCTGTGACTTGCCAGTTGAGGAGATGGACCATGGCGATGGCGTCACCGACCGAATTGTCGACAAAGCCGCTGGCCATTGCAGGTGCCAGCAGCTCTTGCGACATCGGCAAGCCCGCACGCGGAAAGTATGCGTGGGCGGTCTTGTTGAAACTCTCCTCGAAATTGACCGCCAGTCCGAACTCGGCTGAGGCGGTGAGGAAATGAATGTAGCCGCGCAGCCAGAGCAGGTCGGCCTTGTCGAACGCGAAGTTCAGATCGGGAGGCGAGGCGGGTTGTGTGGTGCCGGTCAGCGCCTGCATGATTGCGCCAAGCGCCTCAGTGTCGGCTGCCATGCCATCGCTGTTGAGATCCATGCGAACCTTCATCAGATCGAGGTTCAGTTTCACCTCGCCCTTCGTGTCGCCCCCAGCGCCTTGCGCCAGAAGCGTATCGGCCCGGTTCAGATCATCAAACAACGTCTGTAAAATGGCGCGCCACTTTTCGTAGGTGATCGGCTCCGGATTGGGGTTTGGTTCGACAGGCATGCGCAGGATCGGCAGTTGCATGATCACGCCGCCAGGGTGCGTTTCGAGCCCGTGCCGGTGCAGCGATTGGCCGAGATGCTCGATGGCGGAAACGAAGGTAAGGACGCCCTCAGCGGATTTGGCGTCGGCGGCAGCGTTGCCGTCGAGTGCCGCGAGGGCGGTGGCGCCGTCGGCAAGAGTGCCTGTGTAGAGGTGCTTTTGAAGCAGGTCAGATGCCTCGCCTGCATGGGCGATGCCTGTACTTGCCAAGAAAATGGATGTGATCCAGATGAATGGGCGAAACATGTTGCCTCCCTGTCTTTTGACAGACGTTAACACTGAGCGCGCCACCACAATGAGATTTCCAATATCAAATCATGGTTTTCGTGGGGCAAACAAAAACCCCGCCAGATCGCTTCGCCTAACCGCGACCGCCGATTTCTATATACCCATTACCCACTGAAACGCTGATTGGCTCATTGGCCGAGTCGCTGAACACCATGCCAACTGTAGATTCACATTCATCGCAGGGCGATGAGATGAAGTCGGAAAATGCCACTTTGGGAGGAAGATAGCCCATTCCAACGAGGTCAACGGTTTGGCGCTGCCTTGTGAAAAAGAAGGTCAGGCACATCTGATCTTTGCAACGTTCATCTTCTACCCGTGCAATAACGAGTGACTTGAGCTTCCAAACGGGACCAATCTCTCTTGCTCGCACATGCTCAATCGGACCTATTAGCTGAGCCCGCTCAACGGCAGGAAGAATGGCGTTGTAAAGCGCGGGCTCAATTTGCGGCAACTCCTCACCCGCGTTTATGTATGCATAAGAGACAACGGCAACAGACCAAATGACAGCGGCAGCGAGCAAGACCGTCAAAGCGTGTTTCTTGAAAAGTTTGATCATCTCCTATTCCGCCACATGAAAACAAATGGACTTTCAACGCCTAAACTTCAAACAAAAACCCCACCGGATCGCTCCGGCGGGGTTCTTCATTTCAACAGTGCATCAAGATCACTGCGCCAGTACTGCCAGCAGCAGCAAGGCCACGATATTCGTGATCTTGATCGCCGGGTTGACGGCCGGGCCAGCAGTATCCTTGTACGGATCACCGACGGTGTCGCCGGTTACGGAGGCTTTGTGGGCTTCCGAACCCTTCATGTGCTTGACGCCGTCCTTGTCGACGAAACCGTCTTCGAACGACTTCTTGGCATTGTCCCATGCGCCGCCGCCGGAGGTCATCGAGATGGCGACGAACAGGCCGTTGACGATGACGCCGAGGAGCGATGCGCCGAGCGCTGCGAAGGCCGAGGCTTTCGAGCCGGAGATGAGCAGCACGCCGAAGTAGACTACCAGCGGCGCAAGCACCGGCAGCAGTGACGGGATGATCATTTCCTTGATGGCCGCCTTGGTCAGGATATCGACCGCGCGGGCGTAGTCAGGCTTGGATGTGCCGGCCATGATGCCCTTGTCTTCGCGGAACTGGCGGCGGACTTCTTCAACGATGGAACCTGCAGCGCGACCGACAGCCGTCATTGCAATACCGCCGAAGAGGTAGGGAATGAGACCGCCGAAGATCAGGCCGGCGACGACATACGGGTTGGACAAGTCGAACGAGATTTCGCCGATGCCCTTGAAGTAGGGATACACCGTCGCGCCTTCAGCGTTCGCCGCTGCGGCGAAGAACTTCAGGTCATTCGAGTAGGCCGCAAACAAGACCAGCGCGCCAAGACCGGCGGAGCCAATGGCATAGCCCTTGGTGACGGCCTTGGTGGTGTTGCCAACCGCGTCGAGCGCGTCGGTGTTGTGACGCACTTCCTTCGGAAGACCGGCCATTTCGGCGATGCCACCGGCATTGTCGGTGACCGGACCGAACGCATCGAGCGCCACGATCATACCGGCAATGCCGAGCATGGCGGTGACGGCAATGCCGGTGCCGAACAGGCCAGCCAACTGGAAGGTCGTGATGATGCCACCGACGATGACGATGGCGGGCAGCGCGGTTGATTCCAACGAGACAGCAAGGCCCTGGATGACATTGGTGCCGTGGCCGGTAACCGATGCCTGTGCAATCGAGTTGACCGGGCGCTTGCCGGTGCCGGTGTAGTATTCGGTGATGACCACGATCAGCGCGGTGACGATCAGGCCGATCACGCCGCAGATGAAGAGGTTCAACCCGGTGATGATTTGGCCATCGACCGTGCCGATTTCGCCCCAGCCGATGGTCAGCGAGGTTGCGCCGCCAAGACCGATGATCGACAGCAGGCCGGTGACAATCAGGCCCTTGTAGAGCGCGCCCATGATCGAGCCGTTTGCACCGAGCTTGACGAAGTAGGTTCCGGCGATTGAGGTCAGGATGGATGCGCCGCAGATAACCAGCGGATAAGTGATGACCGCATCAAGATTGCCCGCGCCGGTGAAGAAGATCGCGGCCAGAACCATGGTGGCGACGATGGACACGGCGTAGGTTTCAAACAAGTCAGCCGCCATGCCTGCGCAATCGCCGACATTGTCGCCGACGTTGTCAGCGATGGTGGCCGGGTTGCGTGGATCATCTTCGGGGATACCCGCTTCCACCTTGCCGACCAGATCGCCGCCGACGTCTGCGCCCTTGGTGAAAATGCCGCCGCCGAGACGCGCGAAGATCGAGATCAGCGATGCGCCGAAACCGAGCGATACAAGCGCGTCGATGACCGCGCGGTCATCGGCCCAATATTCCAGCGGACCTGTTAGCACCCAGAAATATCCGGCAACGCCAAGCAGCGCGAGGCCCGCGACCAGCATGCCGGTGATGGCGCCTGATTTGAAAGCGATGTCGAGACCGCCAGCCAGCGACTTGGAGGCCGCCTGCGCCGTGCGCACATTGGCGCGTACCGAGACATGCATGCCGATAAAGCCCGCAAGCCCGGACAGCACTGCGCCGATCAGGAAGCCGACAGCGGCTGTGAGCGACAACAGCCACCAGGCAAGAAGGAGAACCACCACGCCGACGATGGCGATGGTTGTGTATTGGCGGGCAAGATAGGCCTGCGCGCCTTCGCGGATGTTGCCCGCAATTTCCTGCATGCGTGCGTTGCCCTGATCGGCCGCAAGGACCGAACGCGTCGTAAGAACCGCATAAAGGACAGACAACAGGCCGCAGATGATGACAAACAAAATGGGTGTCATGGCCAATTTCCTCAGTTGGAGCCCGGAAGATCCCCTCCCCGGGCAAGTGAATGCGCGCGATTCGCGCCAAAGCGCGCCCCGTCAACGTCGAGGGGTGTATGGTCAAAGCGGCTCGAAAGGTCAAGGATGGACGGGTGACTTGCAACGCAGCATGCGGATTTTTCCGCCGTGGAGTTTTGCGCGTATTTTTCGGGGATCTGCGCGGTGATGCGACCCTGTTTCACCAAGAACTTATCAATAGGGAAGCGGTGTGGTGTATAACTATGTCAGGCGGCGAGAATCCACACTGATGATAGTGCGATGGTTGCAGCAGTTACGCGCCCAAGCATGCATGATGACGCAGGCGTTGCGATGATTTTGCTGAGCTGCCTTGCAAGCACGATTGTTCCGAAAAAGACCAATGCAACAGCCACGAATGTGACCAGAACGACCGGGGCCATGTCCTTGATCGAGGTAAAGCCGGACGGTGAAACGCTTGGCAGCAGGAGCATGTAGATCAACAGCGTTGACGGATTGCCGAGGCAAATGGCGATGCCGGCGCAGGCGGATGCAAAGCGGCTGGTTGTTTGCGTCTGCACAGATGCTGCGCTGCAGCGGCCATTCCACATGCCCACTGACAGCCACAGGAGATAGGCCACACCGACATATTTTGCCAGCGACAGCAATTCGGGTTTGCCTTGAGCCCAAACACCGATGCCGAGTGCCACGGCGCACACGGCAAGAACATCGCCTGCGCAAAGACCGGCGGCGAATGCGGCTGCGCCCTTGGTATCGCTTTGCAAAGACCGGACAACGAGGACTGCCATCAAGGGGCCAGGTGCAGCGGTCAGGGCTACGACGGCCGTGAAATAAGGCAGGATTGTTGTGTAGTCCATGTCGTCCTCCCAGACTGGTGCCGATCTGCTTTGCGACTGCTCGACAGTTTCAGTTCACCAGAAGGGAGCGGATCGAACCATCAGGTGATCACCTGAATTGGAGGGGCCATGTGCGGGAGCTGGATGGAAAAATTCAGACTTGCTGCCGGACGTGAAGCGGGGCGGAAAATCGAGCACCAGCGGGAACCAAGATAGTTCCTTCGCGCCAATGCTCGTGGCCAAGGCGGGTTGTCTGCCCGCCTTCGAGGCTTCGGCCCCGCTCGTCACGCTGCAAGCATCCATACAGAGGTCAGTGCCAAGGTTCCCGCCGTGATGCGGCCGAAGGTGCGGGATGAGGCGGGGGATGCGATGATGCCGTTCAGCTGGCGGGCAAGCAGGATGGTGCCGAAGAAGACCGCGCCGACGGCAATGAACGTGACCAACGCGACCAGTGCCATCTGGCCGACACTGACATAGCCGGCAGGCGCAATGATCGGCAGCAGGATCATGTAGATCAGCAATGTTGCGGGATTGCCGAGGCATAAAGCGATGCCGGCACAAACAGATGCCAACCAGCCTGTTTTCTGATGCCCTGCCGAATTTGCACCGGAACGGCCGTTCCACATGCCGACCGCCAACCAGAGAAGGTAGGCGACGCCGAAATATTTGCCCAGCGAGAAGACGTCCGGTCTGCTTTGCGCCCAGACGCCAATGCCCAACGCGACTGCGAGAACAGCGATGACGAAACCGGCACAGAAGCCGGTTGCCAGCGCCGTCGCTCCCTTGCTGTCTTGCCCGAGTGTTCGCGCGATGATCACTGCCATCATCGGGCCCGGCGATATTGTGTAGGCAACCACCGCAGTGAAATACAAAGCAACCGCTGAATAATCCATTTGACCCTCCCGGAGCACAAGACGGGTGCTGAAGCGGCAAACCGCCTATCGCCCGTGCCGAGGCGCTTGAAGCGTGTTCGGCAGGATCAATTCAACAGATAGCAGTGGCTCCGGCCATCGGGCGATCACCTGAATTGGCGTGGCTACTGGCGGCTTTTTGTCGGGGTGTTTGTGCGTCGTCAGCGGATGCTGGAGGGATCAAGAAGCCCTGCCCGCACGGCGGACAAGAGAAGACTTGCCGTCGAATTGACTGCAAATTTGCGCATAAGGTTGGTGCGATGGGTATCAATTGTCTTGTGGCTGACCCCCAGCGCTTCAGCCGCGCTTGCATTGGTGTGGCCGCGCGCGATGGCTTGCAGGACTGCGAGTTCGCGATCCGTGACCGAAACTGTTTCGACATGTGCCTTCAACAGTCTGGCTGCGCTGGCACCGAGCGCTGTATTGCCGATGCAAACCTGGCGGACAACCTCAACGATTTCGCCTTCTGAGCAATCCTTGAGGCAGACGCCATGAATGCCTGCCTCGACAAATGCGCGGATGGTCTCCGGCAACGCGGTTCCTGT
>JANPEK010000233.1:0-32254 GCA_031422915.1 Phyllobacteriaceae bacterium | reverse complement strand
GCGCTACCAGCGCGACCATTTCGCCCTTGCGCAATTCAAAATCGGCATTGTCCAAAATGACCAGTTCGCGGTCGCCTTGGACATATTTGCGGGTGACGCCAGTCAGTGTAAGAACGGGTTCGCCAGCCATCATTCGTACCTCAGCGCTTCGACCGGGTCGAGCTTGGCGGCGCGCCATGCCGGAAACAGCGTGGCAATGAAAGACAGGAACAGGGCCATCAAAATCACCGTGATGGTTTCGCGCGGGTCCATGACGGCGGGGAGCTGCGACAGGAAGTAGAGCTCCGGGTTGAACAGTTTGGTGCCGGAGAGCCAGGAGAAGAACTGGCGGATACTTTCGACATTCAGGCAAATCAGGACGCCGAGCGCCACGCCGGCGAACGTGCCCGTGACGCCGATGGCTGCGCCGGTCATCAGAAAAATGCGCAGGATCATGCCGCGCGTCGCGCCCATGGTGCGCATGATGGCAATGTCACTGCCCTTGTCCTTCACCAGCATGATGAGGCCGGAAATGATGTTGAGCGCCGCGACCAGCACAATCAGCGTCAGAATCATGAACATGACGTTGCGCTCGACCTGCAGCGCCGAAAAGAAGGTCGCATTGCGTTGTCGCCAGTCGGTCAACAGCATCTGCCGGTCGGCAATCGCCTCGACGGGGACGCGCAGATCCTCAACCTTGTCGGGATCGTCAGTGATGATCTCGATCGACTGCACCTTGCCTTCGGAGTTGAAATAGCTCTGCGCCTCTTCAAGCGGCATGAAAACAATCGAACTGTCATACTCCGACATGCCGATCTCAAAGATCGCCAGCACCGGATAGGCTTTGACCCGTGGCGTAACACCCATTGGCGTTATGTCGCCATCAGGTGAAATCAGCGTGAGATTGTCGCCAAGACCAAGGCCGAGATTTTCCGCCATGCGCGAGCCGATGGCAACGCCATCCGTCTTGCCGAATTCGGCGAAACTGCCCTGCTTGACCTTTTCCGACACCAGCTCGATCTTCTTGATGTCCTCCGGCAAGACGCCGCGCACCAATGCACCTGTGCCAGCGCCAATGCGGCCCGATGCCAGCGTCTGACCCTCGACCACTGGCAGCGCATATTTGACGCCGACGATGCCTTCAAAGCGCTTGGACAGATCGATATAATCATCCAGCGGCTGGTCCATCGGCTGGACGATCAAGTGGCCGTTGATGCCAAGAATGCTTTTGAGCAATTCGGCACGGAAGCCGTTCATCACCGCCATGACGACAATGAGCGTGGCCACGCCCAAGAGGATGCCGAGAAACGAGAACCCGGCGATGACGGAGATGAAGGCTTCCTTGCGGCGCGAGCGCAGGTAGCGCCAGGCCATCATGCGCTCGAATGCCGAGAATGGCGCGGCTGTGGGGAAGTCTTTCGGGTCGGTCGCTGTCTCGCTCATCAAATTCCTGTAAACCGGTTGATCGCCGCGTCAATGGTCATGACATCCCGCTGCCCGGTTTTGCGGTTTTTCACTTCGACCTCGCCATTGGCAACGCCGCGCGGACCGGCGATGATCTGCCACGGCAGGCCGATGAGATCAGCGGTGGCGAACTTTGCCCCTGCCCCGGCGCCCGTGTCGTCGAGTAGCACGTCTTTGCCGGAATTGGTTATGGCTTCGTAGATTTTGCCGGATGCAGCATCGCATGCCGCATCGCCCGGCTTCATGTTGATGATGCCCGCATCGAACGGCGCAACAGACTCAGGCCAGATGATGCCGGCGTCGTCGTGGCTGGCTTCGATGATTGCCGCGACCACGCGCGACGGGCCAATGCCGTAGGAGCCCATCGAAACCAGATGTTCCTTGCCGTCCGGCCCCTGCACTTTGGCATTCATCGGTTCTGAATATTTGGTGCCGAAGTGGAAGATGTGACCGACCTCAATGCCACGCGCGGCGACCTGATTGTCAGCGGCAATCTTGGCCCAAGCTTTCTCGTCGTGCATCTCGTCAGTGGCTGCATATGGCGTCGTCCAGTTCTTGACGATACCGGCAATGGCGGCATCATCGCGGAAATCAACATCCGCGCCCGGCACTTTCAGCGACAGATAATCCTTGTGGCAGAACACCTGGCTTTCGCCCGTATCGGCCAGAATGATGAACTCGTGAGAAAGGTCCCCGCCAATCGGGCCGGTATCAGCGCGCATAGGGATCGCCTTCATGCCCATCCGCTCGTAGGTGCGCAAATAGGCGACGAACATCCGGTTGTATGCGGCCTTGGCGGCCTCGTAATTCATGTCGAACGAATAGGCGTCCTTCATCAAAAACTCGCGGGAACGCATGACGCCGAAGCGCGGGCGGACCTCGTCGCGGAATTTCCACTGGATGTGATAGAGGTTCAGCGGCAAATCCTTGTAGGATTTGACATAAGAACGGAAAATGTCGGTGACCATTTCCTCATTGGTCGGGCCATAGAGGAACTCGCGCTCCTGCCGGTCCTTGATGCGCAGCATTTCCTTGCCGTAGGCATCATAACGCCCGCTTTCGCGCCACAAATCCGCCGACTGGATGGTCGGCATCAGTATTTCCACCGCGCCGGACCGGTCCTGCTCCTCGCGGATGATGGCATTGACCTTGTTCAATACGCGAAGGCCAATCGGCAGCCAGGAATAAGACCCCGCCGCCTGCTGGCGGATCATCCCGGCGCGCAACATCAGCCGGTGCGAAACGATTTCCGCTTCCTTGGGGTTTTCCTTGATGATGGGAAGAAAGTAGCGGCTCAGAAGCATAAAACTCACCGGTTCGTGCGCCCGGATTCACACGGGAATCGGGCGGAAATGCGTTTGTTGTGAGGTGTCATAAACGGTTGGAGAGAGGAAGGGAACGGGGGTGGACGTTGATGGATGCTCATACGTTGCCGGACATCGCCATCGTGGCAAGACCTGAACTTATTCACCGGCTAAGGGAATCCTGCTTCCCGGGATTACAAACCAACGCAACCGTCATGGGCTGCAGGTAAATCCCCACATTGTAAACCATTCTATCATATCGCATCATCATTCCGGGGAGGCATCTTCATGCAAAACACGACACCGTCGGACGAGCGGGCTTGGCAGGCGCGGATTTTGCGGCCGTTTACCGCTTTGACAATCTTTGTCGGGCTGTTGGCATTGCCGTTCATTGTGTGGCTCGATCTTGATGCGCTGTCGCGCAAAAATCTTGCCGAGCGGGCGCAAGAGACAAGCCGCCTGATCGATATCATGCGCGGTTTTTACAGCACTGATGTGGTCGGGCGCATCCTGAATGCCGATGGGCAAGTGACCTTGAGCCACAAATATCAAAACATAAACGGTGCCGTACCCATTCCGGCAACGCTGTCAATTGAGCTTGGAAACCGGATAAGTGCCGGCGACGGCATCGTCAAGTACCGGTTTGTATCGGATTTGCCGTTCAAGGGCCGCGATACGCATCCGCTGGACGAGTTTGAAAGATACGCACTCGCTTCATTGCGCGCCAACCCGGAGCTTCCGGTAACTGAAATCGGCGGTTCACCGTTCAACCGCAGCCTGCGAGTGGCAACCCCGGTCGTAATGGGTCAGGTGTGCGTCAGCTGCCACAATGTGCACCCGGACAGCCCGAAGAAGAATTGGGCAGTCGGCGATGTGCGCGGCATTCAGGAAATCAGTGTGGCACAGCCGATTGAGGCCAATATTTTCGCATTCAAATACCTTCTGATGTATTTCGGCGCGGCGGCGCTTGCCGGATTGACATTGCTTTGGTTGCAACACCGCCAATCCAAATTGATCGGTGCGATGAATGAGGATTTGACCGAGGCCAATGACTTTTTGGCAGCAGTCTCGGTCAAGATCGCCAAGTACATTTCGCCGCAAATCTACCGCAGCATCTTCAGCGGCGAGCGCGACGCGACCATTGCCACCGAGCGCAAGAAGCTGACGATGTTCTTTTCCGACATCAAGGATTTCACCGCCACTGCCGAGCGGTTGCAGCCGGAAGACCTCACAATCCTGCTCAATGAATATCTCACCAGCATGTCGGAACTCGCGCTGGAGTATGGCGGCACCGTGGACAAGTTTATCGGCGACGCCATTCTGGTGTTCTTTGGCGACCCGGAAACCAAGGGCGTGGAAGAGGATGCTTCGGCCTGTCTACGCATGGCAGCGGCCATGCAGATAAAGCTTGAGCAACTCAACAGGGAATGGCGCAAGCGCGGCATCAAACATCCGTTCAAGGCGCGCATGGGCATCAACACCGGATTTTGCAATGTCGGCAATTTCGGCAGCAATGACCGGATGGATTATACGATCATCGGCGCGGAAGCGAACTTTGCGGCGCGATTGCAAGCTGTGGCGCAGCCCGGTGAAATCATACTGAGCCAGGAAACATACGAGCTTGTCCGCCATCTTGTTACCGCATCGCCAAAGCCACCGATCACCATGAAAGGCATTGCCCGCAAGGTGACGCCCTATGCGGTGAGCGGGTTCGCCTACGATTTGGCGTCGCGCGAAGGGGTCGTCAGTTCCAGCATGGCCGGGCTTGAACTCTTTCTTGATGTGGATGCACTGGACGACAACAAAGCCGAGCAAGCGCGAGAACAGCTTCATTCCGCGCTGGAGGCGCTGGACAGGCGAGTTCGCTAACTTGTTGCAAAATATCAGGTTCTGGCCAGCTTGCCTGCCAGATCGATGTTGAGCACCGTGCCAATTGCGCCTGCCAAATCATTGTCCTTCTCGCGGGCAAGCTGCAGCGCCCCGCGCGGCCATGCGTAGTACAACGCATCTTTGGCAACTGTCACAGTCGCGGTGGCTGGCTTGTTGGTCAGGAACGCGATTTCGCCGATGAACAGGCCAGGGTTCACATCGATTTTGCGCCCGCCTTTCTGGATATCGACGTTTCCGTCCAAAACAAAAAAGATGTGGTCGGGCATATCACCCTCCTTCGTCAGCACGGTATCAGCGGACGCAGTGACCCATCGACCTGCCCGCAGCAGCTTTCGGAAATTGCCCGGGTCGATGGATGGCAGCTTGCCATAGAGTTTCAGCTCATTGGCCGAAAAGCTGCTTGTCCCGCGGTCGCGCAGGATCATCCCGATCATGAACAGATTGATGCCGACGTTCGGAATGTTCCAGAAGATTGCGCCCCATAACGGCTGACCGGCCACGTTGAAATAGTAGACCACATAGGCAAGATCGCCCGCTATCGCGAACGTTCGCAGCAGCACTTGGTCACGGAACAGAAAACAGATCAGATAAAGTATCGCGCCAACATGAACGAGTTGCGGCAGCATGAATTCCATGGTCGGCATGTGATCGCCCTTGCGTTTTTTCCCCAGAATACGGGCACACGGGCCAAAAACAAGTGACGACAGGTTTTGCGCGGTTTGGCAGCTCAGTGAGCAGGCGGACGCATGAATTCCGGCAAATATTGCACCAGATCATCAAAGCGCAGACCATTGATGATGGCAAACCACCAGAAAGCGGCAAACACCAGTGTCGCGATAAATGTCGTGGTTCCGGCAACAAACAGGATGCGCGGCTTTGCCGGAGCACTGGCGTGCGTGCCAGGCACAATCTCCCCAGCCTCGGCCTGCGTTTTGAGCCCTAGCGGCAAAACGGCGAACAGCGTGATCCACCAGATGATGAAGTAGACGGCGAAGGCGGAGATGGGGTTCATGGGTGTGTTCCTGCAAGGACTGATTTAGCGCGGGCAGCGGCAAATTGGAATGGCGGCGCGGTGCGCACGCCGGTGTTGTTGTTTGCAATGACAAAATGCCCAAGTCAAAGCACCGTCCGCGCGCTTTCCAGCCCCCATTCGAGCAACTTTTGCGCCTGCGCTATGGTCGCTGACTCTGTGTAACAGCGCAGTTCCGGGGCGTTGCCGGAGGCGCGGTAGTGGACGGTGTCTCCATTTGCCAACACGACGCGCACGCCATCGATCGCGTCGAAACTTGCGATGTTGCCAATTGTCTCGAAATGCATGTTGCGGATCGCGACGTCCAGAAGGCTGTCGAGGAACGGACCCGTCTGCTCCATACCGGCATGTTCGATACGGCCGCTTTGGGTGAAACGTTCCGGCATGCCAGACAACAGGTTGGAGACCGGGGCTTTGGCTTCAGACGCAAGGCCGAGGACGGCCAGTATCGGCAGCATGGCGTCACGTGTTGGCAAGGCTTCAAGCACGCCGCCAGCGACCATGACATCAGAGCCGAGAAGTACGCCGCCGTTGGCCTCGAAGCCGACAACAGTGTTCGACCCTTCTGCTACCGCCTTGACCATGCCCTCAATGACGTGGGGCGAGCCGACACGGGTGCGCACTGTGCTTTTGAAAAGCCCACACAGTTCGACGGCAGAACTGGATGTGACGGGCGTGACAACTGACGTGGCTCCAAGAAACTTTGCCGTCAAAATGCCGAGCATGTCACCACGGAAAAACAAACCGTTCTCATCTGCCACCAAAGGCCGGTCGGCGTCGCCATCAGTGGATATCAGCGCGTCCAGCGCGTTGGCTTCACAGGCCGATTTGGCAAATTCGATGTCCTCTGTGCGCAGCGCTTCTGTATCCACCGGCACAAAGATTTCCGAGCGGCCAAGCGGAATGGCGGTTCCTCCAAGCCTCTCCACGAGATCAACCATCAGGTAACGGGCAACCGAACTGTGTTGATAGACACCGATGCGCATTCCGGAGAGTGAATTGGGCTCTAGAATGGCTACACAGCGCGTCCGATAGTTTTCACAAGCGGCTGAGTTGACGTTGCGATCATTCAGTCCATTGACCTTGGTCGGCCTGTCCAAATCCACCGCAGCGAGGATCCCTGCCTCGTCCGCCTTGTCGATTTCGCCATCCGGACGGTAAAATTTCAGGCCGTTGCGGTCTGCCGGGATATGACTGCCGGTGACCATGATTGCGGGTGATTTGATCGTTTGCGCGCGCAAGGCCATGGCCGGCGTAGGCAAGGGACCGCAGTTTTCCACCTGCATCCCGGCGTGTTTCACCGCAGCCATGCAGGCGGCTGCAATCTGCGGGCTGGAGGCGCGCAGATCATAGCCGACCAGAGTGACGGTGCCGGACGGTATTCCGTGCGCATTCTGCATGTGCATGAGAAATGCTGTCGCATACGCAAAGCATACGTCATCGGTGAGATCGGTCACCAGTCCACGCAGTCCGCTGGTGCCGAATTTGAGACTGGTCATGAAAAGCCGTCCGATGCGGTTCAGGAGCGCGTCCGATATGTTTCCTTGCGCGCGCACGTTGGAATCAAGGTCGATTGCTTAGCATTATTCATCGCGCGCAAACCACATGCATGGCCAATGGATTAGCACCGCGGCATGAATGCTATATTGCCAAAAGTGGTGTCACCAGACGATTGTGCACCACAGTTATCTCGCTACATTCGTCGCATGTTTGGGACATTGAAACGCTGGGCGCGCACGATCAAACGCGATGTGCATGCGATCTATTTCGCCGCCCGTGATCCTCGCACCCCATGGTATGCCAAAGCGCTTGCACTTTGCATTGCCGGTTATGCCCTGTCACCAATCGATCTGATCCCCGATTTCATTCCGGTGCTTGGGTATCTTGATGACCTGATCATTCTGCCACTAGGCATTCTGGCTGTGATCAGGATGATCCCGCCAGAGCTCTTGGCAGAGTACCGGGCTACGGCTGACCTTGCAGGCAACCTTCCCATGAGCAGACGCGCAGCTTTGGTGATTGTCTGCATCTGGGCCGCCTCGCTCTTGCTTGCAGTTTGGGTCAGTTATCACCATTTGAACGTGTGAAAGACGATGCATGGACCACCCGCTCCCTGCGTGGCGGAATGGCTACTCCGTGTCGTATCCAAACGCGCGCCGGAACCGTTCCGATGCCACCTCATCGTCGCGCGACGCAAACGCCTCCAGTGCGACCGGGCCGCCGCGCTCCCAAGGCACCTTGCTGTCCGTGACAGAAACAAACCGTAGGAATTCACGTGGAAAAAGCATCTTTCTGATTGGATTTGCATCAGAAACAAGAAAATGAAACAAAAATTCCGTTTTTTGGATATTTCACAGGGTAGAATCGGCCTTTCTAATTGACATGATGCGAATTACATCAGATGAAGATACGATGAATACCATGCCCTCAGCCGCGCCTCATTCAAGAACGTTGAACTGGCGCAGTCCGACAATCCATGAGATTGCAGCCGCCTCAGGCGTTGGCACAGCCACGGTTGACCGCGTGCTGAACGGTCGGGAGGGCGTCCGGGAGGCTACCCGGCTTCGCGTGATGCAGGCAGTTGAAAAATTCTCGAAGCCGGAAGCTTCCGTGCCGGCGCGGCACTGGCGCATTGCATTTCTGTCAGAGGCTGGCCCGAGTTTCAATCAAACGCTCGAAGCTGCGATACTGCGCTACGGGAACAACAATCCCGGCAGCGCCTATTCTTTCACCGGCTGGGCCTCTTCGCGGGCGGACACAATCAAGTTCGCCAACCTCATCGAACGCACAGCGGAAGAATGCGACGGGCTTGTGATTGTCGCGCGCGAGGATCTGACGATCAACCGCGCGATCCGCAATGTGATCGCACGCAAGAACCCTGTCATTTGCCTGAACACCGACCTGCCCGCGTCCGGCCGTGCGGTGTTCGTCGGCAGTGACCAGATTGCGGCCGGCTCGACTGCCGCTTGCCTGATGGGGAGAATGCTTGGGAACCGCGCAGGCAAGATACTCCTCGTCTACTCCCTGCCCTACCGCGCGCAGGAAGAGCGGGAACTCGGCTTCCGGCGGGTGCTTCGGTCTGAATTCAGCCAGCTCCAAATTGACGACCGGGTGAATTCCAATGACGACAATGAGCACTCTTACCGTCATGTGATGAACTATATCGAAAGCCACGGTGCCCCGGCAGGAGTTTACAACACGGTCGGCGGCAATCTCGGGATTGGCCGGGCCCTGCGTGACAATGGTCTCGACAAGAGCGTAGTCTTCATAGGGCATGAGCTGAACGCCAACTCGCGGCTGTTGCTGGAGGGTGGCGAAATGGATTTCGTGATCGGGCATGATGTTTACGAGGAAGTGGCGCAAAGCGCCCGCGCGTTGAGCGTGCTGCTGGAGGGCAAGTCATTTCCGCAGATTGAACAAGTTCCGGTGCGCATCTATGCGAAGTACAATTGCTCCTGAGAGGCGCGTCGAGTGTCCAAAGGCTAGGTGCGTCCGCCGCTGCGGCCAGCGGGCCTGTTTTCGAAATGCGCCGTATCCCCCGCGCGGGTGATGAATGGCGTTAGGATCACTGTACCATGCCAAGGCATGCGATCAGGACTTGCCTGGTCAGGAGTGTTTGAAATGACCACCACCCCGACAATCTGGAAGCCGGCATTTTCCGTCAATGTTGGCGCGACGGCTGGCAGCCAGACAGTTCCCCGCACCATCGGGCTTGCCAACGGCAATTTCCTGACTGTTTGGGAAGATACCACCAACGGCACAGGCGCAGGTATCGATATCGTGGGCCGGTTGTTCACGCCCGAGGGCATCGCAATCGGGTTCCCATTCCAGATCAACTCGGCAGTTGTTGCCTCAGACGAAACAGGCCCGAAGATCGTGGCCATGCCGGACGGCGGCTACGTGGTCGCCTATGGCAGCTACCTGGAAGCGCTTGGCGGCTTCATCGGCATTGAGCGCTTTGATGCCAATGGCAACTCCCTTTCCAGCAAGTTCATCACCGATCCGAATTCAAGCATGACGAAATGGGACCTCACCGCCGACAGCGCCGGAAACTACACCGTTGTTTACGAAAAGCTTGCACTACATGCCCTGCCCTATCCCCAAGTCGGCACCTACTATTCGCAGGATATTTTTTCAGTCACTTACGACGGTGCGACCAACGCCCCTGGCGCGGAAAATGGCCTCGTTGCACAGAATTCCGGCGAGAAGGATGATCTGGGCGCAATCGACACGTTCGCAAGCGGCAAGTTGATCACGTTCTACAATGAGCCGGACTATGACTTTTTCGGCAACAAGGCCGACACGGCGGAATTTTCCATCATTGATCCCGTCACGGGCGTTCGCACGCGAAACCCGGTCGAAATCGACGGACCGGACTGGGACGATGACGCCTACGCAATAGACGTGGCCTGCCTCGCCTACGGACCTTTTGTCCTGCTCTACAGTTTCAATGGCACTTATGCATTCAGGATCGGAGCCGACGAAGCATCCGGCACTGGCATGACTTCAAGGAACACCGTGGCGACTTTCGGCGGACTTGGCGGCGCGCGCGTGGTTGCAATGGACGAAGGCGGCTTCTTCATCGAATGGCTGGAGACCAACGCGCACATCCTCTACGGACAGCGCTATGCCGCAACCGGCGCAACCATCGGCGCGCTTATGATCATTGCCACCAACGTCGGGTCAATCGGCGAAACGGACATGTCGATGACTTCCGATGGCCGCATTCTGGTGCCGTTCAAGGACTTGAGCGGAGAAGTCAGTCAAGTCATCCTCGATCCGCGCGAGAACATAATTTACGGCACAGACAACGCCGAAGCGCTGACCGCGCAGACCACGAGTTCAGAAATATACGGGTTTGACGGCAACGACAGCCTTTACGGCCAAAACGGCAGCGACAGGCTGGATGGCGGCTTGAGGCTAGACATCCTTTACGGCGGCAACGGCAACGACACTTTCATTCTCAACGATGCCAACAGGTTTACCTCCTATGCCTATGACACGGTTATCGAATTTGCCAACGCTGGCTTTGATACGATTGAGGTAATGTCCTTCTATCGCGAGGGCAAAAGCTCCATCATTCCAAGCGGCTACACGCTCGCCGATAATGTGGAAAACGGTCGCATCATGGGCGTCGATATTTTCTGGCTTCAAGGCAATTCGCTCAACAACACCCTGACAGGCAATGGTGCCAACAATGTTCTCAATGGATTGGCCGGCGCAGACAGCATGAGCGGGCGGCTGGGAAATGACGAGTATTTCGTCGACAATGTGTCTGACACTGTCATCGAAGGTTCTGGACAAGGTGTGTCCGATCATGTCTTCGCAGCACTCAGCTACACGCTCGCTTACGGCCAGGAAATCGAACTTCTATCGACAACCAACAGTGCCGGTATCGGGGCGATCAACCTCACCGGCAACCAGCTCGCGCAAACCATCACCGGAAACGCCGGAGCGAACAGGCTGGATGGCGGGCAAGACGCTGTCAGGGACGTGCTGACCGGCCTTGGCGGCAACGACTACTACATCATAAATTCAGCGTCTGACGACATTGTAGAGGCTGTTGGCGGCGGCAGTGAAGACCGCGCACAGTTCACTGTTTCCTTCACCTTGGGCGCAGGCGACAACATCGAAATAATGCAAACCAACAATGCCGGATTGACCACCGCCATCAACTTGACCGGCAATGAGTTTGCCCAAGCGATCTACGGCAATGCTGCAGGCAATGTCTTGAACGGCGGCATCGATGCGCTGCGCGACACACTGATCGGCTACGGCGGCAGTGATTTTTACGTCATCAACTCTGCGTCCGACATCATCGTCGAAGCGGCAGGCGGCGGAACGGCGGACCGGGTGCAGGCAAGCGTATCGTTCATGCTTGCTGCCGACGATGACATCGAACTGATGCAGACCACCAACGCCGCGCTCGCAACAACAATCAACCTGACAGGCAACGCGCTGGCGCAGGCCATCTACGGCAACGCCGGTGCCAACACACTGAACGGCGGCATTGACGCGCTGCGTGACACGCTGATCGGCTATGGCGGCAATGATCTTTACGTCATCAACTCGGCAACTGATTTGATTGTCGAAGCAACGGGCGGCGGCACCGCTGACCGCGTGCGGACGAGCGTCTCGTTCGCTTTGGCCGCAGATGACAACATCGAGTTTTTCGAAACAACCAATGCGGCAGGTGTCACCGCGATGAACCTTATTGGCAACGCGCTGGTCCAGACACTGACCGGCAATGCTGGGGCGAACACGCTGAACGGCGGACTGGGTAATGACAGTCTGACCGGCCTTGGCGGCTCCGACAATTTCCTGTTTAACACCGCGCTGAGCGCCACAACCAACCACGACACCATCACCGATTTTGTGGCAGCCGCAGACACAATTCAGCTGGACAACGCCATCTTCACCATCCTCACCACCACCGGTACGCTCGCCACCAGCCTGTTTGAAAACACATCCATCGCGGGGCAAAGCGGAACCGAAGTGATCATCTACGACCGCGCCAACGGTGACCTCTACTACGACACCAACGGAGCCGCATCGGCAGGAGGACTGGTGCTGTTTGCCGATGTGACCAACGGAACCGTGCTGACCAGCGCTGATTTTGTTGTGGTGTGAGGTATGATTTCAGACCAAGCGCTTAAGCCGGGCAAGACGTTGACCGGTGCATTTCAAAGACTTCATTTGGAGATTTTGGTGAGCGCGCAGGGGGTCGAACCCTGGACCTACTGATTAAAAGTTTGATGTTCAGCGATGTTTCGACTTTCCTTGTCAACTATCCGTGTTCCAATTGAGGCAATAAAATCAGTGTGTTGATTGTATCTTTATTCCCTGAGATTCTTGAACATTCCCTCAAATTGGTTTACTATGTGCTTACTAGCTGCCCCTCCAGTAAGCACGGAAATCCAATGTCCAAGATCACGAAGCGAATTGTCGATAGCGCCAACGCCAGTGCCAAGGATCAATATGTCTGGGATAGCGATTTGCCGGGGTTCGGGCTTAAGGTCACACCAGCGGGCCGCAAGGTCTATTTGCTGCAATACCGTGTTGACGGTCGAAATGGCCGGACGCGGCGGGTCACCATTGGTACGCATGGCGTGCTGACCGCCGATCAAGCCCGCTCCGAAGCCCAAGCGCTTTCGCGCCAGATTGCGCGCGGCGAAGATCCACTGGCGACAAGGGACATGAAACGGAACGAAAAGACGACTGGCACGCTGGTTGACCAATTCTTGCAAGAGCATGTGGACATAAAGCTCAAAGACCGCTCCAGCGCGGAGTATCGCCGTATGATCGATAAGCTCTTGCCGTCGGCATTGCTGCGAAAACCTATCGGCGAAATCACGCGGCCTGATATTTCCCGTTTGCAGCAATCGCTTTCTGCGACGCCCTATCAGGCGAACCGGCTCTTGGCAGTTTTGCGCAAGTTTTTCAATTGGTGCGAAAAGAACGGCTATCGGCCTGACCATTCGAACCCCGCCTATCTTGTCGATAAGTTCGCCGAGAAACGCCGCGAACGCTTTTTGTCTGAATTGGAACTAGCCAATCTTGGCGAAGCGCTGGCGAGTGCGGAAAAAGACAAACGCCATAGCCCCTATGTGATTGCCGCAGTCAGGCTCTTGGCCCTGACTGGCGCGCGCCTGAATGAAATCCTCAGCCTTGAATGGGCTTGGGTTGATTTCGATGCGCGCTGCTTACGGCTTCCTGATTCAAAGACCGGCGCGAAGACTGTCTATTTGAACCCGCCTGCCCTGCAGGTTCTTGCCGATTTGCCTCGTATGGAAGGCAATCCGTTTGTAATTTGCGGCGAGCGCAAATGTGCGCATTTAGTCAACCTGCAAAAGCCTTGGTCAGCAATCCGCAGTAACGCCGGATTGGCAGACGCGCGCATTCACGATTTGCGCCATTCTTTCGCGTCTATCGCCGTCGCCAGCGGCATGAGCCTTCCCCTCATAGGCGCGCTGCTTGGACACTCGCAGCCGCAGACGACGGCAAGATATGCTCATTTGAGTGAAGACCCGCTGCATAAGGCGGCGGGTGTTGTAGGCTTAAGGCTTTCAGGCGCGATGGCACGTCAGGGGGGATAGACCGATCACGCAGACGACCGATGAAGCATCTATTCGGGCGCATAAAGAGGCAGTACGCCTGCCATGTTCTCAATATTGAGAATTGAACGTTTTCTTGGCTCACACTCGGTTTCGGCACAAAATTTACCAGGCGTAGGCTTAAAAGCATCTATAAAAGCGTCTTCGCTTTCCCAAAATGCCACATTCAGAAACGCTACCCCGTCACTGCTTGGGTGCAAAAGGCCAAGTTCCCGCAAGCCTGGCATGTCTGCACCTTCTACTCTAGTAAGATACTCCGTAATGAAGCCAGGCTTTCCGCGTGGCCTTTCCCTATCATAAGCGGCAAGAAAGGCCTCAACTTGGTCTGCTTTTGCCACACGCCTAATCAATACAATGACTGTCATATGTGTTCACCTCCGCTTCTTCCGCTTCATTTATTCCCGATGCGCGAGATAGCCTGCTCCGATTGGAACACTTCGCAGCGATAGAACGCGCCATTCAGGATATCCTAGCTGAACACGCCATCAAGGCAACGGCTGCAAGCCCAGCTCCCGTAGAAAATCATTGTGCGTAACTTTCGCCGCATTGATCTTCTCTTCCACTTCAACCAGCTTTGCATTTACCGTCACTAGATCAATCTCCTCCTCGCCAACTGCTGTGCTGATGTAGCGGGAGATATTGAGGTTGTAGCCTTCTTCGGCGATCTGCTCCATGCCGATGCGCTTAGAGTAGCGATCTTCTTCCTTGCGGAATTGGTAGGTGTCGATGATTTTGCCGATATGCTCGGCAGTGAGTTGGTTCTGGCGTTTCCCCTTTACGAAGTGCTCGGCGGCGTTGATGAAGAGCACGTCGTCGGGCTTCTTGCACTTCTTGAGCACAAGGATGCAGACCGGGATGCCGGTAGAGTAGAACAGGTTGGCGGGAAGGCCGATGACCGTGTCAATGTGGCCGTCCTTGAGCAGCTTGGTGCGAATGCGCTCTTCAGCGCCGCCACGGAAAAGCACGCCATGGGGCAGGATGATGGCCATCACGCCTTCGTCCTTCAGGAAGTGGAAGCCGTGTAGAAGGAACGCAAAATCTGCGGCGGATTTAGGCGCTAGCCCATAGTTCTTGAACCGCACATCGTCGCCCATCGCGTCGGTGGGCTCCCAGCGATAGCTGAAAGGTGGATTGGCGACGATGGCGTCGAACTGGGGTTTCTTGGCAGGATTCAGTTCACGCAGAATGTCCCAGTCGTTTTCCAGCGTGTCGCCGTGGTATATTTCGAACTCTGTGTCCTTCACCCCGTGTAGCAGCATGTTCATGCGGGCAAGGTTGTGGGTTGTGATGTTACTTTCCTGCCCGTAAATCTTGCCAATGCCATGGGGACCCATACGTTTTCGCACGTTAAGCAGCAGAGAGCCTGAACCACAGGCGAAGTCGAGAACGCTAGTAAGATGGCCCTTCTTGCCAGTGGCAGGCTCTTGGCTGTCGAGCGTCACGATGGTGGATAGGATGTCGGATATCTGTTGTGGAGTGTAAAACTCGCCTGCCTTCTTGCCGGAACCGGCGGCAAACTGGCCGATCAGATATTCGTAAGCATCGCCGAGGACATCGATGTCGGAAGAAAAATCTGCCAACCCCTTGGCGATTTCCGCGATGATAGAACAGAGCTTGGCATTGCGGTCTTCATATTTGCGTCCGAGTTTTTCCGAGCCGAGATTGATCTCTGAGAACAGGCCGTTGAAAGTGCTCTCAAAAGATTCCTCTTCGATGTATTTGAAACCTGCCTGCAATGTGTTGAGTAGCTCGCCATTTTGCGTGCGGGCCATGTTGGCGATGCTGTTCCACAGGTGCTGCGGTTCGATCACGTAATGCACCTTGCGGCGCATCTGCTTTTCAAATTCAGCAACGTCGTCAGGATTGTTCGCATACCAAATGGCCAGCGGCACGCGGTGGTCATCAGTGGGATAATCGTTGCCCAGTTCCTTTTTTGCCGCCGTCTCGTAGTTGTCCGAAAGATAGCGCAAGAAAAGGAAAGACAGCATATAATCGCGAAAATCATCTGCGTTCATAGCACCGCGCAACTGGTCGGCGATGTTCCAGAGGGTTGCACCGAGTTTCTTTTGGGCTTGATCATTCATGGCGTTGGTACTTCTTCGATTACAGGTGCTGCGATTGGTGCGGGAGCGGTTGGGAACAACACCGGATTAAACGGATAGCGCGCAATGAAATCGTGGAGGATTCTGCGGAAGTAGTTCTTGTTCTCTTCCAGCATCTCCTGCGGCTCATACAGGGAATAGTTGCCGTGGCTGAGGATGTTGATGAGACGCGTGTGCAGCACACCATCTTCATCAGTTGCATCCTGCTTGATGCACGCTGAAAAATTATCATAGCCGTGAAAGCTGGCAGTCTTTTCCAATATCGAGCGCAGCATGTTGAAATGGTGCGTGAACAGCCTGTCACTTTGCTCTGCCTCGTAAAGCGAAGTCAGTGTCGCAACATGCTGGAAGAAAGGTGTGCTACCCGTTTCGCGGATAGTATAACCGCCTGACTGTCTGTTGTGGCTAAGGAAATATCGCTTGGCGCGCTTCAGCTCATTGCAAAGCACATTGAAAAACAAGGTGTGATGGCTTGAGACCACTGTCTTGAGACGACTGTCTTCCCGCGCCAGCATTTGGGCCAAATGGTTCGCCACGGTAATCGCGTTGTGTTCATCAAGTGACGAAATCGGATCATCGATATAGATGTATTTGACCCAGCTGTATGGCCCGGCCCCATCGTCATCCATGGCAAGCTGAACAATGGCAAGGAAGAAGCACCAGAGGAACATGTTCTCTTCACCGCGCGAGACCTTGATGTCATCCACACGTATTGTCACACCGTCGCTCTCCAGCTCACGTGAAAAGCTTACCTCCCAAACGGTTGTGTCGATCCTGAAATCGAAGTTGGCATAGCGGCTCAGCAGCGGGCGGATGCGATTGTCCATTTCCAACTCGTCCAGCCCAGCGAAAAAGCGCGAGTTCCTGTTTATCTTGAGCACCCGTTCGCGGTCGTTTTCTAAATCGTTGTCCCAAGAGAACAAGTCTTCGGTGAAGGCGTTGAAGTAGAGTGTGTCGCGCTTGTCACCGTTTTTGCCGAGATCTTTGAATGCCGTGGAGAGGCGCGTCTTGCCCGTGCCATTGTAAGCATAGAGCAGAATGAATTTCTTGTTCGCCAGTTCCGCTCGCAAATGCGCGGCCAAGGCGTTCAGATCCGCAAAGGGCATGCCACTCATGCTTCAACCTTTTCCAGTGATGGAAAAAGCTGCTGCATCAGCCCATTTTTGTGGGTCTTGAGGGCGTCGAGCTTTTGGGTTTGCGCGGCGATGAGGTCGTCAAGGGAAGTGAGGCAGTCGGCGATGCGGTTTTGTTCGGCGGGACGCGGCAGAGGAACCTTCATCTGTCTCAAATGGCTTGGGCCAAAGTGTTTTATCCCACCACCCACCGCAGCGGATTCCGCTTGTCGCAGAAAGCAGGGACTACCCATGAACACTTCTAGATAACCGACATCCAATCGGCTATCCTTGGCCTTGAATCGTATAAGACCCGTGTAAAAGACAGCGCCCGCCGCAACATCGGTGACTATCGCGGGGCGTCCAAAGGAGGCACTGCAAGAGACGAGAATGTCGCCCGCCTCAAGTCGGAAGTGAGACCACTTTTGTTCAACCTTCTCAGGGTCTAAATAGTTGCAGCCGTGGAGCGAAACGCTTTGTCCAGCAAGTCCAGATAGCCGAACCAACGGAACTCCCTCATCGCGAAAATCCACCGCCATAATCCCGGGGCCTTCTTGAAAAAAAATGGCATCGGCAAAGTCAACCTCTTCCCACTCCCCCGCATCCTGAAACTCCGGAAAGCGCAAACGGGGTTGGGTTTCGCCTTGCCTTGGGAAAAGCTGCTGCATCAGCCCTTTTTTATGGGTCTTGAGCGCGTCCACATATCCAGCTTGGGCAGCAATCAGCTCGTCCACAGAGGTCAGGCAGTCGGCGATTTTTTGTTGTTCGGGTTCGTCAGGCCGAGACGCGCTTGTCGAAAGAAACTGAGTGATCGAGATGTTAAATCGTCCCGCTCGCGCACCTTCATTCACTAAAGCGCCTAATGCCGCATCATGGCTCCCTGAATCAAAATACCACTCCCAAAAGACAGGATTCTCGTCCGAATGGAAACGGAAGCATTTGTAGATTGGCGAAACGATTCCGCCTGAATATTTTGAAAGACGTTTGATGGTACCGAAAGTAGAAGCTTTTGTGGTTCTGTCGTTATAGACAAAGTCGTTGCGCAGAAGTTTGAGGTATCGCTCTGCGCTATCACCTGCAATTTTCTTTCCGAAATAGTCGCTCTGTAGAACAAGGCCATGTTCGCCTGAAAGGCTGAGAACATTATCGCCGTCTCCCGTCACTGCCCTGTCGGCTACGGGTCTTGCTATTTTTTGGAGTTGAGTCTCTTTCCACCCTCTCAATTTGGTAAACTCAGGAAAGCGCAGCTTCGGCATCAAAGCGGGTTCGCCGTCGTCATTTACAACCGTGGTTTTCGCCTCACTGCTCATAAGCACTAAGCCCTGAAATATCGCGGCCTTTGGCCCGTTTGGTCAGCAGAGGCAGGAGTTCGGCCATGAGGTCGAGTTCTGCCACGCGGCGGGCTTTCCAGTTGAGGCCCAGCGGTTCCATCAGGTCGGTCAGTTGCTCGCCATCAAAGATCATGCGTTGCAGGATGGTGTCCACAAAGGCTTGCAGGGCGGTAGTGGTCAGCCCGTGTTTGGCTGAAACGCCCGCCAGTTCCGCTGCTTCCTTTTCCGCTTTGAAACTTGTGTAACCATCGCGGATGGTTTTTTCACTCAGGCCCTCGCCCGCTTTCAAGGTGGCGATGAAGGCGGCGATGTCTTCGCGCTCGTCCATGAACTTGGCATCAGACTGAATGAGGCCCACAAGCTGCTCGCGGCTCATCTTCGATTTTTCCGGCCCCTGAGCGGAGAACTTGGCGATGAGGCCCATGATGTAATCATAGTCAATCACAGCAGACGCAAAGAGCACAAACTCGAAATCAAGCTGGTCCACGTCTTCGCTCGGTTTGCCATCGCCTTTCCCCTGTTGGGCCTTGAGGCGGTGCGCCGTTTCCAGATAAGCACCGCGAAAGCCGAGCAGGTTTTCTCGTGGCAGAATCTTCTCGATGGTGGTTTTATTTTCTTCCGTGATGTCAGTATATTGGTCAAGCTGGGTCTTGAGGCGCTGCACTTCCTTAAAATGCCCGATGAAGGCAGCACGTGCGTCGTCGCCCTTGAGATTTGGCACCTCATCTGGCGTCGTGTCGAGGCCTTGGGATTTCATAAAGTCATCAAGCTTCTGCACAGCACTTTCCAGTTTCTTGATGACCACGGGGGCCTTTTCCACCAGCCAGATTTCGTGCGCTTTTTCTCCGGCAGCTTCGCCTGAGAAAAGGGCGATGGCCGCATCCACGGCGTCTTGCTGCTGACGGAAGTCGAGGATGTTGCCATAAGGCTTGGTAGCGTTCAGCACGCGGTTGGTGCGCGAGAAGGCTTGAATCAAGCCGTGGTGCTTCAAGTTTTTGTCCACATAAAGCGTGTTCAAATATTTGGAATCAAACCCTGTGAGCAGCATGTCCACCACGATGGTGATGTCGATTTTCTGCGCATGGGGAAAATCGGCATTGGGCCATTGCTGGTCTTTGATGCGCTTTTGCACATCCTGATAATAGAGATCGAACTCACCAATGCTGTGATTGGAACCATAGCGGGTGTTGTAATCGGCAAAGATGGCCTTGAGGGCTTCCTTCTTCTTTTCCGGCTCGACTGCGTTGTCCTCTTTTTCCTGCGGCAAGTCTTCCTGTATCTGCTGCACATCCTTGTCGCCCTCGGCAGGCGGGGAGAAGACGCAAGCAATATTCAGCGGCTGAAATTCGGGGTCTGTGGCTTGCTTTTCCGCCTGCATGGTCTTGAACAGCGCTTGATATTCTATGGCGTCATTGATGGATGCAGTTGCGAGCAGCGCATTGAAGCGGCGACCGCCTGTGGCGGTATCGTGTTTGGTGATGATGGCTTCGATTACGGCCCTCTTCGCCAGAGGCTCACCCTGCTTGGGAAGTGTTTTGCCAGTGGGCTTGAAATAATCGACATGGAAGCGCAGGACATTACGATCTTCGATAGCGTTTGTAATGGTATACGGGTGAAGCAGTTTCTCGAAGAGCTCAACAGTGGTCTTCATTGAGGCCTGATCATCCTCAACCTTCACACGGCTGGCGTTTTGTTCAAAGATGGGTGTGCCTGTAAAGCCAAAGAGTTGGGCTTTCGGGAAGAACTCCTTGATAGCTTTATGGTTCTCACCGAACTGCGAGCGGTGGCACTCGTCAAAGATGAAAACGATACGTTTGTCGCTCAGCGGTTCGAGCTGCTCTTTGTAAGTCTGTTTGCCGTCCTTTTTCTGCTGTTTATTGCGCTTACTGTTTTCGTCCAGCGCAAGGCCGAGTTTCTGAATCGTGCAGACGATCACCTTGTCGGCATAATCGTCCGAAAGGAGGCGGCGAACCAGAGAGGCGGTGTTGGTGTTTTCCTCGACGCAGCCTTCTTGGAATTTGTTGAACTCTTCACGCGTCTGCCGGTCGAGGTCCTTGCGGTCTACCACGAAGAGGCACTTCTCGATGTCGGAGTTATCTTTGAGCAAGGTCGAGGCTTTGAACGAGGTGAGCGTCTTGCCGCTTCCCGTGGTGTGCCAGATGTAGCCGTTGCCGCAATTCTGGGTGATGCAGTCCACAATCGCCTTCACCGCATAGACTTGATACGGGCGCATCATCAGGAGCTTTTGCTCACTGGCAATCAGTACCATATATCGGCTGATCGTCTGGCCGAGTGTGCACTTGACGAGGAACGTTTCGGCAAAGCTATCAAGATGAGCGATCTTTTTGTTGTTCACATCGGCGAATTCATAGATTGGCAGAAAACGCTCTTCGGCATTGAAAGCGAAGTGCCGGGTGTTGTTGTTCGCGAAGTAGAAGGTGCGGTCGCGGTTGCTGACGATGAAGAGCTGAAGGAAGCACAGAAGTGTCTTAGTGTAGCCGTTGCCGGGGTCGTTCTTGTAATCGACGACCTGCTCCATGGCCCTGCGGGGGCTGATGCCGAGGGTTTTCAGTTCGATTTGAACGGTCGGAACGCCGTTTATCAACAGTATCACGTCATAGCGGTGATGGCTGTTATCCGTATTGATGCGTAGCTGATTGACCACCTCGAATGTGTTCTTGCACCAGTCCTTGATGTTGACGAGCGTGTAGTTCAGCGGCGTGCCATCATCGCGGGTGAAGCTGTTGCGCTCGCGCAGGGTGCGGGCGGCGGTGTAGACATCGGGTGTGATGATCTCATCTATAAGGCGGGCGAACTCGGAGTCGGTGAGCCGGACGCGATTCAGCGCTTCGAACTTGTCACGGAAGTTGTGCTCCAGCGTCGCGCGGTCGCGGATGTCCGGACGATAGCTATACTTGAGTTCTTTGAGCTTGGAGATGAGGTCCCGCTCAATGTTGCTTTCTGCGGTCGTCACCGTCTTGCCCCAAACTGCTCATTTC
Source organism: Phyllobacteriaceae bacterium (assembly GCA_031422915.1). Lineage (GTDB taxonomy): Bacteria > Pseudomonadota > Alphaproteobacteria > Rhizobiales > Rhizobiaceae > JANMEX01. Next base: position 10,929 of record JANPEK010000233.1, on the reverse strand, counting down.
CGATCTGCTGCCTGAAATACAAATCTCTACCCCTCAGTTCGTTGACCTCACAACAAATCAGCCCTTTGATAAGGCACTATCACAGCGACGAGTTGAACTGGCAAGGCCACTTCTGCCTATGCAAGGCGTCTCTGGTTAGCGCTTCTTGCGCGACCTCATCAGCCTCACAATCTCCAGTGCTTCGGCCAACTCGTCATCTTCCGGACTTTGCGGTGCGGATTCCGCAATGAGCTGCCCTTGCATTTCCAGCGGCATACTTCCGTAACTCGTCAACGTTGTCAGTAGGCTTTCGTGACCAAGATTCAAGCTCCAAGCCTTGAGCTGGGGCGGCGGAAGTTTGCGCTGGTAGGCAATCTGCACCAACATATGGCGAAAGGTGTGTGGCGAGTAATAGGGTAAGCTAGCGGCATGGAAAGCGGCCTTGAAGATGTCCCTGACTGGCGTCGCATTCGCCCAGAAATCCCGCGAAAGGCCATCAGCCTTGAAGCAATTGTCTTCGTCCAAAACCATCGCGGTTTTTGGGAATAGCGGATCGTCATTGCTGAAAAGTAGTTCAGTTCTGAGGAACTGCACCCAATCCAGAAAGATGGCTTTCAGCTTATCGTCCACCGGCAGGAGGAAGGCGCATATCCGTTTGCTGAACTTGGTTTTCACTTCGTTTGGGTTCTGGACGACAAGTTTGCGGGCAGGGTCAAAATGCTTGAGGCGGAGGGTCACGGCGGCTCCGTCTCGTGTGCCTGTGATTGCTGTGAATGCGATCATTGCCCGGTTTCGCTTCTCGATGGCGGTGTCGGCAGGCATAAATTCGACGACGTGCAGCACCTGCTCCAGCGTTGGGATCGACCTATCTGCGGGAGCCTTGGCCGCCCGAATATCTTTGTCAGAAAGGCTAAGGAACTCGACATCGGACAAACTGATCTTCGACTTGTATCCCGGTTGGATAGCCAGCCAGCCAAAGAAGCGCTTGAGCGAAGTTAGTGCGGAAAAGATCGTCGCCTTAGCCAGATTTTGCCCCGCCAAATCCTCTTTGAAACCCCTCGCCCGCTGTTGGTTGAAGGTTCCGAAATCGGCTTGGCTGGTGAATAGTTCATAGCGCTGGATGGCCTTTTCAATCTGCCGGATCGTCTGTTCCGCCTTGCCGTCTGCATGTTTCAGGAAATCAGCATATGTGCGCTTGATGCGTTCGTTTTTCGGGTTGCGAGGGATCATTCTGATGGTTCCTTCTCCAAGTGTTGATTCACGGTAGGGTTCTCACACCCCGCTAGGCTCACTTGGGCTGGCGTCATTAGTCCGAAGGCGGCTCGGATTTCTGACAGATTGGCCAGCGATCCGCCCTTGTTCATCCTTGCATCGCACGAGGCGCATGAGGCGCGAATAGCAACGGTTTTGGCATTGCGTGGCACAATCACGACCGAACCCGGTTTGGCCTTCATCGGCCTTCTGCACCGGCAGCAATAGAGCTCGTCCGGTTGACACGTATGCTTACGGGTAGCGCGGCGCAGTTTTAGCCACGCCTTCAAATTGTCACCTGGAATGAGCAGCGGCTTTTTATCCTCCAGCACTGGGAGACCTTGCCTCAGCCAAGCTCTGACTGTCCAAACGGTAACCCCCGTCAGGCCGCTAACTTCTTGAACGGTGTAGCACTGGCTTGGCCGTATCTTCCGGAGGTCTATTCCTCGATGTGCCTTCTGCATGGCATACGGCCTTAGCCAGCCTTAGCTGCATATTCGGACGTCGAATTGAAGCGGTGCGCCTCAATCCAATCGTCGAGGTCTTCTGGCCGATATCCAACCCGTCGGCCCAGTTTGATGTAGGCTGGCCCCTTGCCGGTGAGCCGTAGTTTGGCCAGCGTGCTAGTGGAAAGGCCGGTCCATCCAGCAGCTTTTTGAGCGTCGAGCAAAGATAGAGAATATTTCGTGTCCATGAGTCCATCACCAAGAATCGACCGGACAGCCCCGGCAGGTGAAGGAATGTTGCCCGTTGCGAGAACACTCGTCGAACAAATATCAGGCAAAAAAACTGCGATTTGGACAGATAATCAGCATTGTCTATTTTCTGCCTATTTGATCGATATAGGGTTTCAGCTTCGCGCCAATTGCTGATCGGCTTACGGCCTTTCCCGTGTCTTGGAGAAACCATTCTTGCAACAGCGCAATTGCGGCTTCTTTCTTCTCGGGCATGGAGCTTGTTGCATAAAGCCTCGCTACCTCAACGTGAAAGCTGTCCCATGGAAGTGGCGGTCGCCCCCTGCTTGACGTTGATGTAGCCGAGCTGGTCGTGAGCCCGGCGACTGCAACACTTGCACCGATTGGAAACACCTGTCCTGGCTTCAGCAAACTCTTGGGAGGATATCTGTTCAACAAATCTGGAACGTTCAACTGAATCCAAGTAAATGAGGCCACCTTGCTGATGATGGTGCCAGCGCTCCAATCGATATTCTGGGTCAACCAAGCAGATTCGGGAATGGATTCAATCTGCAGTGAACCGAGCCCAAGCCCACTCTCGGAGAGCTGTTCATAGGAAACGTCCACGGAAGGGTGAGGAAGCCGCCTCCCCATTGCCTTAAGCTTTCCTCGTCGAAGATCGAGACATATCTCCGCCTTAAACTCATCCAAATACTCATCAAGGTGTGGCATCCAACCCGCGACATCGGCATGATATTTCTCGGCCTCCACCTGCTTTTCGCGGTATTGGTTGATGCCGTCGTGAGGATGCCAACCCTCTTGATAAGGAGGTTTTATTCGTTGGATTGTTTCGATCATCATTGAGTAGTGCTCAAGCGGAAGTGAGGGTCGATCCGTAAGCAGAGCCTGCATTCTTGGATCAATTGGGATTCCCGCGAAGCGGCATTCATCGTCTGAGAGCTCTTCTCCGTCTGGTGGAGGCTGTTGAACACCGTCATAGTTTTCCGCGTTGTCCCTCCAAAATCCTTTGTCATCATGGAGTTCGACTGGAATGCGGCCAAAAGCCCGCCAGTAAAGCGCCTCTGACAAAAAACACTTTGCCGCAATCTTGGCTCGTACAAGAATTGTGTAGTCAGGCATGTTCACACACTGAACGCTACTTGCGGACATTTTATAGGCAATCGACTTTTCATCGCGGCGGGCCTCGCAATTCTCGGAATAGGGTTGGGGCCAAATCCCAAATTAGATGCGTTCTCGTACTCGTGAAATCCGGCCAACGCGCTTACTATGTGCTTACTAGGAAATATTGGAACGGTGTAACAGTCACCTAAGCCATTGAAATCGTTGGTGAGCGCGCAGGGGGTCGAACCCTGGACCTACTGATTAAAAGTCAGTTGCTCTACCAGCTGAGCTACACGCTCCCGACGCAGGAAACCTGCGCAAGTGAGGGCGTAATAAGGGCAGCCACCTGGAAGGTCAACACCCTTGGCCAAAAACACGAGTGCGTGACTGCAAATTTCGGACCTTGCCGTCGCGCCGTGCGGCCCTATCGTGTTGAAGATCGCAGTGAAACTTTAGTGAGCAGCCGACCGTATACTCAGAAATAAGCAATTGGGGTTCCATCATGTCCTTTGCATTTCGTTTCCGCGCCATTTTGATTGCGCTTATCGCTCTCGCCGCGTCAACCTTTTTGGCCAATGCTGATGACGCATCCAAAGCAAAAGCGCAGGACATCATCCGCAGCCAGATCGAGGCGTTCAAATCAGGTCAGGATGCTGTCGCCTATTCCTATGCGTCGCCTTATGTCCAAGGCTTTTTCCCCGAAGTCGGGATCTTCATGGACATGGTCAAGCGTGGCTATCAGCCGGTCTACAATCCAAAAAACTATGATTTCGGCCGCACAAAAGAGCCGGTGGACGGGACTGTTGTCCAGGAAGTCCTGATCACAGGTCCGGATAACAAGCCATGGACGGCGCTTTACACGCTGGTACGTCAGCCGGATGGCGCGTGGAAAATCAACAGCGTCCAGATCGTGCCGGGGGATGACTCTTCGGCCTAAACAACTGGCAGGTCGCCGCGCGCCCATCGTTCTTGCGTCGCGGCAGTGAACGCATCATACCGTCTGTCTTCAATCGATCTGCGGATACCATGCATCAAGTGCTGGTAGTAGGACAAATTGTTCCACGTCAGCAGCATGCCGCCAAGCGCTTCGCCGGACTTGATGAGATGGTGCAAGTACGCGCGGGAATAGTCCCGCGCTGCCGGGCAATTGCTCTCTTCGTCAAGCGGCCGCGGATCGTCGGCGTGACGGGCATTGCGCAGGTTGATCTTGCCGCGACGCGTATAGGCAAGGCCGTGCCGCCCGGCCCGCGTCGGCATGACGCAGTCGAACATGTCGATGCCGAGCGCCACCGATTTCAAAATATCATCCGGCGTGCCGACGCCCATCAGGTAGCGAGGCTTGTCGCTTGGCAGCGCCGGCAGTGTCACATCCAGCATTGCCAGCATGACGGATTGTGGCTCGCCGACTGCCAGCCCGCCAACCGAATAGCCCGGCAGATCCAGCGCTGTCAGCGCCTCTGCCGAGCGGATGCGCAAATCCGGTTGGTCTCCGCCTTGGACGATGCCAAACATGGCCTTGCCAGGCTGACTGCCAAATTGCTTGTACGAGCGCTCCGCCCAGCGCAGCGACAATTCCATCGCCCGCTCAATCTCCTTCGGTGTCGCAGGCAGCGCCACGCATTCATCGAGCTGCATCTGAACATCGGAACCAAGCAGCGTCTGGATTTCAATCGACCGTTCCGGCGTCATCTCATAGGCACGCCCGTCGATATGCGAACGAAACGTCACGCCGTTCTCGTTGAGCTTTCTAAGCTTGGCAAGTGACATCACCTGAAACCCGCCGCTGTCCGTTAATATCGGATACGGCCAGCGGGCAAATTCGTGCAGGCCGCCAAGCCGGGCGATGCGCTCCGCCGACGGGCGCAGCATCAAATGATAGGTGTTGCCAAGGATGATGTCCGCACCGACGCCGCGCACCTGATCCATATACATGGCCTTAACAGTGCCCGCCGTGCCGACTGGCATAAAGGCAGGCGTGCGCACCGTCCCGCGCGGCATGGTGATCTCCCCGCGCCGGGCCTTGCCGTCGGTGTTGAGCAAGTTGAAGCAGAATTTTGTCATTCGTTTTCCGGATAATAACAATCCACGATCCGGCCCTCAGGTGTCTTGAACGGTCCAACTGCACCTTTTTCATACTCGTTTTCAAGCATCTCGAAAAATTTCAGACGATTTCGTTCCAAGACTGCATTGTCTTTGCTGGGGTAGTACTCACTGTCATCCAAAATTTCGAAACGGAAGCCCGCAGCGGAAAAGGACTCAAAGAGCTCAATGATGCTCTTATGAATTTCAATGTCAGCGAACGATGTCTTGACGAAATCGTCGACCTTCCAGTTTATGTCAAAAGTGAAGCACAACGGGTCACAATCCTCGTCCGGCTCTATCCTGATGAACGGTCGAAGGACTGGTTTCTTAACGAGCCCAAACAGAGATTTTTCTACCACACTCTGCTCGGCTACAGTGATTGGCCAGTTGCGCATGCCACACTCGGATCGGACCAGCTCCAAGAATTGTTTTGCCTTTTCAGACTTGATCGTACCGGAATACAATATCGCTAATCCCACGACCTTATCTCCACAAAAGACATGTGTCACCGTAGGAGTAAAACCTGTATTCTTTCTCAATGGCATGCGTGTAAGCGCTGCGCATCACATCAAGCCCCGCCAGCGCCGAGACCAGCATGAACAATGTTGAGCGTGGCAGGTGGAAATTGGTCATCAGCCCGTCGATGAATTTGAACCGGTAGCCCGGCGTGATGAAAATGTCCGTTGCGCCAGACCATGCGTGCACCATGCCGTCTTCGTCGGAAGCGCTTTCGAGTAAGCGCAGGGAGGTTGTGCCGACCGCAATGATCCGCTGCCCCTCGGCCTTGGCGTTGTTGAGGCTAGCTGCCGTTTCAGCGCTGACTTGTCCGATCTCGTGGTGCATCTTGTGATCGGCCGTGTCGTCCGCCTTTACCGGCAGGAACGTCCCTGCCCCGACATGCAGCGTCACGAAATGCCGTTCGATTCCCGCAGCATCGAGCCGCGCGAACAAGTCGGACGTGAAATGAAGACCTGCCGTCGGCGCGGCGACAGCGCCTTCCTCGCGGGCATAGATGGTTTGGTAATCGTGCAGATCCTTGTCATCGTCGGCGCGCTTGGCGGCGATATAGGGCGGGATCGGCACATGGCCGACAGCGCGGATGGCATCGTCCAGCACCGGTCCCGAAAAATCAAACCGCAGCAGCACCTCGCCAGCGTCACCCTTTTCGGCAACCGTCGCATCGAGTTGCCCAAGCATGCAGGCGCTCTCGTCATGCCCAAAGCGGATCCGGTCGCCCGCCTTCACCCGCTTGGCTGGCCTGAGAAACGCCCGCCATGCATCGGGGCTTTCCCGCATGTGCAGCGTCGCCTCGACATGAGCAAAATTGCCATCCCGCTCGCGCAACCCGAACAGCTGCGCCGGGATGACCTTGGTGTCGTTGAACACAAGCACATCGCCGCGTCGCAGCAGGTCCGGCAGGTCGCCAACGGTTCGGTCAGACACACGCCCGCCCGCAATCAGCAGCAGTCGCGCACTTTCGCGCGGCTCAGCTGGTCGCAGCGCGATGCGGTCTTCGGGCAGGTTGAAATCAAAATCAGAGACTTTCATCCGCGGTCCGAGCAGTCCACAACCCACGCGCCTTTGCCCTTGAACAAGAAGACGCCGCCGGAAACATAGTCGCCTCCTTCTTCGGAAGAGAATGCCTTCAGCCGCGCCACCACCGGGCCGGCGGGTTCGCCAATGAAATCGACAAGCAAGATCCCGTCATTCTCATAAGCCTGTCCGGCAAGGATTGGTGTGCCTGCCTGAACATTGGAATCGGACGACCAGGACTCTTCGCCGATGCTGATAATTGTCCGCAGAACTGTCAGTGTGTCTGCACGACTGACAAGCATCGACACACTGGCGCGCTCATCCGCGCTTCGGCAGAAAATATCACCCGTGGCAAAGGCGGCGTTGGCGGACGCCAGCAAAAAACTGATGACTACCAACGCTGTTTTCATGATCAGACATCAGCCGCAATCTTCGCCGAGACAATCGAATCCGGGTCTGCCACCGGCTCGCCGCGCTTGATCTTGTCGACGTTGTCCATGCCTTCGACCACCTGGCCCCAGACCGTATACTGCCTGTTCAGGAACGACGCATCGGCAAAGCAGATGAAGAACTGCGAGTTTGCCGAGTTCGGGTTCTGCGAACGCGCCATCGAGCAGGCACCACGGGCGTGGTTGACGTTGGAGAATTCAGCCTTCAGGTCGGGCTTGTCCGAACCGCCCATGCCCGCGCGCGACGGATTGAAATCCTTGCCGCCCTTCTTGCCGAATTTCACATCGCCGGTCTGCGCCATGAAACCGTCGATCACGCGGTGGAACACCACGCCGTCATAGTCACCGGCACGCGCCAGTTCCTTGATGCGCTCAACATGGCCGGGCGCGAGGTCCGGAAGCAGTTCGATCACGACGTTGCCCTTCGTTGTTTCAAAGATCAGCGTGTTTTCAGGGTCTTTGTAAGCCATCTTGTTGTCCTGTGTTTTCAATTACTTATCGGAAGCGATCTTGACCTTGACCATCTTGTCAGGCTCAGTCACCACGCCATTCTGCGCTTCATCGCCGCGCTTGATGGTGTCGACCAGTTCCATGCCGCTCTCGACAGTGCCGACAACCGTGTACTGGCCGTTCAGAAACGATGCGTCGCCGAAGGTGATGAAAAATTGCGAGTTGGCCGAATCCGGGCTCTGCGCCCGCGCCATGCCGATCGTGCCGCGCACGAACGGCTCCTTGGAAAATTCCGCCTTGAGGTCCGGCATGTCCGAACCGCCCATGCCGGCCTGGCCGGGGTTGTAGTTCTTGGCCGAGTTGCCGAACTGCACGTCGCCGGTCTGCGCCATGAAGCCTTCAATCACGCGGTGAAAAACCACGCCATCATAGGCACCCTTGCGGGCAAGTTCCTTGATGCGGGTCACATGGCCGGGGGCAATGTCCGGACGCAGCGCGATTGTCACATCGCCGTCCTTGAGCGAAATCACCAGTGTATTCTCAGGATCAGCCGCCTGCGCTGCAAGCGGGAACACTGACAAAATTAGAGCAGCCACGAGGCTGCGGAGAAGATTGGTCATGATCGTCCTTCTATATCAGGCTTTGAAGTGGGTCTTGAGGGCGTCGGCAGCGGCTTTTGGCACAAATGCCGAGATATCGCCACCCATCGCTGCGATCTGCCGCACCAATGTGGCAGTAATCGGCCTTGTCGCGGGCGAGGCCGGCAAAAACACGGTCTGGATGTCCGGCGCCATCGCCCCGTTCATTCCCGCCATCTGCATTTCATAGTCAAAATCCGTCGCATCCCTCAGGCCCCGTATGAGAATCGACGCACCGTGCAGTTTGGCAGCATCCACCACCAGCCCGTCAAACGAGATAACGCTCATGCCAGTGGCCTTGTCACCAAATGCCTCACGCGCGGACTCTATCAAAACCGACTTGCGCACTTCAAACGTCAACAGGCCCTTCTTGGCCGGATGAACGCCAATCGCGACAATGACGGTGTCCGCCAGCTCCAGCGCACGGCCAAGAATATCGATGTGCCCGTTGGTCGCCGGATCAAACGAGCCGGGGTAAAATGCTGTTTTCATCAGAATTTCCTAGCCGGTTTGGAACTTTCTGTCCATTCCGGCCGTTAATCATGTGAATGGGTGATGAACAGGCCGGTCAGGCGTGGTTCAGTCCCGAAATGCAAAAAGCCAGCACAGTCAACTCGACTGATGAAGGGAAATGAAAATGTTGATCCTCCTCGCCGCCGCAATGGCCACCGCAATGATGACCGCCACATTCATCATGCTGCACCTCGAATCCGTAAACGACGCCGAACAGGCCAAGAAAAGCTTCTGAAGTTCGGCGGCAATGCCGCCGGTCAAACCTCAGGCGTCACCGGCTCAATTGCGTCTGGCAAATCCTCGTCGCCTTCCGGCTCGGATATCCGCTCGACCGAAACAACCTTCTCGCCTTCCGCCGTGTTGAACACGGTGACACCCTTGGTGGCGCGGCTGGCGATACGGATCCCGGCAACCGGCACGCGGATCAGCGTCCCCCCGTCTGACACCATCATGACCTGGTCCGAATCAGCCACCGGAAACGCAGCAATAAGCGGCCCGATTTCTGCAGTCTTGGAAACATCCGTGGCGCGGATGCCCTTGCCGCCACGGCCTGTCAGCCGGAAGTCGTATGAGGACGAGCGCTTGCCATAGCCATATCCGGTCATGGTCAGCACATACTGCTCCAACTGCTGAAGTTCGAGATAACGCTCATCCGAAATGCTCGCCTCCTCGCCGACGTCCTCATTGGTCAGATCGACATCATCAGCTTCCGCGCCCTCTGCGCGCCGCTCGGCGATAGAGCGCTTCAGATAGGCCGCGCGTTCCGCCGGTGTGGCGTCCACATGGTTGAGGATCGTCATTGAAATGGCGCGGTCGGTTTCCGCCATGCTGATGCCGCGCACGCCAACCGAGCCACGGCTCATGAACACGCGCACATCATCCACTGAAAAGCGAATGCACTGTCCGGAGGCGGCGGTCAAAAGCACATCGTCATTGTCAGTGCAGGTTTCCACAGCGAGAATCTCGTCGCCCTCTTCCTCCAGCTTCATCGCAATCTTGCCGTTGCGGTTCACCGTCACAAAATCCGACAGCTTGTTGCGGCGCACGGTGCCACGCGTTGTTGCAAACATCACGTCCAGTTCACCCCAGCTCGTCTCGTCCTCCGGCAGCGGCATGATCGTCGTGATGCGTTCGCCCTGTTGCAGCGGCAACAGGTTGATCAGCGCCTTGCCGCGCGATTGCGGAGTTGCCACCGGCAGGCGCCAGACCTTTTCCTTGTAGACAATGCCGCGCGAGGAGAAAAACAGCATCGGCGTGTGCGTGTTGGCCACAAAAAGCCGCGTCACGTAATCCTCGTCCTTGGTCGTCATGCCCGAACGGCCCTTGCCGCCGCGCCGCTGCGCCCGGTACGTCACCAGCGGCACGCGCTTGATGTAGCCGGCATGGCTGACCGTCACCACCATGTCTTCGCGGGCGATCAAATCCTCGTCGTCCATGTCCGAGCCATAATCGGAAATCTCGGTGCGGCGCGGGTTGGCAAACTGGTCGCGCACGGCGGCAAGCTCGTCCTTGACGATGTTCATGATGCGAACACGCGAAGACAATATATCAAGGAAATCAGTGATTTCCGCGCCGATCTTCTCCAATTCCTCGGCAATTTCATCGCGCCCGAGCGCAGTCAATCGCGCCAAACGCAGTTCCAATATCGCCCGCGCCTGCTCGTCCGAAAGATTGTAGGTGCCGTCGTCATTCAGCCCGTGGCGCGGGTCGTCAATCAGCGCGATCAGCGGCGCAACGTCATGCGCGGGCCAGCGCCGCGTCATCAATTGTTCGCGGGCGGTCGCCGGGTCCGGCGCACGGCGGATGAGCGCGATCACCTCGTCAACATTGGCCACCGCAATCGCCAGACCAACCAAAACATGAGCCCGCTCGCGACATTTCATCAAGAGATATTTGGTCCGCCGCGACACCACTTCCTCGCGGAACGTGATGAAGGCGCGCAGCATGTCCGGCAGGTTCATCACCTCCGGCTTGCCGCCATTCAGCGCCACCATGTTGCAGCCGAAACTGGTCTGCAGCGGGGTGAAGCGGTAGAGCTGGTTCAAGACCACATCGGCAACGGCATCGCGCTTCAGCTCGACCACAACGCGGTAGCCTTGCCGGTCGGATTCGTCGCGAATGTCCGAAATACCCTCGATACGCTTTTCGCGCACCAGATCGGCCATCTTCTCGATCATCGTCGCCTTGTTCACCTGATAGGGAACTTCCGTGATGATGATCTGCTCGCGGTCGCCGCGC
>JANPEK010000232.1:0-9965 GCA_031422915.1 Phyllobacteriaceae bacterium | reverse complement strand
CGCTTCTTCAAGGCCGGCAAGGCTGGCAAACGAGCCGGAATTGCGCCGGTCGCCTGTGAGCGCGTTTTCCTGGAAGATGCCGCCGCGCGCGAAGGAGCCGGCGAAGCGGCCGGAGTAGAAATCGGCGAGGAATTTGCGGTGGCCCGGCGCGGAGAAATGCGGGATGGCGGCGGCATCCTCGTCGGTGATCGCCCAGCCGATGTCGTCATGGCAGCGGATGTAGGCGCCCCAGCAGGCGTTGCGGATGACATGCGGGAAATGCGAGGCCATGACATGGTTCATCATGGTCGTGTCGCGCGAGGCGAGCGAGGACCAGTACTGAACCATCAGATTGTTGTGATAGGCAATATTTGCCTCGCGCCCCGTATGCCGTCCGACGCCGAGATAGGGCACCAGATCGCGCGGCGAAACGATGGCTTCGGCCTTGTGGATAAGGGCAGGGGCGGCGATGCGGGTGGCGGCGCGCAGGGCCTGCAAAAGGTCGTGCACCTCCGGCTGGTTCTGGCAATTGGTGCCCATGCGCTTCCACATGAAGGCGACAGCATCAAGCCGCAAAACATCTGCGCCCTTGTTGGCAAGGTTGAGCATGATGTCGACGATCTCGAGGAACACGTCGGGGTTTGACCAGTTCAAATCCCACTGATGCTCGTTGAAGGTGGTCCAGACCCACTTCTTGAATGCGGGATAGTATGTGAAGCTGCCGGGCGCGTGGGCGGGGAAGACTTCGACCAGCGACTTTTCATACTGTTTCGGCGTTTCATCGGTATCGAACATCCGGTAGTAATTCTGGTATTTCTTGTCGCCCTTTTTGGCCTTTTCGGCCCACTCATGCTCCTTGGCGGTGTGGTTGAGCACGAGGTCAATGCAGACGCTCATGCCCTTGGCGCGCAAGGCTGCCGTCACCTTCTCGAGGTCGGCCATCGTGCCGAGCGCGGGATTGATCGCCCGGTAATCCTTGACCGAATAGCCGCCGTCAGAGTCTCCCGGACGCGGCTCCAGGCAGGGCATGAAATGAATATAGTTGGCCCCGACCGCCTCCAGATGATCGAGATGGTCGAGCACCTTGATCAGCTTGCCGGAAAAGCGGTCGATGTAAAACACATAGCCGACCATCTCTTCGGATAGGAACCAATCCGGATTGAGATCGCGCTGCAGGTCAAGGTCCTTGAGGTCCGCCGGGCGCTCGGCCCAGCGGCGCGCAAGCAGGGCTTCGAGATCGGCGCGGAATTTCTTGTAGCCGGGCAGGGTGCCGTAGAGCCGGTCGAGCGGATCGGACAGATCTGCGAGGCTGCGCTTGAGGCGGAGATCGAACAGGCGCGCGTGTTGGGGCGAGAGTGGTGGGGATGTCACCGATGATTGCTTCGCCATGATCCCTCCCGATGCTGGTGCCGCACTGGAGTACATGAGTTTAAAGCGGTTTAAAATTCAAGGGGTGGCCCCAGCTGCTATCTAAATTCTGCTACTTTAACACTTGGGCCATTCTCGTTCTCTGCCACGACTACTTTTTGGCCCCACTTCTCAAGAAAAAAACTGTGCTCACGCAAAAGAATTTGAATGCGGTGTGTTGACGAGAAAATTGGGCTATAGAGATATGCTGCATCTGAAAACTGAGATACCCGATGGAACTCTCTCGGATATAAAAATGATTCGAAGCGGCTTTTTGGTCGAATGTGCCGACTGTGAAATTGACGTGCCTTTCCTAGAGAAATGACTTACACTATGTTTCGCAGTATGAGGGAGATGACAATGGAATGGACTTTCGAAGTATTCAGTTTCCTTATCGGGCTTTTCGGTGGAGCAACGATTGGGTCTCTTGTTACTATACGTGTTGTTCGCGACTCTTCTATGAAGAATAATCATGCAGTTTCTCAAACCGGAGTATCGGCTGGTCGAGATAACGCAGGCGGCAACATAACAAAAAATTAGGCGGGCTGATTTTGAATTTGATAGGTCCCCGTGTTGATCAACGAGAAATCTCAGTCGCCCGCGATAATGCTGCTGGAAATATTAGTAACGAGAATTCCAACAACACCTTTATTAATCTTGTGGCTCCTCAAGAATCGACGCCAATTGCTTTCTTGATGGACAAGCTCGCGGAAGAGATTCGTACTAACGCACATGTCAACGCCTTTATCGATACGCTTCAGATGTATCTTGAGAGGCATCCGTATGACGGCGTAGATGGCTTGGAGGCTAAGCTTGAACACGCAGGTCGGTCAGCGGAAATCTCCTTGGCGCTAAAGAAGAAAGATCTTCTTGCTCGCCTGCTGGCGCGTTACTCCATGTTCGATTCCGCACAGCACATATTTGCCTATCTCCTATCAAAAGTTGAAACCGATTTTCGTCTTCTTGTTCTTCCAAATCTTACGGGAAGCACACAGGCCGAAATCGACCAGTTATTTAGCACTCATCTAGTTGGGCCCTGTGCGAACGAAATCAAGTCTGGCGTGTTTTCAATAAATGCTGCTATCGCCTCTGGGATGGTTTATTGGCTTGCAGAGCAGTGCTACATTAGGTGGCATACATGATACACCTATCTTACCATCCAGCATTTGATGCGTACAATGCAATATTTCGTTTCCTTCGCATCAAGATGCATGAGAACATTATAACGCTTGAGTTCGATAAGTTAAGGATCCTAGATTATTATCTACTTTTTCCATGGCGGGCATCTAGTGTCCGCTTGCTGCAGAAGGACCTAGACATTCGGCGTGTTGCGAAAGCACTCGAGGTAAAAAGGGACTACGCAGTACTACCTGTGGGCGATGTTTTACTTGAGCGTATGAAGTCAGCCCACACGGCAGCAATTCAGACCCTCGTCAAGGATGGTTACGTCTTTGAGGATCGTTTCAATGTTGGCGTGGTTGAATTTACTGATCAAGCGTTACCTCTTGATATTGCGGCTCGGATCGCAGAGCGGAACGGGCAAGAGCCAGAAGTCATGACCATAATCGACCGGCTCAGGGTTTACTCACTCATGGGTGTTGACGGACTCAAGGGTAGAACTGCTCTACTGGAATTTCGTTATGACAAGATTTAAGCCGACTTTGTCTGTCGTGCGGCTTCGTGTGGAGCGCTTAGGTCTGGTTGCATACGACGAGTCGTTGCACCAAGGCGTCAACATTTTTCGAGGCGACAACTCTTCCGGCAAATCGACCATTTTGAATTTTCTTTATTATGGGGTTGGCGGTGACGTGACTGATTGGAGCGAAACAGCTCTTTTATGCACGAGAGTGCTGGTTCAAGTTTTGCTCAATGGCAGCCCAGCGACTTTGGCGCGCGATATTTCGCAAAAGTCAGGTCAGCCTATGGATGTTTACGCGGGTACGATGGAAGAGGCCCTAGCGGCACCTGCAACAGCTTGGGATCGATATCCCTATCGCCGATCTGAATCCCGAGAAAGCTTCTCTCAAGTTCTATTTAGGCTTCTTGAGATACCTGAAGCTAGCAATGAAGCGAGTGGGAACGTCACCGTTCATCAGATTCTGCGCCTCATGTACGCCGATCAACTAAGCCCAATCGGTACGTTGTTCAAATTTGAGCAGTTTGATCCACCACTGCTTCGAGACACGGTTGGGCGTTTGGTGTTCGGGGCTTACGAAAATGAGCTCTATTCAAATGAATTACGTATTCGCGATCTTGAAAAAGAGCACGCACTTGTCAGCACCGAACTTTCAGCAGCCACTAGGCTACTTACGCAGTCTGGGCAGGTATTGACGCCAGGGTGGCTGGACGCGGAGCGAAAGAAAATTCAGTCCGAAAGGGCAAAAATCGATGAGGAGATTGCGAAAGCTGAACGAGCACTTTTTGAGGCGGGAAAAGCCGATAATCTGACCCTTGTTGCTCAGGAGCGAGCCTATTCTGAGGTTCAGAACGTGCAAGTCGAGATTGTACAGGTCAGAGAGCGTATCGACACTCACAAATTTGAGATCGCTGATGCGTCTAAGTATATTGAAGATTTAACAAGAAAGCTCGTTGCACTAACGGATTCGTCAGCGACCTCAAATGCATTCAGTTCAATAAGTTTTCAATATTGCCCGGCATGTTACGCGGTAATCGAACCAGATCATCCAGCGCATGCGTGTCACTTGTGCAAAAGTCCATATGACAGCGATCGAACTAAAACCAGAATTGTTGCGCTCATCAACGATACGTCAAACCAACTACGTCAATCTCGTATTGTACAACGGGAACGTATTGACGAATTGTCTAAACTAGAAACTCAATTGCAGGGCTTGACTTCCAAATGGGAAGTGTCTTCCGCCAAACTGAATAGCGCTTCAAGGACACCCTCGTCAGAAGCCAGACAAAAACTGCGAGACTTGCAAAGAATGGCAGGTTACGCCGAACGACAACTGGAGGACTTGGCGACCAAAGATCAGCTGTCAACCTCGTTGGAGAAACTAATCACTCGGAAAGCTCAGCTAAATGCAGAAATTACGCGCCTATCTGAGAGAAATGAAAGTTTGAAATCATCTTTAAATAGGCGTCTGTCTGTGGCGTATGCTGAAGTAGAAGCGGAAATATTAAGCCTGCTGCGCAATGATTTACCGCGTGAGGAAGCCTTTATTAATGCGTCGAGTATTCAATTTGATTTTTCTTCAAATAAATTAAGTGTCGACAATCAGTCCTATTTCTCTGCAAGCTCTAGGGTTATACTTCGAAACAGTTTTTTTGTGGGACTTTTTGCAGCCGCTACTAAAGACCCTTCATTTCGGCATCTTCGACTTTGTATATTAGATTCTATTGAGGACAAGGGTATGCAGCCTGATCGGAGCCACAATTTTCAGAGGTCAATTGTGAAGGCGTCGGAAGCAGCACTCTGCGAACATCAAGCTATTTTTGCTACTTCAATGATAGCGCCCGAGCTCGATATCCCAGCGCTGACGATTGGCCATTATTCCACACTTGAATCGCACACCTTAGCAATACAGACGGCTAGGCGTGCTTCAGAACCGTAACCCGTTTACAATAGTAATCCCATCAGGGGCCGCCTTTAGGTTTGGCTTCGATCCTTTGCCAAACCATGAATGGCTATTTGGTTAAATTAGCCTATGCGGCTCCTAGTGTTCGGTGGACAACTGACTGCACACTCGGCTAACAAAAAAGCCCGGCATCTCTGCCGGGCCTTTCCAAATTCGTACAGTCCCAGACGCGCTTAGCGCTTCGAGAACTGGAAGCTCCGGCGGGCTTTGGCCTTGCCGTACTTCTTGCGTTCGACAACGCGGGAGTCGCGGGTCAGGAAGCCGCCCTTTTTGAGCGCGGCGCGCAGGGCCGGCTCGTAGTAGGTGAGGGCCTTGGAGACGCCGTGGCGCACGGCACCGGCCTGACCGGAGAGACCGCCGCCGGCGACTGTGGCGTGGATGTCGAACTGGCCGGAGCGGTTGGTCAGGACGATTGGCTGGAGCAGGAGCATCTGCAGCACCGGACGGGCGAAATACTGGGCGTATTCCTTGCCGTTGACGATGATCTTGCCGGTGCCCGGCTTGACCCAGACGCGGGCAACCGCGTTTTTGCGCTTGCCGGTGGCATAGGCACGGCCCTGTGCGTCAAGCTTCTGGACGTGGACAGGAGCCGCCTGCGTGGACGGGACGACCGTGCCGAGCGCTGCGAGTGAGGAAAGGTCAGCCATTCTTAAGCCTTCTTGTTCTTGGTGTTGAGGGAGCCGACGTCAAAGACCGCAGGCTGCTGGGCTTCGTGCGGATGGTTGACGCCCGCATAAACCTTGAGGTTTTTCATCTGGCGGCGGCCAAGGGGCCCGCGCGGAATCATCCGCTCGATTGCCTTTTCCAGCACGCGCTCGGGGAAACGGCCATCGAGGATCTGCGCCATCGAGCGCTCCTTGATGCCGCCGATCCAGCCGGTGTGCCAGTAGAAAATCTTGTCTTCGCGCTTCTTGCCGGTGAACACGACCTTCTCGGCGTTGATGATGATGACATTGTCACCGTCATCGACATGCGGGGTGAAGGTCGGCTTGTGCTTGCCGCGCAGACGGTTGGCGACGATGGAGGCGAGGCGGCCGACGACGAGCCCTTCGGCGTCGATCAGGATCCACTTCTTCACCACATCAGCCGGCTTTTGGGTAAAAGTAGCCATTGGAGTTTCCTTGGAATTATCCGCATTTCAAACGCGGCGTTTTTTGTTGCTTGTGTTGAAGGCGCAAGGCGATCAACCAACCCGGATTTCAGGTTGCCGGGTCGATACGCGAGGGTGGGGGCGAAGTCAACCGGAGCAATTCCCATGTGATTCAAAAAAAGGCAGTGAAAACAATGGAATATTGGTGTGGTAATATTTTACCGCATATTTTGGCTGCCATTTATGACTGTTCCGGCTTGGCATCGCGCACGGGTGGGATGGAATAGGTCGCGGTGGCGTGGGCGACCATGATGTCATCATCAGCGCCGACAATGGCGATTTCGGTGACGGCAAGGCGGCGGCCGAGCTTGAGGATGGTGGCATGGGCGTCGAGCGCTTCGGGCGCAGGCTTTTGCAGGAAATTGATGTTCATGCTGGTGGTGACGGTCATCGCCGCCGGGCCGACATGGGCGAGGATCGCCATGTAGGCAGCGACATCAGCGAGCGCGAACATCGACGGGCCGGACACTGTGCCGCCGTGGCGCAAATGGCTGACGTCGGGTTTGAGCCGCAAGGTTGCGCCGGACGGGCGGATGTCCATGACCTGAAACGGCGAATTGTCATAGAAGGCCTGCGGGAATGTCGCGCGGAGCAAGGTTTCGACCTCGTCGCGCGTCATCACCGGCGTCAATTTTTGCGTCATGCTTGGGTTCCGGATATCATTTCAGTTTGCAGCCATGGCATGGCTGCGTGTTGAAAGGCAATGATGATGAAGTTTGGCGCGGTTGCCGCGGTGGTGGTTTTGCTGGCTGGTGTTCGCTGCGCCACTGCGGGCGACAGTGCCGCACCGCTGAGGGATGCAGACGTTGCTGCGTTCATTGCCGTTTGGCCTGAGACATCGAAAGCGCTGGCAATCCTCGACGCGGAGTTTGACCGGGCACATCTCAATTCCCTAGCCGAACAACTTGAAGAGATGGCGGCAAGCGATTCAACAAACTCACAACTCGACGCCGCTGTGTTGCTGCGAGGATTTGGAGATTTCGAGACGTTTGCCACGCTTTCAAGCCGGATACTGACCGCCGCCCGGTGGGCTAAGGACGCGCCGGACGACGCCGATCTGGCAGCCGCGATCATCGCAGTCGAGGCTGACACCATCCGCACGGCGGATGAAAAGGTGGAACTGGTTGCTTCGCTGAAGAAGGCTTATGAAACTGCGCTGGCGCGCAAACCCTTGGATGCGGATATCGCCGTTGTCATGCCTTTTGTCAGCGCCATCGAGAAAGCGATCGCTGTTGACGAGTGACCATCTGGCTGCTAGTTGATTGGGACAAAGGAAGAACAAATCTTGGCTTTTAAACGGACGCTTTCACTGGTGACGCTCGGTGTCGCCGATCTCGAACGGGCAAAGAAATTCTACACTGACCTTGGCTGGACGCCAGCGCCGGTGCCAGCCGAAGGCGTGGCATTCTTCGAGCTGGACGGCATCATGCTGTCACTGTTCCCGCGCGCGGAACTGGCCAAGGATGCCGGCGTTGAAGACAGCAAGCCGGGCTTCTCGGGCATATCGCTGGCACACAATGTCGGCTCTGAGGAGGATGCCGATGCAGCGTTTGCGCATGCACTTGAATGCGGGGCGAAGCTGATAAAGCCGATGCAGAAAGTGTTCTGGGGTGGATATTCCGGCTATTTTGCCGATCCGGACGGGCATCTGTGGGAAGTGGCGCACAATCCGTTTGCGCGGTTTGATACAAATGGCGTGATGAGGATGGCATGATGAACCACGACACCTATCCACGCGGTTACACGCAAGACTGGCTCGGCAAGGTCAAGAGCATTGCCGTCGTTGGCGCATCGCCGAACGCGGCGCGGCCTAGCTTTGGCGTGATGGAGCTCTTGATTGCACGCGGGTATGACGTGACGCCGGTGAACCCAGGTCAAGCGGGCAACGACATTCTCGGACGGACCACGGCAGCAGCGTTGGCGGATCTTTCTGCACCGGTGGACATGATTGACGTGTTTCGTGCCTCGGACGCGATACCGGCGCTTGCAGATGAAATCCTTGCCCTGCCATGGAAGCCAAAACTGGTGTGGCTGCAACTTGCCATCCGCAATGACGAGGCGGCGGCAAAGCTGGAGGCGGCGGGAATTTCAGTGATCATGGATCGTTGCCCCGCTATCGAACTGGGGCATTGACTGGCTGGCAACTCCGATTAGTGCGTCTGCTCAGCCGCTTTCGCCGACAGTCTGCCGATCATTGCCAGAGTTTCCGGGTCAATTGACCCATCGGCGCGCATTTCCCAGGCTTGATAGACCGCCCAGATCGCGGCGTTGACCAATCCGCGGTCGCCGGAATATTCGGCGAGCCGGACCAGTTTCAACAAATTGGCTTCGAGATTGTCATCTGGCGTTGTCCCGGCAAGGCCGGGGATGTCGATCACTCTTGCTCTCATGACGCATACTCACAATGTCGGAAGGGCCAGTTTGCAAGAAGCGATTGATCCGGTGCACTGGCCAAAAGGATAGTGTTTGCTGTTTTGTACGCGAAAGCCCGCCAAATGAACTTTTGTGCCAACAACTGCGCACCGTTTGGAAAATGTACCCCTTTCCTTGGCGCGCGCGGTTTGAAATAGTGCCGACAACCAGATGGAGGAAAACATGGCCAAGCGCACACCCGGAATTGAAACCCTTGCCGTTCATGCAGGCGCAAAGCCCGACCCGACAACGGGTGCACGGGCGACGCCGATTTATCAAACCACGGCCTATCAGTTCAATGATGTTGACCATGCTGCCGCCCTGTTTGGACTGCAGGCATTCGGCAACATTTACACGCGCATCATGAACCCGACGCAAGCCGTGCTTGAAGAGCGTGTTGCCGCGCTTGAAGGTGGCACGGCGGCGCTGGCTGTGGCTTCCGGTCATGCGGCGCAAGTGCTGGTGTTTCACACGCTGATGCAGCCGGGCGACGAGTTTGTCGCTTCTCGCAAGCTCTATGGCGGCTCGATCAACCAGTTTGGCAACTCGTTCAAATCATTCAACTGGAATGTCAAATGGGCCGATACCAACGATGCCGCCGCGTTCGAGGCGGCGATCACGCCGAAGACGCGGGCGATCTTCATCGAGAGTCTTGCAAACCCCGGCGGCATTGTCATGGACATTCAGGCAATTGCCGACGTTGCGCACAAGCACGGGCTGCCGTTGATCGTCGACAACACGATGGCAACGCCATACCTCATCCGGCCAATCGAGCATGGGGCGGACATTATCATCCACTCGCTGACGAAGTTCATGGGTGGCCATGGCAATTCGATGGGCGGCATCATTGTTGACGGCGGCACGTTTGACTGGTCGAAATCCGGCAACTACCCGATGTTGTCGCAACCGCGCCCGGAATACGCCGGTGTTGAGCTGCACAAGACCTTCGGCAACTTCGCATTTGCCATTGCCTGCCGCGTGTTGGGCCTGCGCGATCTGGGACCGGCGATCTCGCCATTCAACGCATTCCAAATCCTGACCGGCATCGAAACGCTGCCGCTGCGCATGGAACGACACTGCGAAAACGCGCTGAAGGTCGCCAAATGGCTCAAGAAACAGCCGTCCGTATCGTGGGTATCCTATGCAGGGCTGGAGGACGATGAATATCACGCCCTACAGCAGAAATATTCGCCGAGGGGCGCAGGCGCGGTGTTCACCTTCGGCCTGAAAGGCGGCTATGAGGCGGGCGTCAAGCTGGTGTCGGCGCTGGAACTGTTCAGCCACGTCGCCAACATCGGCGACACGCGCTCGCTGGTTATTCATCCGGCATCGACCACGCACAAGCAGCTGACCGACGCGCAAAAGACGGCGGCGGGAGCAGGACCGGATGTAGTAAGGCTTTCGGTCGGGATTGAGAG
>JANPEK010000231.1:0-7002 GCA_031422915.1 Phyllobacteriaceae bacterium | reverse complement strand
TTGGTCAATCGGACGGGCACGGTCAATGCGGGCCCTTCGCTCCGGCGCATTCAGGGCATTCCAGATGTCGATGCGACGCTGGAGGTTGAGCCAGAAGTCGGCGCTGTTGCCGAACACCCGCGCCAGAATCAACGCGGTGTCTGCGGTAATGGCGCGGCGGTCCATGCACAATTCGTTTGCGTGCTTGCGCGGCACACCCATGGCGGCGGCAAGCTGCCGTTGGTTGGCGACCATAGGTTTCAGGAACTCGGTTGCGAGCATCTCGCCGACGGAAGCAGGCCTTCTTTTGGTTGCAAGCATCATGTTCACTGTCTGAAGTGGCACCCCTAATACCTGCTCGGCACCGCCGCATCAACCAGCCGCATCTGCACCGTGCGCCGTCCGTTGAAATGGTTGACTGACAGCGTACCTGCGGCGTGGATGACGGTGCCGACGTTGGCGTGCAGAAAATCTCCGAGCGGCGTGCCCTCGGTGCGGAATGAAATGGCTTGCAGGGTGGATTTGTCCATCGCCGCGAGCGAGACCGAGACGTGGCCGTTGCCGACGACGCGGCAATGGGTGAGCCGGTGATTAGGCAAGACCAAAAGGGGCGCAGGGTTGCCGGTGCCATACGGCCCTGCCCGCTCCATGGATTCGATCAGGCCGAGCGTCGCCGCGCCTGCCGACAGCGCGCCGTCAATTTCGAGCTCGGCATCGGCTGAGAGAATGGCCACCGCTTCGGCAGATTCGGTCTCAAAGAAGACGCGCAGGTCACCGAGGCGCGCTTTCTCGATGGTGATTCCCGCCGCCATGGCGTGGCCGCCACCTTTGACCAGAATGCCTTGTTCTACCGCCTTGCGTACCAGACGGCCAAGATCAATGCCGGCAATCGAGCGCCCTGACCCGGTGCCGGTACCGTTCGGATTGAAGGCAATGGCAAACGCCGGCCGCCGCGCCTTTTCCTTGAGCCGGGCCGCAATCAGCCCGACAATGCCGGGGTGCCATTTTTCGTCTGCCGCAACAATCACCGGAGGGCCGCCGCCACTGGCAAGGTCATAGCCGATGGCAGCCTCGGCCTGCTCAAGCATGATCTTTTCCATCGCCTGCCGCTCGGCATTGAGCTGATCGAGCCGCTCCGATATGGCCTGCGCTTCATTTGGATCATCAAGGGTAAGGAGCCGCGCGCCGAGCGCCGCATCGCCGATCCGACCGCCGGCATTGATGCGCGGCCCGATCAGGAAACCGAAATGGAAGGCATTGAGCGGCTCGCCGATGCGCGAGACTTTTGCCAATGCCGCAAGGCCCGGATTGCCGAATTTGCGCGCAATTTGAAGGCCTTTGACGACGAAGGCGCGGTTGAGACCAGTGAGCGGCACCACGTCGCAGACGGTCGCGAGTGCCACAAGATCAAGCATGCTGAGCAAGTCCGGCAAAGCCTTGTTCGTCTTGCCACGCAACTGGCGAATGACATCTACCAAGACCATGAATACGACACCGGCAGCGCAGAGATGGCCAAGGCCGGAGAGATCATCCTCACGGTTCGGGTTGGCAACTGGCACGCCTTCGGGAAGGGGTCCGCCGGGCTGGTGATGATCGATGACGCAGATGTCGGCACCGGCAGCCTTGCCCGCCGCAAGCGCAACAGCGCTGTTGGTGCCGCAATCGACCGTGACGATCAGCCGCGCGCCGCGCCGAACAAGCTCTTCCATCGCCGCAGGATTGGGGCCGTAGCCTTCAAATATCCGGTCTGGAATGTAGATTTCATGCGGCACGGCAAAATGCGTGAAGACGCGCGACAAGAGCGCCGAGGAGCTTGCGCCATCCACATCGTAATCGCCGAAGATGGCAACGGGTTCCTTTGCAAGGATGGCCGCGCAGATGCGGGTGGCCACCTGCGCAAGGTCCGTCACGGTGTGCGGGTCCGGCATCAGGTCGCGGAGTGTCGGATCAAGAAACCGTGGCGCGTCGTCTTCCGCTATCCCTCGCCCTGCAACAATGCGCGAAACCAGATCCGGCACGCCATGCTTCTGCGCAATCGCCAACGCGACATTGCCGCTGCGCGCATCCAGCCGCTCCACCCAGCGATGGCTGGTGGCAGACTGTTCGATGCCGAGGAAGATTTTGCGCTGCATTTGGTTGATCCGTGAATGGGCGACTTAAAGCATGCGAAGGGGGAATAGCGAATAGTGATTTAAGCATCCTGATGCGCATCCCTCATCCGGGTGATGCGCGTACCGTTCACACGTGTTTGGATGCACGCAGTGGGCGCTGTCTCTTTGTGGAACCTTTTGGGAGAACCATCATGAAAAAAATCACGATCATCGCACTGGCACTGCTTGGCTCCAGCCCGACGGCCTGGGCAACACCTGTGGAAGACATGGTCAAACAGGGCTTTGCCTGCGACGCAGGGTCGCGCGGCGAGGTTGTTTGCTCAAAGGACGGCGCGCCGACCAAAATCTGCAACGTCGAGGGCAGCTGCTTCCGCATCATCCGCATTGACGCGGCCGCCGCCGACACTGCCGTGAAGACCGGCAGCCTGCGCGGCGCGGCATTCTCCAACACCGAATACTGACAGCCAACGACCAAGTCGCCGGCAGGCTTCTGCCATCCGGCGACTGGTCAAACCGCGCCAACCCCTGTATCAGAACCGATGGCAACAGCGGGCAAATGGAATGGCGCGGATATTGGTGACCGGGGGTGCAGGATTCCTGGGCTCTCATCTTTGCGAGCGGTTGCTTGCCGACGGCAACGAGGTCATTTCAGCAGACAATTATTTCACGGGCTCGAAAGAAAACATCGCGCATCTTCTGGCGCATCCGCGCTTTGAAGCCATCCGCCACGATGTGACGTTTCCGCTCCATGTCGAGGTTGACCAGATTTACAATCTCGCCTGCCCGGCATCGCCGGTGCATTATCAGCATGACCCGGTGCAGACGACGAAGACCAGCGTGCATGGCGCGATCAACATGCTTGGTCTTGCCAAACGCCTCGGCGCAAAAATTCTTCAGGCCTCGACGAGCGAAGTCTACGGCGACCCGGAAGTGCATCCGCAGACGGAGGACTATTGGGGCCGCGTCAACCCGATCGGCATCCGCAGCTGTTATGACGAGGGCAAGCGCTGCGCCGAGACGCTGTTTTTCGACTATTGGCGGCAGCACACCCTGCGCATCAAGGTGGCGCGAATCTTCAACACCTATGGCCCGCGCATGCATCCGGATGATGGCCGCGTGGTCAGCAATTTTATTGTGCAGGCGCTGAAGGGCGACGACATCACGATATACGGAACCGGCGAACAGACGCGCAGTTTTTGCTACGTCGATGATCTGATCGAAGCGCTGGTCCGGCTGATGGCAACGGACGATGCGATCACCGGCCCGGTGAATATCGGCAACCCGACGGAATTCTCGATGTTGCAACTGGCCCGGACAGTGATTGCCATGACCGGAGCCAAGAGCACGCTGACCTTCATGCCGCTGCCACAGGACGACCCGCGCCAGCGCCGCCCGGACATCACGCTGGCGCAGCAAACGCTTGACGGCTGGACCCCGGACATCCAGCTGGAGGCGGGATTGCGGCGGACAATCGACTATTTCGCATCGGTGCGCAAAGGCAACTGACGACCAGCCCGCGCCAGTGTCGTCTCAATGATATACCGCACGCGTTCAGAGTGCATGTGATGCTTTGAAACATGCTCGTGCGCGGCAGATGCCATCACACGTAAAACGTCGATGTCCGCCAGCGCGGCATGGACAGTTTTGGTCAGACCGCCCTGCTCCGGCTCATAATAGAGCGCGTGCACGCCGTCTTCGAGCGGCCGGTTGCGCTCGATTGTCGCGCGGTTCATGAGCGGAACCGACCAGCACAGCGGCGCTTCATAGTGGCGGAAACAATCCCAGCCGTAGCCTTCCGGCGACCACACCAGATGCGCCGCCGCCGCGCGCTTGAAAAACTCCGGACGCTCCAGCCGCCCTTCCGCAATGTCAACCCGCACACCGCTTGCGCGAAGCTGCAACAGCTCGGCCATGCCGCGGCGGCGGATAGTGGATGAGGTTTCGACCTGACCGGCGAAGAAAACATCCGATGTCTTCTCTACCGGGAAAAGCGGAAACTCATGCTCGCTGCCAAGCTTGGGACCCAGCGAAATCGGCATGATCTTGTCAATCCGGCTCTGGCGGCCAAGCGTGCTGCGGTAACGGCCAGTGGGCAGCGTATAATGATCCGTCAGAGAAAACAGCTGCCAATGATCCACCGGCAACTCGCGCTTGAAATAGACGGTGGCGCGGTCGAGCAGAAAAAGACTGTTACGCTGAATATGGCGGTGGTCATCAAAGTCCACCACGGCAACCGGCCCGCGCACCTTGCCGCGCAGAAAATGCGGCGCAATCGCCGATGTGAGCGGGAAATAGCCGCGCAGCAGATTTCTGCTGAACAGCTTGCGCATAACGAAACGCCAGTGCCACGGATTGCACGGTTGCGGATAGACAATGACCAGATCAAGTTTCCGGCTGGCGAGCGCGGCAGGCAGCGATGCCAGTGGCTCGAACATCGAAGCCGGTTCCGCGCCCGGATGCAGCGACACGTAGCATTTGGTCTGTGGCAACAGATGCTTGACGTAACAGCGACCGATTTCGACGATGTTGAGGGATGCGAAGTCGCGCTGCAAACTGTCCAACCCCGTCATCATGACCCCCTGATTTGGCTATCGTTCGCTAACACGGGAGTGATGGTGCAGGGAACAGCCCGCACACTTGTCGCTGGTTCAATCTCGAAGCGACGGCCAGAGGACTCTCCACGCAAACTGCCCGTCGATGTCGCAGCCGCGAGGACGCAAGAAAAACAGCGCGTAACGCGAGTTTCGGACAGCCGCGCCGCCGAAAAACGTCTTTGCGTCCGACATGAACTGACGAAAATGCAAGGTCAGCGCGCCGGGCTGCGGTTCGATGTCGCCCATGTGTGCCACAGAGGTCTCATATGTGTCCGGCTCAATCCCCGGCGTTGCAAGCATGTACAGCTGGGTTTCGTTGTGCAGGGAGCCGGCCAGAACATAAAAAGGCAGGTCGCAACCCTGCGCCGTGAACATGACCATATTCGCGCGCGCCTTTTGGAACGGAACCGGCGGGAGCAATATTTCACCGCCGCCCGCGTTTATGACGGCTTCGATCTGATGCTTGGCAATGGCACCTTCACGCGAGGGAACCAGCGCATTCATCCGCCAAGCCACCAGCGCCGCGCACAGCGACAAGGCGACGAACAAGACGCGGATGAAGGGTGCCGCTGTCATCGCCCGGTGCGTCCCGCCCAGCGCGCGGTCAGATAACCGGCAAGAACCAGAAGGACGTTTTGCAGCGCCAGGAATATCCAGCCGCCAATCGCAGTGGATGTGCCGTCGCCGTGCCAAAACGCATAGTTCTCCGGGCCAAGCGCGGTGAGCACAATGCGGGAGACATTGAGCAGCGTGGCGACACAGATTGTGGCCAGCAGTGCCAGCGCATCAAACCATGTCAGATGCTTGCGCAGTGACATTGCCCAAGCGACATGGACCAACACGGCAGCAGACACGTTGTTGAACGACGAGCAGGCGCCGACCAGCGTGATGCCGAATTTGCGGGCGCCATCTTGCTGCACAAACGTTGACCCGCGCCACTCAATGCTCGGATCCACCAGTTGCAGCGCGTATCCGATAAATATCGAATCGAGCCAGACAAAGAACGGCATGAACAGGCGGAAGATGAGCGGCGCGAACAGGAAATTGGTCGCCAGCGCCAGCATGACAATGGCACCGGCGCGCAGCTCTTGTGACCGGTCTTCGATGCTGGACAGATAGATGGCGAATGCAAAGAGATAGAGGCCAAGCCCCGTCATGCGCGGGAGCAATCCCATCGGCACAAGCAATAAGAGCATCACCGCCGCAATGGCGAGGTCCATGCTGGACGCGGGCCACTCACCGTTGAACTGCCTCAAGCGCCAGCCAGCGACACACAAGGCCCCGGCGGCGAAGACGTTGAGCCGGTTGACTTGGCTCCAGAACAACACCGCGTTTCCGACGTAGAAGTATCGCATGAAAATGACCAGCACCGCCGCGCCAAACAGCCAGAGCATGAGTTCGCGTTGGGAAATCCGGGTTACGGAGGGCATGTACGCCTGTTGAAAATCAATCCGCGCCATGGTCGCTTATCGCGCTCCTTTGCGGTTGCGCGGACGTTCGCATGGTGAAAGGCCGCATCAGCTGGGCGTCAAGGCTTCCGGCCTCTTCGGGCGAAACGTCCTCAAGCCCGTAGTTTGCCACGCCGTTGCCGCCGCGCGCCTCGCTGCGGAACGTGCCGAACAGACGGTCCCAGACTGTAAACAGGCCGCCGAAATTGCTATCTGTTTCAGGCTGGTGCGACGAATGGTGAATGTGATGGATCGTCGGCGTGACAAGAAACGCTGCCAGCTTTCGCTCAAGCGCGGCCGACAGATGCATCCGCGAATGGCTGAACACCGCAATTGCAGATTCAATGGCGTAATAGACGATCAGAACGACAGGCGAAAATCCGAAAATCACGACCAGCAGGCACGAGCAGACGACATTGAAAGCAGTCTCAAGCGGATGCAGCCGCAGCGTTGTGCTGGCATCGACGAAATGATCGGTATGGTGGACACTGTGCATCCGCCACAAGAGTGGCAGCATATGCGACAGATAGTGAATCGCGTAAAAGGCGAGGCTGTAGACGATGACAGTGACGACGATATTCACCGCAAACGGCGTATGAAGGGCATTCAACAGACCGATCCCGTTGGCCTCGCACCAATAGGCCGCCACAGTTGACGACACCGGCAGCACCGCCGCTATCGCGATTTGCAGCATCGAAAAAGTGAGATTGACCGGCCAGCGCCGCCCCCGGTCAACACGCGGCCGAAGCAACGGTTGCCGGTATTCAAAAGCACTGAGAGCGAGGAACACTGTCCAAAACACCAGCGCGGCCGCGTAGTTTGCCAAAATGACGGACAGAAAGCTCATCTCGGCAACGGATGGGAAGAGAG
>JANPEK010000230.1:0-18696 GCA_031422915.1 Phyllobacteriaceae bacterium | reverse complement strand
GTGCCGGAAGGTCCTGGCATCGGCGTACATCTCGACTGGGAATTCCTCGACACGATGACCCTCTCCAAAGAGGAGTTCACACGTTGAGCGGTTTCGAGTTCCGTGACCTGTCCGGCATTGCCGAGATGACTGCGGCGGAGGAATTGCAGCGCGTTGTCTGGGGCAGGGACGACACGCCCGACCCTGCGGACTTGATGATGGTCATCCAGCATGAAGGCGGGCTGGTTGCAGGTGCGTTTCAGGACGGTCGGCTGATGGGCTATGTCTTCGGCTTCCCGACGCGCGAGCCGGGCGTGCAACACTCGCATCGTCTGGCCGTCCACCCCGAAGCGCGCGGGTCTGGCTTGGGCGTGAAACTCAAGTTGCATCAGCGCGACTGGTGCCTTGCGCGCGGCATCACGCTTGTGCGCTGGACCTATGATCCCTTACGCGTCGTCAATGCCAATCTGAACGTCAACAGGCTCGGTGGCGTCGCCTCGAGTTACCTGACAGACTATTATGGCGTGATGTCCGGGATCAACGAAGGTGCGCCATCAGATCGGCTGCTGGTAGACTGGCAGCTAGATTCCGAGCGGGTTTCGCGCGGTGTCCGCGCGGATTTCGAGCAGGGGAAATCAGTTCGGATTTCAATTCCGGAGAACTTTGACATGTTGCTGAAGACAAACCGGGAGTTGGCAATCAGTGAGCGATTGCGGGTACGGGAATTGATGGTGAGCCACTTCCAAGAGGGTTATGAAGTCCGGGATTTTGACAATGAGAAGCGCGAATACATTCTGGTGCCACGCTGATCATTCGCGCTGCGTCTGTGCCAGCCAAAGATCGCGCCAGCGTTCAAGCAGATCCCGGTAATGGCCGTCTGGCGGCGTCATTGTTTCAGAAATCTGCTTGAAACTATGGTTCTTGCCCACGGCCAGAAGCGCCGCGCCGATGCTGGTGCCGGTGGATGATGCGCTGGTCTGGACCGGTCGTTGCGTGGCAACGCAAAGCATGTCGAGATAGGCCTGATTTCGGGCGAACGGTCCTTCGACAATGATCTCGCCCTTCGCACCTGTGAGAGCCAATGTTGTCGCCGTCATCATGCCAAGATAGAGCGATGCGGCGGCAGGTACCAGATCGGACGCTGGCTGTTCGGGCAGCCATTTTGCCTTGCGGCCCTGAAACGGGCCAGACCCGAATTCGACCGCTGGAAGCAAAAGCACAGGTTTTTCAAGGACTTCAAAGAGCGAAGCCGTATCAAAATCAGCGTTTACAGCTGTCAACAGCTCAAACTCGCGTCCGCCCATGAAGCGTGCCGAAGCGACCGGATGACCGAACGCATCGCTGTTGGCAAGCGTGTCACGCGCCGGATCGAGACACAGGATTTCGCCGCCTGACGAGAGCACTACCACCCAGGTGCCTGTCGAGACCACCGAGAATGGCGGCGTCCGCGACATCAAATGTGGCAGCAACGAAGCGTTCGAATCGTGGATGCCGCAATGGACCGGAACACCTTGATGGACACCGGTTTGAGTGCAAATTTCCGGCAGCAATGGGCCGAGCGCGTCGAACGCCGAACGGACGGGCGCGAACAAATGCCGCCAACCAAGCTGATAAACCATGCTTGAAAACGTTCCATGGGCGGGGTTCCACAGGTCCGTGTGGCATCCCAATGATGTCGCTTCGCTCACTGCCACGCCCGTCATCCGCATCGCCCAGTATTGTGGCAGGGCAAGAATGTGCGCTGCGTCGGCAAATTCTCGCGGAAAACGCGTCTGTTGCCAGAAAAGCTGCGCTCCAAGGTTCAACCCATTTGGCAGGCGCGGCGAGAAGGTTTCGCTGAAAGGCGGTCTCATCGCATTGTATTCATTGCGCGTTTCCTCTGGTCCCGTGTGCTCGTAATCGAGCGCGGGCAGGGAGAACGTTCCGTCCTTCCTCACCAGCGCGGCGCTTGCGCCGTGTGCGGTTATGGAGATTGCACTGACCCGAAATTCGGCATTGAGTTCCGCGAGCGACGCAAGGAAGAAGGACCAAAGCCCGTCCATGTCAAAGTGCGGATACGGGTCTGTGCGCAACACCGCATTGACCGTCTTGCGAACCGCGCATTCGCTCATCGTGTCCGTATCGACAATCGCCAACTTGGCGTTGGTCTTGCCGACATCGAAGACGGCGACATATCGCGGAATGCTGGTCATTTCATGTGAAAGACGGTTTCAAGCGGAATGGCCACTGGCTCGTTCGCGGCATTGGTGCGCATGATGTCTGACATGTAGGCCCACCAGCGTTTCATGACCGGGCTGTCGGGCAGGGAATTCATGCCGTGCCGCTCCGTGCGCCAGAGGACGCCGAAGAGAATATTGGTTTCGGCGTCGAGGTGGATCGAATAGTCAGAGACACCAGCTTCTTTCAAAAGCGTGACAAGTTCCGGCCAGATATCGTCATGCCGGCGTTTGTATTCGTCGGCCTTGCCCGGATTCAGGACCATCTTGAACGCATATTTCTGCATCGCTCATGTCCTTCTTTGGGAAATGTGACGATAGACGATTGGCGCGGCGATGACGAGGATCAGCAGCAGGCCGACAAAGATCGACATGACGATTCCGGGCACATTCAACAAGCCGAAGCCGAAGGTGACAAGGCACATGATGAAAGCAGCGATGACGACGCCCGGAATTGTGCCCGAGCCGCCCAAGATGGACACCCCGCCAAGCACCACCATCGTGATGGCTTCCAGCTCCCATCCCATGGCAATCGACGGGCGCGTGGAGCCAAGGCGCGAGGTCAGCATCACGGATGCGATACCGGACATGAGGCCGGTCAGCAGGAACAGCGTGAACTTCACCCTGCCGACACGCACGCCGGAGAAGAGCGCCGCTGTCTGGTTGTTGCCTATCGCAAAGACCGTTCTGCCGAACGACGTTTTGTGCAGCAGGATTGTGTAGATCATGGCAGCTGCGAGGAAGAAGATGAACTCAAACGAGAACACCCACCAGACATAGCCTTGGCCAAACCAGGCAAACTCCGGCGGGTAGCCCTTGAACACGCCGTCGCCCAGAATAATGAACGAAATCCCGCGAAAAAGGCTCATGGTGCCGATTGTCACAACGATTGACGGCAGTTTGAAATGCGTCACAAGCGTGCCGTTGAACGCGCCGCACAGGAGGCCGGTCAGGATACCAGTCAGAACCATCGCGAACGTGCCACCGCCCAAACTTGCGACGTAACCCATCATGGTGGACGCAAGCGCAACAATGGCTGCCACAGACAAATCTATCTCGCCGGAGATAATCAGCAATGCCATCGCAAGCGCGATCAGAGCCTTTTCGGTGAAGTTGAATGTCGCGTCAGAAAGGTTCCACGGATCGAGAAAGTAGGGTGAGGCGAACGAGTTGATCGTGAAAACTGCAGCGAGAACAAGAAGCAGCAGGGTTTCCCACGAATAGATCAAATCCTTGGCGCGGCTGCCAAGCCGGTCTGGAAGCTGGCGCGGTGTGGCGTTCCCGCTCATGCTTTCGCCTCCGCAGACTTGAGGATGATGCGGCCCTTCTTGCGTTCGGCGCGGGCGTTGAAGGCAACAGCGATGATGATGACAATGCCGGATATCGCCATCTGCCAAAACGGCGAGACATGGATGACCGGCAGTGCGTTCTTGACGATACCAAGGAACAGCGCGCCAAGAAGTGCCCCTCCGACAGTGCCGATGCCGCCTGAGATTGAGATGCCGCCGATGACGCAGGCTGCGACGACATCGAGTTCAAACCCCGATGCGATATCCACGTAGGCAACCGCATAGCGCGATATCCAAAGATAGCCGGAAAGGCCAGCCAGCGCACCGGACAGGACGAATGCCCAAAACCGGGCCTTGCCGACATCAATTCCGACATAGACAGCTGCCACCGGATTGCCGCCAATGGCATAGAGCGAGCGGCCAAAAGCCGTGCGGGTCATGACGAGCCAGATGATGCCGATAATGATGATCGCAAACCAGGAGAGGATTGGCAGGCCAAGCAGTGTGCTGCGCGGGAAGGCCTTGAATGCGTCGCTCATTTCATGAGCATTCACCCATGCGCCGTTGGTCAAAAGGAATATGGTGCCGCGAAATATCGTCATGGTGCCGAGCGTGACGACAATTGAGGGTATGTCGAGTTTCCAGACCAAAAGGCCATTGATTGCGCCGAAAATGGCACCTGCGAGGACGACCACAGTCAGCACAACCACGAGTGAAAGGTCTGGATAGGCGACGTTGATCAGGGCAGATATCATACCGCAGAGCGCAAGATTGGCGGCAATGGACAGGTCAATGCAACGTGTGAGGATGACTGCCATCTGACCGAAAGCAAGGATGATGAGAATGGACGTATCGTTGAACACCAAAGCAAGATTGGAGGGCGTGATAAACGCGGGAAAGCGGAAGGCGATGGCCGCGACCATGACAAGTATCGCAGCGATCAATTGGGCTTCGCGCGAGCGGAGGAATATTTTCATGCCGCCTGCTCCGAAATCCCTGCCGCTGCGCGGACGAGCAATTCGGGCGTGGCTTCCTGTCGGCTGAACTCCCCCGCCATCCGGCCCTCGCGCATCACGATTATGCGGTCGGACATTCCAAGCACTTCGGGAAGCTCCGAGGACACCATGATGACAGCAAGGCCCTCGCGGGCAAGCTCGCTCATGAAGGCGTGCACGGCAGCTTTTGAGCCGATGTCTATGCCTTTGGTGGGTTCGTCGAGAATGATGACTTTCGGCTTTGTCGCCAGCCATTTTGCAATCACGACCTTTTGCTGGTTGCCTCCTGAAAGCGTTGAGACATCCTGGCTGAGCGAGGATGCACGCAGATCAAGCCGCTGCGTATATGTTCTGGCGAGGTCGAACTCATTGGCGAGTTTCAGAAAGCCGGACCGTGATGTCACGTGGAGCGAAGGCAGGGTGATGTTCATGAAGATCGGGAGACCGGCGACGGTGCCCTGACGCCCGCGTTCTTCGGGCACATAAACGATGCCGTGTTGCACGGCCCGCGCGGCGTTGTTCACAACAATCGGTTTGCCTTCAAGCTCGACAGTTCCCCTCGAAGGCTTTGTCATGCCGAACAGCGCCTGCATGAATTCGGAACGGCCGGCACCGACCAGTCCATAAAAGCCGAGAATTTCGCCTGCCCGCAAATAAAGACTGATCGACTCAAACTCGGTCGGATGGCAGAAATTGCGGACTTTCAGCACGACGTCGCCGAACTTGCTCTCACCCTTTGGAAACACCTGACCGATATCGCGGCCTACCATCAGTTTGACCAGTTTGTCGTGGTTCGTGTCCTTAACCAGCCCTGCGCCAACCATCTCGCCATCGCGGAAAACGGTGTAGCGGTCCGCAACACGGAATATTTCGTCAAACTTGTGGCTGATGAACAGGATGGCCTTGCCTTGCGATTTCAACTGGTCGACCAGCGTGAACAGCTCGGCAATCTCCTTGTGGCTGAGCGCTGCCGTCGGCTCGTCCATGATGACCACGCGCGCATCAATCGACAGCGCACGGGCAATGGCGACCAGATGTTTGGACGCGATGCCGAGATCGCGCAGCAATGTTTCCGGATCGACATCTGCACCAATGCCAAACAGCAGCGCCTTTGCTTTTGCGCGCATCGCCGGGTGATCGATGAGGCCAAACCGGTTTCTTGGCGCGTGGCCGAGGAAGATGTTTTCGGCAACCGTCAATTCGTCGAAGAGAACGGTTTCCTGATGAATTGCGGTAACACCGGCAAGACTGGCGTGATGGGCTGCGGGAAACTTGACGACAGACCCGTTGACGCGGATCTCGCCAGCGTCCGGTTGGTAGATACCTGTCATGATCTTGACGAGTGTGGACTTGCCGGCACCGTTTTCGCCGATCAACGCGGTGACTTGGCCCGGAAACAATTCCAACGCGACATTGTGCAGTGCGCGAACGCCCGGGAAACTTTTTGAAATGCCGGACAGCGAGAAAACCGGCGCAGTTCCGACAATGTCATTTTGCGGCGTTTCCATGCGCGTCACGGGCTTTCGGGGCGGGAGGGGCATCGAATGACGTTGAAAAGGACCGGCGGCGAGCGTGCCGCCGATCTTCATGGGGATCACCAGATCAGAAAATCTTGGCAAACTCTTCAACGTTCTTCGCGTCATAGACAAACGGGTCGGCCATTGCGCCCTCCTTGTTGTCGTCTAGCTTGACCGAACCCATGCGGCCCATCGGAATTTCTCCGCCGGCTTCCGCCTTCGCCTTGCCGGTGGACAGATTGTAGGCAATCATTGTCGCGGAATAGCCAAGGTCGATCGGGTTCCAGATGGCGAACGACTTTGACGCTCCGGACTTGACGTGTCCAGCCATTTCAGATGGCAGGCCAAGGCCCGTGACGTTGATCTTGCCAGCCATGCCGCCGTCGGAAACAGCCTGAGCGGCTGCGACGATGCCCACGGACGTCGGCGCAATGATCGCCTTCAGGTTGGGGTATTTCTGAATAAGACCTTGCGTTTCGCGGTAGGATTTGTCGGCAAGGTCATCGCCGTAAACGGTGTCGACGAGGTTGATGCCCTTGTAGTTTGGCAGCACCTTCTTCATTTCCTCAATCCAGACGTTTTGGTTTGTAGCCGTTGCCGTCGCTGATAGGATTGCCACATCGCCGCCTTCCGGCAGGTTATCGGCGGCCATCTTGACGCACATATTGCCGATCAACGCGTTGGATGACGGGTTGAGGTGCATCGAGCGGCCCTCTGGCGCAACGCCAGAGTCCCATGAAATGACGATAATGCCGCGTTCCTGCGCCTTTTTCAGAACCGGGACGAGCGCGTCCTTGTCGTTTGCAGAAACGGCGATGGCATTGACCTTCTGCGCGATGAGCGCGTCGATTACTTCGATTTGGCCCTCAGCCGTGGTCTTGGTCGGGCCTGTGTAGATCACTTCGACGTCGCCGAGTTCCTTGGCGGCTTCCTGCGCGCCCTTGTTGGCCGCGTCAAAGAAGCCAATGCCAAGCGCCTTGACGACCAATGCGATCTTGACGGTTTCGGCTTGAGCGGCAGCGGTCATCGCCGAAAAAGCGAATGCTGCTGTGGCCATCAGTGTTTTCATCTTGCCCATGGTATTTCCTCCCTTAGAGCGTTTCTTCGGTCTGTTAGCTTTATCAATGCCGGTCTTGTCGCCGGCAATGATCATTCCGCTGCGCTCACGCGACAGCGGTTTCCTTGTCCAGCGCCTGCGCG
This sequence comes from Phyllobacteriaceae bacterium, assembly GCA_031422915.1. GTDB lineage: Bacteria > Pseudomonadota > Alphaproteobacteria > Rhizobiales > Rhizobiaceae > JANMEX01. The sequence goes on along the minus strand of JANPEK010000230.1, from coordinate 11,500 downwards.
CCGACTTTCGCAACGATCAGTTTCACGCCCGCATCCTCCAGCATGCGCTGCTCGCTTTCCTTGATCCCGTCATCCGTGATGATGGTCGAAATGCGGTCCAGACGGCACAGGATCAGGCTTGAGCGCTGTCTGAATTTTGACGAGTCAACGAGCACGATCAGCTCATCGGCTTGGTTGATCAGCTTCTGTTCGGCCTGGATGAGCAACGGATCTGCTTCCATCAGTCCGAGCGCGCCGATACCCTGTGCGCCCATAAACATTTTCTGAGCATAAAAATTGCGCGTTACATCGTTCTCGAACGGCGACAGGATGATGTTCTGTTCGCGGTAAATCATTCCGCCCGGCAGCATTACGGTGTTCTTGGTGTGGTGCAGCAGATGCTCGGCGATGGGGAACGAATTGGTGAACACCTGGAGCCTGCGTTGGCCGAGGAAATGCACCATTTGCCAAGTCGTCGTGCCGCCATTGATGATGATCGCTTCGCCATCTTTGCAAAGGCTCGCCGCCTCGCGGGCTATTGCGCGTTTTTGCGAGGCATGAATGGTCTCGTTGACGCGGAAGGGCCGGCCGGCAAGGCCCACGAACTGTGGCGGAGTAATCGCTTCGGCACCGCCGCGCACCCGGCGCAGACGCTTCTGCAAGTGCAGCGCCGCAATGTCGCGCCGGATGGTCGCCTCAGACGATTCAGTGAGGTCCACCAGCTCTTGCACCGTGACAACAGGCTTTTCCTGGACGGTGGACAAAATGATCCTGTGGCGCTCTTTTTCGTGCATGGTTCCTCCCCTTGCATCTCCATAACTTCCATTCAATTCGAGCATTGTCAATCATATTCGATCAACAATAATCATTGTGCACCGCAACATGATTGATAATGATCGAAACTGATTGACATTCGTTCGCACCCCGCTAATTCTTGCGGGCAGCGGTTGCTCGATTACGGGCGCATTTTATCTGCCGGGCGGGTATTGGCGTCCGGTCTTCGGGAGGAAGATCATGACGGCTAAGCGCAATTCGGGGCGCCTCGACAGTCTTTGGGATGATGCCAAAGCGGCGGCGATGAGCGAAGCGGAGCGCCTCGTTTACCGCTCCAATCTGTTGGGTTCCGACAAGCGCATCACCAATTACGGCGGTGGCAACACGTCTTCCAAGTTCATGGAGAAGGATCCTCTGACCGGGCAGATAACCGAAGTTTTGTGGGTCAAGGGGTCCGGTGGCGATGTCGGTACGATCAAGCTTGATGGTTTTTCCACGCTCTATATGGACAGACTGAACGATCTGAAAAAGCTCTACCGCGGCGTCGAGTTTGAGGATGAGATGGTCGGCTACCTGCCGCACTGCACGTTCAATCTGAACCCGCGCGCGGCCTCGATTGACACACCGTTGCATGCCTATGTGCCACGCAAATTTGTCGATCACATGCACCCGGACGCGATCATCGCCATCGCGGCTTCCGTTGATTCGAAAGCGCTGACGCAGGAGATTTTCGGCGGCGAGATCGGCTGGTTGCCTTGGAAGAAACCGGGCTACGAGCTTGGCCTGTGGCTGTCGAAATTCTGTCAGGAAAATCCGAACGCCAATGGCGTTGTGCTGGAAAGCCATGGGCTTTTCACGTGGGGTGACACGCCCAAGGCCTGCTATGAAATGACATTGCGCATCATCAGCCGCGCCATGGAATGGCTGGATGAAAGGACCATCGGCAAGGCTGTGTTCGGCGGTGAGAAGGTCAAGCCGCTCGATGCTGACGCGCGCAAGGCTGTCGCGCAGAGGCTGATGCCGGTGATCCGGGGCATGATCAGCGGCACCGAAAAAAAGGCCGGACATTTTGATGATTCCGCTGCTGTGCTGGAGTTCGTAAGCTCGCACCGGCTGGAGGAATTGGCGGCGCTTGGTACCTCTTGCCCGGACCATTTCCTGCGCACGAAAATCCAGCCACTGGTCGTCAATTTTGATCCGGACCAGCCGGACATTGAAGCAACGATTGCTGGCCTTCCCAAAGCGGCGTCGGAGTATCGTGAAAGCTACGCAGCCTACTACAATCAGTGCAAGCATACGAACTCGCCCGCCATGCGCGACCCGAATGCCGTGGTGTATCTGGTGCCGGGCGTGGGCATGATCACATTTGCCAAGGACAAGGCGACCGCGCGCGTATCGGCGGAGTTTTATGTCAACGCAATAAATGTGATGCGCGGTGCTTCGACAGTTTCAACATATCAGGGGCTTCCGGCGCAGGAGGCGTTTGATATTGAGTATTGGTTGCTTGAGGAGGCCAAGTTGCAACGCATGCCAAAGGCCAAGTCACTGGCCGGGCGGATCGCACTGGTGACGGGCGGTGCAGGCGGCATCGGGTCTGCTACTGCCGAGCGCTTCCTTGCGGAAGGTGCTTGTGTTTTGATTGCCGACATAGATGAAAAAGCGCTTGCCGATACGGCCGGCAATCTGTCCTCTCGTCACGGCAAGGATGTTGTGCGCACTGTCAAAATGAACGTCACCAGTGAAGCGGAGATCGCCGCGGCCTACAATTATGCGTGCCTTGAATTCGGCGGATTGGATATTCTGGTTTCCAATGCCGGTATCGCCTCGTCAGCGCCGGTCGAAGAAACGACGCTGGAGCTTTGGAACAAGAACATGGACATCCTGTCCACAGGTTATTTCCTTGTTAGCCGCGAGGCATTCAAGCTGTTCCGTGCGCAGAACATCGGCGCCTCGATTGTCTTCGTCGCGTCCAAGAACGGGCTTGCGGCAAGCCCCAATGCGGCGGCCTATTGCACCGCGAAAGCAGCTGAAATCCATCTTGCCCGCTGCCTTGCGCTCGAAGGTGCGGAGGCAGGAATCCGCGTCAATGTGGTCAATCCGGACGCGGTGCTGCGCGGCTCAAAAATCTGGTCAGGCGAATGGCTGACCCAGCGCGCCTCGACCTACAAGACCGACAAGGACGGGCTGGAGGAAATGTACCGTCAACGCTCCATGCTGAAACGATCAGTGTTTCCGGAAGACATCGCCGAAGCCGCCTATTTCTTCGCTTCAGACTTGTCAGCCAAATCCACTGGCAACATCATCAATGTGGACGCGGGCAACGCCCAGTCCTTTACGCGCTAAAGGCCAAGGCAATGATGATCGAAAAATCTGTGATCGAAGCCGAAAACGCCAAATTCGCCACGGCGTTGAAGGAAGACTACCAGTCATTGGGTGCAAGGCTGGCGCGGCGCGGTGTTGATGTTGACGCCGTGAAAGCGAAGGTTGCGGCCTTTTCTGTCGCCGTCCCGTCATGGGGCGTTGGCACCGGCGGCACACGGTTTGCCCGATTTCCGGGAGTTGGCGAGCCGCGCCATATCTTTGACAAGTTGGAAGACTGTTCGGTCATCCATGAACTGACTCGCGCCACTCCGACCGTATCGCTGCACATCCCTTGGGACAAAACCAAGGACCCGAATGAGCTGTTGCATAAGAGCAAATCACTTGGTCTCGGCTTTGATGCGATGAACTCCAACACATTTCAGGATCAGCCGGGCCAGAAGCATTCCTACAAGTTCGGCTCGCTGTCGAATGAGAAGAAGGCGACGCGCAGTCAGGCCATTGAGCACAACATTGAGTGCATCGAGATTGGCAAGGCGATCGGTTCCAAGGCGCTGACTGTCTGGATTGGCGACGGATCGAATTTTCCCGGCCAAACCAGTTTCACCAAGAGCTTCGAGCGCTATCTCGATGCCATGAAAGAGATCGTCAAAGCGCTGCCGAAAGACTGGCGCATATTCTCCGAGCACAAGATGTATGAGCCGGCGTTCTACTCGACAGTGGTGCAGGACTGGGGCACCAATTTGATGATCGCACAGGAGTTGGGTCCGCAAGCTCATTGTCTGGTTGATCTTGGTCACCATGCGCCAAACGTCAACATCGAGATGATTGTCGCAAGGCTGATCCATGCGGGCAAACTTGGTGGTTTTCATTTCAATGATTCCAAGTACGGCGATGACGATTTGGATACTGGTTCGGTTGATCCTTACCGGCTGTTTCTTGTCTTCAACGAGTTGGTTGATGCAGAAAAGCGCAAGGTGAAAGGGTTCAAACCGGCGCACATGCTCGACCAATCGCACAATGTCACTGACCCGATTGAAAGCCTGATGCGCTCGGCCAACGAAGTTCGCCGCGCCTATGCGCAAGCCTTGTTGGTGGATCGCGAGGCCTTGGCCGGATACCAGACTGACAACGATGCGTTGATGGCGTCGGAGACGCTCAAAGACGCGTTCCGGACTGATGTGGAACCCATTCTGGCAATGGCGCGCATGGAAAATGGTGGAGCGATTGATCCAGTTGGCACCTACCGTGCGTCAGGCTATCGCCAAAAAGTGGCGAGTATTCGCCCGACCGTGACCGGTGCGGGTGGCGGGATTGTTTAGCAAACAGGCTGGCAAATGATCCGCACCAGCTTCAAAGTCAGAACGTCACATTGACCGAATGATGACGGCGTCCTATTTTGGAATTATTCCAAAGAAGGAACTGCCATGATCGCGCGCTTTTTCGGTCCGTCCAAACGTTCGTTCGAAGACCTTTCGGAACAAGAAATTCTGGCGCTGGCGATATCGTCCGAGGAAGATGATGCGCGGATTTATCTGGCCTATGCTGATGGCTTGCGCGAGCAGTTTCCGCAGTCAGCCAAAGTTTTCGAGGAGATGGCGGCGGAAGAGAACGAGCATCGCGGTCGTCTGATTGCTGCGCATCAACGCAAGTTCGGCGATACGATCCCGTTGATCCGCCGCGAACATGTGCGCGGCTATTTCGAACGCAAGCCGGATTGGCTGGTTCGCCCGCTTGGGATTGAGAAGGTGCGCGATGCCGCCGAGCAAATGGAGCGCGGCGCGCAGCGATTTTACATTGAAGCTGCCCAACGTTCGACTGATGCCAAAATCCGAAAGCTGCTGGGTGATCTGGCAATCGCCGAGCAAAGCCACGTGTCGCTTGCAAGGAAACTTGGCATCAAGCATGTCACCAGCGATACCAAGGTTGAAGAGGCGGAAACCGAACGGCGGCAGTTTATTCTAACCTATGTCCAGCCTGGCCTTGCGGGCCTGATGGACGGTTCGGTTTCAACGCTCGCGCCAATCTTTGCAACGGCATTTGCAACGCAAAACACTTGGACGACATTTCTTGTCGGCCTGTCCGCATCAGTCGGTGCCGGCATTTCCATGGGGTTCACTGAAGCTGCGCACGATGATGGCAAGATTTCAGGGCGCGGCTCACCTCTCAAACGCGGCTTGGCGTCTGGCAGCATGACCGCTGTTGGAGGCTTGGGCCATGCGCTGCCCTACCTCATTCCGCACTTCTGGACAGCAACAAGCCTCGCAGCATTCATCGTCGTCGTCGAACTGTTCGCCATCACATGGATCCAGAACCGTTACATGGAAACGCCATGGCTGCGCGCGGCAACCCAGGTGCTGCTCGGCGGCGCATTGGTGTTTGCCGCAGGCGTGCTGATTGGCAACGCCTGATTCAACGCGCCAGTTTCAAGGCTTGGCGATCTCGCCGCTCAGGAATGCGCCGAGCTTCCAATGCGTTGGCACGGAGAGATAACGCGCGCGGTCTTCCGGTGAAAGCATTGAATAGGGGTATTTTTCAAACAGCTCCAGCAAGGTGACCTTCTCGCCAGAAAAGTGCTCTACAGTTCCGATATCGCCCGCCGCAACGGGGCCAGTCTGCAAAACCCTGCAATAGATTCCGGGACGCTTGGCGGCCATGAAGCGTTTGACAAAGCGCGGGTCGCCCATGCGCACGGCCAATGTGTTGCAGGGAATGCGCGGGGAGGTGACCTCAAGCAGCACATCGCCAATCCTGTAACGGTCGCCGATGCAAACTGCCGCGCTTTCGAGGCCGGAGATGGTCAGGTTTTCGCCGAATTCGCCGGGTTCGATCTCACGGCCCAACTCGCCTTCCCACCATTCATAGTCATCGCGGCTGTAGAGATAGACGGCTTGATCCTTGCCGCCATGATTTGTCAGATCGGCAATGGAGTCTTTGGCAAGGCCGGTCTCTGCAACAAATACAGGACCTTGCTGCGGGCGTTTGAAGATTCCGGATTGACCGTTTTTTGTGGCGATCGGTTCGAGTATCGCGGTGTTAACGGAGAGAATGGTGATTTGCATGGGATCAACTTAGCGCTCATTTATGGCAGAGCCAACATTGCCTGAAAAAGGGGCGGATAAACCGCCCCTATCGCACGATTGTCAAAGCATGAGTTTCAGGCGTCGAGGCCGTCGAACAGTGCGGTCGAGAGATAGCGCTCGGCAAAAGACGGGATAATGACGACCATTGTTTTGCCCTTGTTTTCAGGGCGCGTTCCAACCTTTATCGCCGCTCCAAGCGCTGCACCTGATGAAATGCCGACTGGGACACCTTCGAGCCGCGCCACCAAACGTGCATTCGCGAATGCCTCATCGTTGGAGACCTGAACCACTTCATCGTAAATCTTGGTATCGAGGATGGCCGGAGCGAAGCCTGCACCGATGCCTTGAATCTTGTGCGGGCCGGGCGCGCCCCCGGAGAGGACCGGTGAGGCTTCCGGTTCGACGGCGATGACTTGCAAACCCGGCTTGCGGGCCTTTAGCACTTGGCCAACGCCAGTGATGGTGCCGCCGGTGCCGATGCCGGAGATGAAAATGTCAACGCCGCCTTCGGTGTCATTCCAGATTTCTTCGGCAGTTGTCCGGCGGTGAATGTCTGGATTGGCCGGGTTTTCAAACTGCTGCGGAATGACGGCGCCATCGATCTCGGATGCCAGTTCCTGCGCCCGTGCAATCGCACCTTTCATGCCCTTCGGGCCTTCGGTGAGCACAAGCTCCGCACCGAGCAGCTTCAGCATTTTGCGGCGCTCGATGGACATGGTTTCAGGCATTGTGAGAATAAGGCGGTAGCCTTTGGCAGCCGCTGCGAACGCGAGCGCGATGCCGGTGTTGCCTGAGGTCGGCTCAATCAATGTGGTCTTGCCAGCCGTGATCTTGCCCTGCTTTTCGAGGCTATCGATCATCGAAACGCCGATGCGGTCCTTGACCGACGCGATTGGATTGAAGAACTCAAGCTTGGCAAGGAGGTGGGCAACAATTCCCTTTTCCTTGGCGAACTTGTCCAGCCGGACCAGTGGCGTGTCACCAATTGTATCGATAATGGAGTTATAGACGCGGCCACGACCGGGCTTTCTGGTCTCAGACATGAAATTGCTCCCTTCAAATTTGAGTGCAGATTAGCGGCGTTTGAGAAAAAGACGAGGCTGAAATGCGACGGGCAATCAATACCCTTGGAATATCATTCCTGCTAAGTGCACATTCAGGAAACTTTGTCGCAAGTCCTGATCCTATGCGCGGGCAGCAATGGCCACTGCTGCCGCGCCGAGAAAACCGGCGGCTATTCTGCTGAGCCGCTTCAGCGCCTTGGGCGTTTGCAAGAGCGCGCGCGTTCTGGTCGCCAATGCAAGGTAGGGCACGAGGATCATCAGTAGAATAACAAGCGTCAGACCAGTCAAAACGAGATAATCATTGAGTGTTACGGTCGTCAAGTCAACAATCGCGGGCAGCAGGGCAAGATAGAACACCATAACTTTTGGATTGCCCAGTGTGACGAGAAGTCCAGAAAGAAATGAGGCAACAGGCCCTTCGGCGCGGCGGGCCTCAACGTTTTCAATGCCGACGCCGGATGTCCAGAATTTCCAGGCGAGATAAAGCAGATAGGCGGCTCCGGCGTATTTGAAGGCCATAAACGCCAAGCCAAACGACTTTGCGATGAACGCGAGACCAAGAACTGCGGCAGTCAGATAGACAAGATCGCCAAGCGCAATGCCGATGGCCATCGGCAATGTTGCGCGAAATCCGGACCCCAAGCCGCGTGCGACCATGGCCACAATGCCAGGACCTGGAACAGCCACTGCGACTGCAAGCGCGGCGGAGTAGGCCAAAAATCCGGTGAGTGTCATCTTCTCCGCCCCTGCTGAACAACAGTTTCATTTTCTCATGGACGCAGGAACTTGTGAAGACGTTTCATCGCCTTTGCGTGATCTGCAGACTGTCATCCGTGACGCCAACGTGACTTGCATTTGGCGTTGATGGCGTTAGAGCCGTAGCCAGAAGTCCAAGGAGCCGCGATGGCGATTGATGTTTCATATGCAAGTGCGCTGGGCGCAGGCGCGCTGTCATTTTTGTCGCCCTGTGTGTTGCCGCTGGTGCCGCCTTACCTTTGTTACATGGCGGGCGTCAGCATGGAGCAATTCACGGACGAGAAACGCAATGTGTCGGGTGAGCGCCGGGCGCTGGTGATTGCGGCGCTGTCGTTTGTACTGGGTTTCTCGACAGTGTTCATCCTGCTTGGTGCAGGGGCAACCGGCATCGGCCAGTTTTTGAGGACCTGGCAGGACGTTCTCGGCAAGATCGCCGGTGTGGTCATCATCGCCATGGGCCTGAATTTCCTCGGCATTTTGAAGCTGCCGTTCCTCAGCATGGAGGCACGCTTTTCGCCTGAAAAAACTGCAGAAAATCCGTTCTCGGCTTACATCATGGGGCTTGCATTTGCCTTCGGATGGACGCCCTGCATTGGTCCGGTTCTCGGGCCGATCCTGACCCTTGCAGGCGGACAGGACACTGTCGCGCAAGGGGCCGGGTTGCTGGCGGTATATTCGGCCGGGCTTGGCATTCCGTTCATGATTGCGGCGATGTTTTCGCAGCGCTTCATGCGCTTTGCGCAGCGCTTTCGCACAAAGCTTGGCACTGTGGAAAAGGCAATTGGTGTGCTTTTGGTGTTGTCTGGCGTCCTGTTCCTAAGCGGTGGCATGCAGGTGTTTGCTTACTGGCTTTTGGAGACATTCCCGGTTTTTCAACGGATCGGTTGAAAGGTAGCCGCAATTTTGCGCTAAGTGGTGCGCATCGGTAAAGATTCGCGCCTGAGCGCACACAAACGGAATTCCAGAATGAGTGAACGCAGTTGCCTTGCAGTCATCCTTGCAGCCGGTGAAGGCACGAGGATGAAGTCGTCATTGCCGAAGGTGTTGCACCCTGTTGGCGGTTTGCCGATGGTCGCTCATGTCGTGCGGGCAGCTGTTGCCGCCGAGGTGAATTCGGTTGCATTGGTTGTCGGGCATGGCGCGGACACTGTTGAAGTGGCGGTTAAACCATTTGCCGGCAGTGTCTCAATTCATGTGCAGACTGAGCGCTTGGGCACGGCCCACGCGGTGCTTGCCGCGCGCGAGGCGATTGCCAAAGGTTATGGCGATAAGCATTACGACGATGTTGTGATCATGTTTGGCGATACGCCGCTCATGGATGCGACGGCTTTGGACAAAGCGCGGGCCAAGCTTGTCGCAGGTGCGGATATCGTTGTGATGGGCTTTCATCCGGCAGACCCGACCGGTTACGGACGCCTCGTCGAGCACGAACACAAGCTTTTTGCCATCGTTGAGGACAAAGATGCCAATGCCGACCAGAAAAAGATCGGCTATTGCAACGGCGGGCTGATGGCGATTTCAGGCAAGCATGCGCTCTCGCTGCTTGAAGCGGTTGGCAACAAGAATGCCAAGGGCGAGTATTACCTCACCGACATCGTATCGATTGGCCATGTGCGCGGCTTGCATGCCGTCAGCGTCGAAGTTGATGCTGCAAGTGTGCTCGGCGTCAACACCCGCGTCGAGTTGGCTGAGGCTGAGGCGCTGTTTCAAGGCCGCATGCGCCGGTCGATGATGCTGGCGGGCGTATCGATGATTGCGCCGGAGACGGTGTTCTTTACCTGGGATACTGAGATCGGGGCGGAAACGACCATCGAGCCGAATGTGTTTTTCGGTCCATCTGTGAAGATTGACAGCGGCGTGACCATCAAGGCGTTCTGCCATATTGAAGGCGCGTCCATTGCGTCCGGTTCTGAAATCGGCCCCTACGCGCGGCTGCGACCGGGCGCTGATTTGCGTGCAAAATCAAAGGTTGGCAACTTTGTCGAGATCAAGAAGGCGGTGATTGGCGAAGGCGCAAAGGTCAACCATCTGACCTACATCGGCGATGCGGATATCGGCACGGGCGCCAATATCGGGGCAGGGACCATCACCTGCAATTACGACGGTTACAACAAACACCGGACACAAATCGGGGCCGGTGCTTTCATCGGATCGAACACCGCGCTGGTTGCGCCCGTTTCAGTCGGGGCGAATGCCATTGTCGCTGCGGGCAGTGTGATCACCAGAAATGTACCGGACGATGCGATTGCCTATGGCCGGGCGCGGCAGGACATGCGCGAAGGCGGGGCGCGAACTTTGCATGCGCGCAACAAGTCCATCAAGGACAGCAAGACGACGAAGTAATCATAATTTTAACCCGGACACTCTCGCGCCCTTTTCAGTGGTAACAGAGTGCAATGCAATTTGAGTTTTTGATTTCCGGACAGCGGCCTAGAGCACTATGAGTTTAGATGGAACCACAGATAGCGGAGGGATTTTGTGGCAAGACCAAGGAAAGAGCCGCAGGACGCATTATAATGCGTTCAAGGGGCTTTTCGCCGGTATTGACGCAAAAGCACCCGCTGAATGTGGTTCCAGCTGAAGTCATAGTGCTCTAAGGGTGCTTCGGGGACAGGCAGGGGAATTAGCCATGTGCGGAATTGTTGGCATCGTCGGCCGCGAACCGGTCGCGCCATTGCTTGTCGAAGCATTGAAGCGGCTTGAATATCGCGGCTATGATTCTGCAGGCGTTGCAACGCTCGAAGAAGGCAGGCTGGACCGCCGACGCGCTGAGGGCAAACTGATCAATCTTGACCGCAAACTGCGCCAGGAGCCACTCGACGGTTTCATCGGCATCGGCCATACCCGCTGGGCGACGCATGGTGTGCCCAATGAGGCCAACGCGCACCCGCATTTCTCCAACGGGGTGGCCATTGTCCACAATGGCATCATCGAGAATTTCGCAGAGCTGCGCAAGGAATTGCAGGCGGACGGTTATGTGTTCACCTCTCAGACAGATACGGAAGTTGTCGCGCATCTCATTGCGCGCGAGCTGAAGAACAACAAATCCCCGGTCGAGGCAGCGCATAATTCGTTGAAACGGCTGCATGGTGCGTTTGCGTTGGCGATTTTGTTTGAGCAGGATCCTGACCTGATTGTCGGGGCCCGCAACGGCCCGCCGCTTGCGGTTGGACATGGCGATGGTGAAATGTATCTGGGTTCGGATGCGATTGCGCTCGCGCCCTTTACCAACACGATCACCTATCTGGAAGATGGCGACTGGGCGACACTGCGGCGCAAGGGTGTCGAGATTTTCGACATCGAAGGACAGCCTGTGTCGCGCAAAACCGTCAAGTCGAGCGGCAATGCGTTTCTGGTCGAAAAGGGAAACCACCGGCATTTCATGGAGAAGGAAATCCATGAGCAGCCGGAAGTGATCTCGCATACAATGTCGCACTATATCGATTTTGCCGATGGCTCGACAAAGGATCTCGGCTTGCCGTTCGACTTTGCGAAGATCAATCGCATCGCAATTTCCGCCTGTGG
>JANPEK010000229.1:0-5870 GCA_031422915.1 Phyllobacteriaceae bacterium | reverse complement strand
GGTCCATTCGCCGGAAATCATCTTCGGCAAATACCGTTCTTTCAGCTCGTTGGAGGCATGCGCATGCAGCGCCTCCACCGCCCCCATCGTCAGCGTCGGACAGAGCCCGAATGCGAGCGAACAGCAGTTCCAAATTTCAAGCGCTGCCATGGATGCCGTCAGTGGCAATCCTTGCCCGCCATAGGCCTCCGGCGCGGCCACAGAGTTCCAGCCGCCATCAACAAAGCTCTGCCAAGCCTCTTTCCAGCCAGCAGGCATGGTCACCTTGCCGTCAGAAAACTTCGCACCGGTCTTCTCGGCGGCCACTGCCACAGGCTCAATTTCGTCGCCGGCAAGCCTTCCCGCCTCTTCGAGTATTGCCTGCAGAAGATCGGTTGAAAAGTCGCCAAATTTGCCCTGCTCCAAGTCAAGGCCCATACCTGTGACATTGACAATCGTGTGGACGATATCATCGACCGGGGCTTTGTACATTCAGCAGTCCTCCAACTCGCTTTCAGCTATCGATTTTTGACGTAAACGTCAACAATTTGCACGCCGACTCCTGGCTCAATCGCACAATTTTACCGGAGCTTAACCATAACAGCCGACGATGCCCCATCATATGGAGTTATCGCGCGTCATGTTTGTATCAAGGTTTCTCCGCCGTTTTATCCCGATCCTTGCGCTCTCAATTCCAATCACTTCACATGCGCTCGCAGAAACCGTCTTTCACCAGCCGTGGAAATCCGGGAAACACGCTCTCGTTATCGACGCATACGAGTATAACGAGCTGAATATCGCCGATATCGCGGCGGACAAACGTGTTGCTGGCTTCATCAACAAGGGTTCCGACGGCTTGCCACCGGTCTGGGGCTGTAAGACCGCAATTACTGACTCTGAAAAGAACCTCTGCAAAAACGAATGGCGGCTCTACTCGGTGTCGCGCGAATTGTTCCACACCCGCAAGGAACTCGCCAAGGCGCACGGCCTGAAATGGGGCTCCTATCATCTCGGCCGTCCGGGCAACGCAATCGATCAGGCCAACCACTTCATCGACTTCACCGACCCGCAAGCAGACGAACTGATCGCGATTGACATAGAAGACCTGTCATCGGGCAAATACATTTCGCTCGACGACGCCGAACTGTTCGCCCGCCACATCTACCGTCGCCTTGGGCGTTACCCGCTCCTCTACGTCAACGACGACACTGCCAAGCACATCGCCCGCCAGCGCTACGACTACCCGCTCTTGTCTCGATTGCCGCTTTGGTATGCACGCTACAAGCCTGAAATTGCTGGCAGTTTCCCGAAAGGCAATTGGGATGGCTACGCGCTTTGGCAGTTCGTCAGCCACCTCAATTGCGGTAAACACACCTGCCCGCACCGCATCGGCGGCACCGGAAAAGACATCGACATCAACGTCGCCAACATGGACGTAAAAGCCCTGAAGGCCGCATGGCCGCTCAGCGGGCTAGTCGACATGAAAAATCCACGGTCGAGCAAGGATTTCTCAAATGCCCTCGTCGTCTTGGCCATCAGCGCAAGTGATGATCTCGGGCTACTGGCCAAGAGCGTTGGTTCGACGATCCCGCGCACAGTGTCCACAGCATTCGCAAACGCCATTCCCGCCTTGGGCATTGACCCGATTGTCACAGCAACAATCGAGTTCGACCGCCCGACCGGCCGCGCGGACTAGCGTTCCCGGGCGATCTCGCGCCAACCAATATCCGTCCGGCAGAAACCCTCCGACCAGTCGATTTCGTCCACGCCGGCATACGCCCGTTCTTGCGCCTCGCGCACGGTCGAACCGGTTGCTGTCACATTCAACACGCGACCGCCGGAAGCAACAATCTCGCCGCCTTGCAAAGCCGTTCCGGCATGAAACACCTTCACTTGCGCCTGCAAATCAGCCGCGCCGATGCTGCGGACGACAGTGCCCTTGAGCGGCGTTTCCGGATAACCATCCGCCGCCATCACCACCGTCAGAGCTTTGTCACCAGACCAGCGAGAGTTGAAGTCGGCCAGATCCCCCTCCGCCGCCGCCAACAGGATAGGCAACAGGTCATCCTTCAGGCGCATCATCAACACCTGACATTCCGGATCGCCGAACCGCGTGTTATATTCAATCAGCTTCGGCCCTTCCCGCGTCAGCATCAAACCGGCAAACAGCACGCCTGCGAACGGACAGCCCTTTTCGGCCATGCCGCGCATGGTCGGATCGATGATTTCGCGCATGATCTGCGCGCTCATTTCTGATGTCACAATGGAGGCAGGCGAGTACGCACCCATGCCGCCGGTGTTTGGCCCTTCATCGCCGTCGCCAACCCGCTTGTGGTCCTGCGCCGTGCCAAACTGGATCGCCATTTTGCCATCGCACAAACAGAAAAAGCTCACTTCCTCGCCTTCGAGAAATTCCTCGACCACCACTTCCGCACCCGCCGCGCCGAATGCACCTTCAAAACAGGCGTCAACCGCGTCCAGCGCCTCTTGCAGCGTCATCGCAACCACCACGCCCTTGCCCGCCGCGATCCCGTCCGCCTTGATCACAATCGGCGCGCCGCACTGGCGCACATATGCCTTTGCCTTGGGTGCATTGTTGAACCGGCCATAGGCTGCGGTCGGAATGTCGTAGTCCGCGCAAAGATCCTTGGTAAAGCCCTTAGAGCCTTCCAGCCGCGCCGCTGCTGCCGTCGGACCGAACACCTTGATGCCCGCATCTTTCAATGCATCGGCAATCCCCGACACCAGCGGTGCCTCCGGTCCGACCACCACAAGGTCAACATTCACATCCTGGCAGAACGCCACCACTGCGGCATGGTCGTTTATATCCACACCTGCAAGGCTTGCATGCTCGGCAATGCCCGGATTTCCCGGCGCGGCGTACAGCGTTTCCAACAGCGGCGATTGCGCAAGTTTCCATGCCAGCGCATGCTCGCGCCCTCCGGAACCGATCAGCAGAACATTCATCGCATCACCTTGCGCTTTACCGATGTGCTCCCGTTAGGAATTGGTTTAACCAAGGTCAAGGCTTGACGCCCTTGCCCGCTCATGTATCCCCGCTTCATGGACGAAATTCAGACACAAGACACTCAGGGCCGTGTTGCAGACGCGCCGTCCGGCCACTGGGTTTACCGCCTGTTGCCTCGTGGCCTCTGGCCTTGTGCGCAGCTCGCCCGCTGGGACCGGCCGATCGGCTGGCAACTTTTACTCTGGCCTTGCCTGTGGTCCGCAGCGCTTGCCGCCAGCGCCGGAGCCAAAACCGGCGCGCCACTCCTCACCGTGTTGCCCTCGCTCTGGCATATCATCCTCTTCACCATCGGCGCCATCGCCATGCGCGGCGCAGGCTGCACGTGGAACGATCTCATCGACACAAAGATCGATGCACAAGTCGAGCGCACCCGCTCCCGTCCACTCCCGTCCGGTCAGGTCACCCGCAAACAGGCGCTGGTCTTTCTCGCCTTGCAGGCATTAGCCGGCCTCGCCGTCCTCCTCCAGTTCAACCGCTTCACAGTCCTGCTCGGCATCTCCTCGCTCGCCATCGTCGCAATATACCCGTACATGAAGCGCATCACCTCTTGGCCGCAGGCGGTGCTGGGCCTTGCCTTCTCATGGGGCGCGCTGATGGGCTGGGCGGCGCTGCACGGCGAAATCGGCTTGCCAGCCGTCCTCCTCTACATCGGCACAATATTCTGGGTCATTGGCTATGACACGATATACGCCCATCAAGACAAGGAGGACGACGCCCTCGTCGGCGTCCGCTCCACCGCCCGCCTGTTCGGCTCAAGATCGAAAGAGGCGATCACCGCGCTTTACGGCCTCGCGCTGATGTTCATGGCGGGCAGCTTCGCTAGCGCAGAGGTACCCATGCCCGCCCTTGCCGGATTGCTGGCGGCAGGTTCGCACATGTGGCGCCAGACGCGCACACTGGACATCGACAACCCCGACCAGTGCCTCATCCTGTTCAAGTCCAACTCGATGATCGGCCTGCTGATTTTCGCAGGGCTGATCGGCGGCGCGATGTGGGTTAGCTTGCGGCCTGTTTGAAGCGCTCTCTTATGCCGCTCAAATGAGCTGCAAGGGTGCAGAAAACTCGTCAGGATGGGTCAGACTCTGCCGGTTTGCGAGAACCGGAGCGGAATGGACTTAATGTCCATGAGCACCGGAAGCGCAGCAAATCGTCAGAAGCTGGCCATCGTCACGGGTTTTAATCGCGACCGATAATCTCATCGCCTGCAATCACCATCCGCACACCCAGATCCCCCGCCTTGCGGCGCATGAGGAAGCGCGGGCGCTTGATGGCGTAGCCAAGACGGCGGCGCTTGGTATGGCTTAGATCAGCTTTCACCTTGCCGATTGTGTCCTCAAGCGGACGGGCAACGCCATCGGCTTCGACCATCAGCA
The DNA here is from genome assembly GCA_031422915.1 of Phyllobacteriaceae bacterium. GTDB lineage: Bacteria > Pseudomonadota > Alphaproteobacteria > Rhizobiales > Rhizobiaceae > JANMEX01. The sequence continues at coordinate 1,490 of JANPEK010000229.1, read as the reverse complement.
TCTGCAATCCAAGCTTTTCCGACCATGCGCGCCAGTCGGCAGCGACATCTTCGAGATTGTCGGCCACCAGAAGCGGCACAGACAGCATCGGGTCATGGTGCAATAATTCAAGCGTAACAGTCACTTCACCAGCGCCATCATCCAAAGCGCGGGCGGCAACGCCCTTGAACGCGCGTGACGGCAGGGCAATGGTGAACGGAAGTCCGCTTTTGGGCAGCTTGCGCTTGATGACCACACCGCGATGATCAATCGTCATCGCCACATCGCCGTCGTCGTCACGGCTGGCATAGCTGACGATCTGCGGCAACCGGAACGGATCCAGCCGCATGTGCGTGCCTGCCCAGACGGGCTTCAGCGCATGGTTCATATGTGTTCGCCTTCCTGCAACTCTTGAGAGCCTGTTACTCTCACGGACCTTTTCGATCTCGTTGTGCTGGAAGATACGCGAATGGCTTTCCCGTCCGCTTAAGGAGTTCGGTTAAATTTGTCCTGTTTGCCGGATTGGTTAGCGGAATGAGACCGGCGGACGCTGCCGGTCATACCCTGTAAAGAGAGGTGAAAGCGGTGTGAACAAAAGCCGACTTTTACAGCACTTTCCCCGGGTTCATGATGCCAGACGGGTCAAATTCCCGCTTGATCCGTCGCATCAAGTCGAGCGCAACAGGATCCTTGAACCTTGAAAGCTCGTCTCTTTTCAGCTGCCCGATCCCGTGTTCAGCCGAAATCGAGCCGTCAAAGTTACCGACAATATCATGCACGACTGCATTGACTTCGTGCCAGCGCTCCAGAAACGCCACCTTGTCCACTCCCACCGGCTGGGAAATATTGTAATGCAGATTGCCATCGCCCATGTGCCCGAAAGTGCAGAATCGAACACCGGGGATCAATGCTTCAACGGCACGGTTCGCTTCCGCTAGAAACGCCGGGATCGAAGCAACAGGCACCGAAATGTCATGCTTGATCGACCCGCCCTCCGGCTTCTGCGCCCAAGACAAATTCTCCCGCAAATGCCAGAAGGCATCGGCCTGCGCCCCGCTGGCGGCGATCACAGCGTCATCCGCCTCGCCGCTTTCCAGCGCATTGTTTAGGAAATGTTCCATTGCCGCATAAGCGTCCTCGTCGGAGCGGCCAGACGAAAACTCTGCCAGCACATACCAATTGTGCGGAGCGGAAAGCGGATCGCGTGCTCCGTAAATATGACGCACGGCAAACTCCATGCCGATCCGGGCAATCAACTCAAACCCGGTTAGCGTCCCGGCAGCCATTGCGCGGCCAAGCAAGGCCAAGGCATTCTCCGTCGATTTTGTCCCGACAAAAGCCACTGAACTGCCGCGCGGCTTGGGAAACAGTTTCATCACGGCAGCCGTAATGACGCCAAGCGTGCCCTCCGCGCCAATGAACAAATTGCGCAAATCATAACCGGTATTGTCTTTCCGGAGCCGTTTCAGCCCGTGCATCACGTCTCCTGTCGGCAAAACCACCTCAAGTCC
>JANPEK010000228.1:0-8062 GCA_031422915.1 Phyllobacteriaceae bacterium | reverse complement strand
GTGCGCGATCACAAGAGTGGTGCGGCCTTTTGAAACCTGGTCCAGCGCCGCTTGAATATCGCGCTCGGTGTTTGTGTCCAAAGCCGATGTCGCTTCATCAAGAATGAGAATTGGCGGCGCTTTTAGTATGGTGCGGGCAATTGCCACCCGTTGCTTCTCGCCGCCGGAAAGTTTTAGTCCACGCTCGCCAACCATCGATTTGTAACCATCGGGCATTGACGAAATAAACCCGTCAATCTGCGCCAGTTCTGCCGCTTGATGAACAGCCTCTTCGCTCGCATCCATCCGGCCGTATCGAATGTTGTAGGCAATCGTATCGTTGAACAGCACAGTGTCCTGCGGCACCATTCCGACAGCAGATCGCAGCGAAACTTGAGTCACATCGCGGATGTCCTGATCATCAATCGTGATTGAGCCACTCTGGATGTCGTAGAACCGGAACAGCAGGCGCGACAAAGTCGATTTGCCTGCACCTGATGGTCCGACAATCGCGACTGTCTTTCCGGCAGGAACCTCGAACGAGACACCTTTCAATATCGGTCGGGCCGGATCATAGGCGAACTCAACATTCTCGAAACGGATCGCACCGCTATTTATCGCCAACGGCTTTGCATCCGGCCGGTCAACAACCTCCGCCTTGACATCCAGCAAGTCGAACATCTGTTCAATGTCTGTCAACCCCTGACGGATTTCGCGGTAGATCATGCCGATAAAATTGAGCGGGATGGAAAGTTGCAGAAGTAGTGTGTTGATGAGCACAAAGTCACCGATGGATTGTCTTCCGGCTTGAACATCCAGCGCCGAAAGCACCATCATTGCCGCCATGCCGATCGCAAATATGATGCCTTGGCCAAAGTTCAGCCAGCCCAGCGATGTCCATGTCTTGGTCGCAGCTGACTCGTAGCGCGCCATGGATTTGTCAAACCGCGCCGCTTCCATCCGCTCATTGCTGAAATATTTGACGGTTTCATAATTCAGCAGCGCATCGATGGATTTGGTGTTCGCGTCCGTATCAGACTCGTTCATTTCCTTGCGGATGCTGATGCGCCAGTCGCTCGCCTTGACTGTATACCAAGTGTAAACCCAAACAGTCACAGCAACGACCGCGACGTAAAGCCAGTTGTATTGCAGCCCTAGAACGAGCGCTGTCAGCACAAACTCGATCAGTGTTGGAACAGTGGCCATGATCGTAAAACGGACAATCGACTCGATACCCTTTGTGCCGCGCTCAATGACCCGCGAAAGACCGCCGGTGCGCCGTTCCAGATGAAAGCGCAGCGACAGATCGTGCATGTGAACAAAGGTGCGATAAGCAAGTTTCCGCACGGCATATTGACCGACCGATGCAAACAAGGCGTCGCGCAACTGGTTGAAACCAATCGAAACAATCCGCGCCACATTGTAGGCGATCACCAGTGCAACCGGAGCCAGCAGCACCGCTGGCAAGGCGACGCCAGACAGGACTTTCCCATTCAACGCATCGGTTGCCCATTTGAACGTATAGGGGATTGCCAGTGTCATGATCTTGGCGACGAGCAGAAAAAATGTCGCCCAAATAACGCGATTTTGTAGATCAGGCCGCTCCGAAGGCCACATGTATGGCCAGAGCGCCTTGATCGTCGAAAGCGTCGTGCCGCTTTCAGAGGAAACAGTTTTGGTGGCCATTGTCAGTCAGTCCTGAGCTCAACGCGCGGCGCTGGTTTGCAGCCGCAGGCGAAGTTGGCCAACGACTGAAAGGTCTGAACCAGAGCACTGAGGCGCTCAGGCGCCAGAGAATAACGCGAGCGCTGGCGGTCTGGTGTGTAGCGAACGAGCCCGGCTTCAACGAGTATTTTCAGATGCTGCGAAACGGTGGATTGCGCCAAACCAACACGCGTCACCACATCCTTGTTGCAACACGCATCTGCTTCGGCCAGATGACGCACAATGGCCAGCCGCACCGGATGAGCGAGTGCAAACAGATCTGCCGCGAGCTGCTCATCCTGCACTTCAGGGAGATTTGAGTCCGTCATTCATCGTATATCGGCGATGGACGATTGAACGTCAATCACTGCACCGCAGTATTTTCCTCAGGTGCGGCGCGCTTGTCGATTTCTGCCGGATCAGCAGCGTCTCCTTCGGCTGTCTTTTCCGGGACCTTGAACACCTGACCGGGAAAAATCCGGTTCGGATTGGTGATCGCATCCTGGTTGGCAAGATAGATTGTAGAATACCGCACGCCACGACCATAGACCCGGCGCGATATCTGCCACAGCGTGTCGCCACGCCGGATAATCACGGCTTTTGGCTTTGCAGGCACTATCGCAGCAGGCGCAGCAGCGGCGATGTCCGTCGATGCGGCAGGCGTTTCAGCGACAGGCGTTTCTGCGGCAGGCGTTTCTGCGGCAGGAGTTTGTGCGGCAGGAGTTTGTGCAGCTAGCGCAGTTGCATCTGCAACCGCCGGAGCCTCCGCCTGAATTTGATACGGCACAGATGACGTGGCGATCATCGTATCGCCATCAGCGGCCAGACCTTCGGCCCTGACAATGTAGTCGCCGGCAGGGAGATCCTTGGTAAATTCGCCGAGGAACCGGTCGCCCTCGCCCGGCTTGGCATCGCCCAGCGCCTGATCGTTTACATAAAGTCGCACCGTCACAACACCCTTGGCGCTTCCAGCAATGAATATTTTGCCGTCTTCGGTCTCCACTGCCTCGATCGTGACAGACTGTGCAACTGCCGCAGGTGGCGCTGGTTCTGCGGCAGGAGCTTTGACCTCACCGCGTATTGCCACTTCTGCTGTTGCAGCGGGCGCAACTTCTGTCGGCACCGTATCGGCAGGCGCGGCAGGAGCATCGGCTGCCGGTGCTATCGGAGCTACTTCCGGTGCCGCCTGTGCGGTTTCAACGGGCTTCTCCGGAGTGGTGATGATTCTGCTCGGCTTGCCGGGTTCCTCAACCAGCGCCAAAACCGGGCCATTGACAGTCGCCGGAACTGATACGGTTGCCGTTTCCGAAGATGCTGCCGCTTTGCCATCGGTGCCAGTGGCGCGCAGCACCAACTGATAATCGCCCGGCTTCAAAGGATTGGTTAGAATGATGGCGAAATCGCCATTTCCTTCAGCCTTGGTCGTTCCAAGCACATCTGCACCGGACAGCACATCAACCTGTGCAGCTTTTGCGGCTTTACCTGCAATCAGCACCGATCCATCGGGCTCGACGCGCAGAATATCAAACGTCGGCGCTGCCATTTCCGCTGCAATGGCAGGAGCCGGTTCGACAGCGGCGGCGGGAAGTTCGGCCTTGGCCGCAGGTTCGGCAGCCTGGGGATCAGCTTTTGCCACCTCTGTTGCCGCAGCTGCCGGTTCGGTCTTCGCCGCTGCCGGTGCCACAGCAGGAGCCGCAGGATCAACTTTAGTGAGGTCCGCAGCGGGAGCAGCAGGCTCAACTTTCGCAGCGTTTGCCGCAGGTGCGGGCGTAGATGCCAACCCCGCCGGAGGTGTCGGCGTGCTGAACACTCCGTTATAGGCGGCGATGCCGCCCGCTCCAACCGTGGCCGCAAAGCCAATCAACAATGCACGTAACCGGTTCATCTTCGCCAACCCCTGAAATCACCTGCTGTTTTCCAGCATTTTTTAACCGCATAACCTGTTTTGCGTGGCTTCACAAGAAAATGGGTTCACAAGAAAGCCCGCCATTCCGCTTGACGCATGGTTGAAGCCACTGCGAAATGCGGTGCATGAGTTCGATTCGATCCATCTGTGTGTATTGCGGCTCGTCGCCGGGAAATGACGCGCGTTACCTTGACGCAGCGCATACTCTTGGCACCGCAATTGCTGAAGCCGGCATGCGCCTTGTCTACGGCGGCGGCACGCGCGGCATCATGGGCGCGGTGGCAGAGGCAGCGTTGACGGCGGGCGGAAACGTGCTTGGTGTCATTCCCCGCTTCCTGATGAACAAGGAAGCGCCGGAACAGGATCTTGGCGGTTTGACAGAGCTGATCGTCACCGAAGACATGCATCAGCGCAAACACGCATTGTTTGAACAATCCGACGCTTTTGTCGCGCTTCCGGGCGGGATCGGGACATTGGAAGAAATCATTGAAGTCATGACATGGGCCCAGTTGGGTCGGCATACCAAGCCGATTGTTATGGCCAATATAAACCATTTCTGGGATCCGTTGACAGGTTTGCTCAATCATATGCGCGAGGCGGGGTTTATCCACACCTCAAACCTCGTCAAACCACTGGTGATCAACCGCGCTGAAGCAATTGTGCCGGCGATCCTGGCTGCATCTGTGAAGCTGGAGAGCAGCAGCGGCGACAGTTCGGTAATTGACCGGCTTTGATTTTTCGCCGGCTGATGGACTGCCACAAAACTGATACATGGCGGTGGCAATCAGGAGATCTGTGAATCCTTGACCTGAGGGCCGCGACACGACCTTGGCAAATCCTCTCCAGCCTGCGCGGCACGACCATCAAAACAACAGCGTGCTGTTTTCGCACAGCGTCAATGCGGACGGAGCGGTTGCGTCTGAAGGCGACAGGGTCGCCTGGGTTTGGAAAATATATGCATTGGCTGATGTACGGGCGCGGCGCGAGATCGAGAACGATGGCAGCCTGCCGCTGTTCACCCGGGAAAGTCTCCTGCTCACCGAAGTTCATTTCACGCTGGACTGGGAAAGCGGCTGGTTGCACGGAAGTATTCCGGACCTTGTTCACGAAAACTACGGCCACTCGGACACGCTTGGCCACCTGCATTTTGCAATGTGCGCTGATAGATTGATCGTGGGCCGCCGCAAGCCGTTGCAATCGCTTGACAGGGTCAGGCTGGCGTTCGAACAGGGCAAAGCTCTCATGCACACGCCGCTCGACTTTTTGGACAGGCTTGCCGCGAGTTTAAGCGCCGCGCTGTCACAGCGCATTACGGATACCGGCGTGCTGCTCGACTCCATCGAAACACGGATTGTTGGCGAGGACTGGCAGGGCGAACGAGAACGGCTGAGCGATGTGCGGCGGCGCGCTGTGGTTCTCAACCGGCAGATCGGGTCGATCAACGGTGTCTTCCGCAATCTGTTGCAGACGCACAGCAATGAACTGCCAACGGAGATGCGCGAGTTGTTCCACATGTTCCTGCAGCGCAACAGTTCGCTCCACCATGACCTTGAGCAGGTGCAAGCGCGGGCGCGGCTGCTGCAGGATGAGGTGATGGCCCGCCTTTCCGAGCGTTCCAACGAGTTGCTGTCGATCATTTCGATCATGACTGCCGTCATGCTTCCGGCAACGATTGTGACCGGCATGTTTGGCATGAACACCAATGGCTTGCCGTTTGCAGACAATCCCAACGGCTTCTGGCTGGCAACTTTCGCTGCGGCCATCTTCGCCGGACTGTTCTACCTGCTGGTGAGGCATCTTACACGTCGCTTCTAGCGCTCGCGGTGGGCCTTGATCAGCGACCATGTGTAAATCATCAGCGCCGCCCAGATGAATCCGAAGGCTGTCAGCTTGGCGATGCCGAACGGTTCTTTGAACACAAAAACCGCTATCAGGAAGATCATCGTCGGCGCGGAATATTGCATCACGGCGATTGTTGACAGACGCAGAAGTTTGGCGCCGTTGGCATAGAGAATAAGCGGAATTGCGGTCACAAGCCCGCTTCCCATCAGAAGCGCTGTGTCCTGCCAGCCGGTGTGGATGAAATGGCTTGTTCCTTGTGACTCAAACCAGCCAAGCATCAACAGCGCGGGAATCGTCAGCACCAGGATTTCGAGAAAGAACCCCTGCGTCGGGCCAACCGGCAAGGTCTTTTTGAAATAAGCATAGAACCCCCATGAGAAGGTGAGCCCAAGCGAAACCCAAGGCAGACCGCCCGCGTCCCAAGTGAGAATGGCAACGGCGATAACGGCTAGCAATATCGCAAACATCTGCGGCCGGTTCAGCCGCTCGCCAATCAGCACAGCGGCGAGAAACACCGAGAACAACGGATTGATGTAATAACCAAGCGCAGTTTCCAGCGCCCTGCCCGAGCCAACCGCCCAGACATAAATGCCCCAATTGACCGTGATGATCGAAGCCGTCAGCGCCGCCATCGCCAGCGTGCGCGGATTGGTCAACGCGGCCTTGATGTCCGCCGTCAGGCCGAGCCACCAGATGACGAATGCCGTGATCGGCACCGACCAGAGTATGCGGTGCGGCACCACTTCCCACGCCGGAATATGCGCAACCGCCTTCATGTAAAACGGCAGGAACCCCCACATGAAATAGGACGCTCCGGCATAAATGAAGCCAAGCTTGGAGTCGCGGTTTTCGGCTGGGGACATGAATCACCTGAAGTGCGCTTGCGCGCGGTGTCTGGCTTATGCTTGCAAACAACCATCGGCACCACCCGGAAACGGTGATGGATCGATCAAGGGTGTTGATGGATAGCGTGTGAACTGCCATCCTCGTTGTGCTTGACGGGAATATTGCTGCAGTTTGTCAAACGGCCAAATGCTGATGGCCTTCGACGCCCGCCTTTAAAGCTGGAGACAAGTCGATGCCGCCATCGAAGCGAATACTGATCCTCGGAATCATTATCGAACTCGCACTCGCCGCCCTTGGATGGTGTCTGATCAGCCAGCTTCAGTCCGGAGCAATGCAGCCGAGCGGAACTGTCGAAGAGGCCAGCGCGACGATATTGGAGGTGATTGGCACGGTGATGGGTGCGCTCGGCGGGGTGTTGATCGTGGTGCATTTCGTGCTGCGGCGAAGGGAGCGGGTTGGTTAAAGTCGGCATCCGGTCGTAAGGCGTTGATGCTGCCGGCACCACCCCTATCCGTCGGCTTTGCCGACACGTTCCCCGCAGGGGGGAAGGCTGAGAGTCATTCCCCAGCCACCAGCCCTGCCAAGCCCCGGTTCTTCATCAGCTTGTAATTGATCGAATCCATCAGCGCCTGAAACGACGCGTCGATGATGTTGTCGGAGACGCCGACGGTCCACCATCTTGCGCCGGTCAAGTCGCGGCTTTCGATGAGGACGCGGGTTATGGCTTCGGTGCCGCCGTTGAGGATGCGGACCTTGTAGTCGACGAGTTCGAGGTCGGCAATCTCGGACTGGTATTTGCCCAGGTCCTTGCGCAGCGCCAGATCGAGCGCGTTGACCGGGCCGTGACCCTCGGCAACCGAGATGGTGTGTTCGCCGTCGATGCGGACTTTGACGACGGCTTCCGAGACCGTTTTCAGATTGCCATTGGCATCGTGGCGTCGCTCGACCATGCAGCGGAAGCCATCGACGCGGAAAAAATCCGGCACGGTACCCAGCGTCCGCCGGGCGAGCATTTCGAAACTCGCATCCGCGCCTTCATAGGCATAGCCCTCGGACTCGTGCTCCTTGACGATGGAAATCAGCGTGTCGAGCTTCGGGTCATTCTTGGCGACCTGAATGCCACGGCGCTCGAGTTCGGCGAGAAAGTTGGACTTGCCGCCCTGATCGGACACCATGACCTTGCGACGGTTGCCGACGCTTTGCGGCTCGACATGCTCATAGGTCGCCGGCTCCTTGGCCAGCGCCGAGGCATGGATGCCGGCCTTGGTGGCGAAGGCTGAAATGCCAACATACGGTGCCTGTGCATTGGGTGAGCGGTTGAGCAATTCGTCAAACGCGCGCGACAGGCGCTGGATGCCCTTGAGAGCTTCCATTGAAATGCCGGTCTCGATCTTGTCGGCAAAGGCGGGCTTCAAGACGAGCGTCGGGATGATGGAGATGAGGTCGGCATTGCCGCAGCGCTCGCCAATGCCGTTGAGCGTGCCCTGCACCTGACAAACGCCCGCATCGATGGCCGCAAGCGAGTTGGCGACCGCTTGGCCGGTGTCGTTGTGGGCGTGGATGCCCAGATGCGTGCCGACAATGCCGGACCTGATGACGGCGGCGATGATGTCGCGCACTTCCTGCGGCTGCGTGCCCCCGTTCGTGTCGCACAAAACGACCCAGCGCGCGCCGTTTTCATAAGCTGTTTTCGCGCAGGCCAGCGCGTAAACAGGGTTGGCCTTGTAGCCGTCGAAGAAATGTTCGCAGTCGATCAGCGACTCTTTGCCGGTGGCAACTGTCGCC
>JANPEK010000227.1:0-12985 GCA_031422915.1 Phyllobacteriaceae bacterium | reverse complement strand
CAGTTTGTCGGCACGCTGTCGATGCTGAAGGCGACCGTGATCGACGCGGCAAAGGGCGAAGTGGATGTGGCGGGCGCGAAAGTGTCAGGACTTGTGTTGCCAAGCACGGTTGCCAAAGGTGCGACCCTGACACTTGCGCTGCGACCCGAGGCTGTTAGCCTCAAGGGCGAGCGCGGCGATGTGAAAATGGCTGGCACAATTGCCGACGTTGATTTTCTCGGCTCGGTTCTGCGCATCAAGGTCACAGCCAACGACACGACAATAGCCTTTGACACGTTCAACGACCCCTCCTCGCCGCCACCGAAAATTGGTGACAAGGTGACAATCTCGTTCAGCAAGGACAGCCTGCTCGTATTGAAGGATTAGGCATCAGGCCGGTCCTCAGCCTGCCAGGCAGTTTCGGACGAAATCTTGCGGCCGCTCCGGTCAGAATCCAGCACATTGTTGATTTCCGCCCTGCCCTTGCGGGCAATGTCGACCATTGCTTCGCGATCTCCGGTAACGGCCGCAGCCTGGATCAAGAGGTCTTTGTCGTGCGCCTTGAACAACAGCGCGGCGCGATGGGCCTCATAAGGGTGCCGGCCAAGAGCGACCAGCGCGTCTTCGGCCATCTGCACCGAGGCGTCGAACACCTCGCGATATTGCTGTTCGACACGGGCGTTGATCAATTCATAGGCGTGCACGCGGTCGAACGCGCGGGCGAAAATCCTTAAGTGTGGAAAATTCTTCTGCGCAACATTGACAATCTCATTGACCTTTTCGCGGTCATCGACGGCAACAACCAGAAGCTTGGCATCCCGCGCGCCAGCGGCCTCCAAGAGGTCAACGCGGGACGCATCGCCATAAAACAACTTGTAGCCAAACTTGCGCAGCACATCGATCTGCTCAGTGTCATGATCAAGGACCACGGACTTGAATCCATTGGCTTGCAAAAGCCGCCCGACCGTCATGCCAAACCGGCCATAACCGGCAATGATGACCTGCGCATCGGTCTCATCAATGACATCGGCTTCACGCTGCTCACCGGCTGACGCGAACCGCGCCTGAATGATTTTTTCGTCGAACAGCATTAGCAGAGGCGCAAACGCCATCGAAACAGCGACGACCGCAACGAGCAACGCGGCATCATCGACGCCGAGCAAGCCGAGACCGGTGACGAACGTGATCAACACAAAGGCAAACTCGCCGCCCTGCGCCAACAGAAAGGCAAATCGCGAAGCGTCCTCGCTTGCCATGCCGTACAATTTTGCAAGCGCGAACTGCACGGCCAGCTTGACCAGAATAAACCCGACGACCAGTGCCGCGAGCATCATCGGCTTCTCGCCAATCAGCCCGAAATCAATGCCCGCGCCAACCGAAATGAAAAACACTGCAAGCAGCAGGCCCTTGAAGGGATCCAGATCCATTTCCAACTCGTGCCGGTATTCGCTTTCCGCCAGAACCACACCGGCGAGAAATGTCCCGAGTGCCGCAGACAGGCCGACTTGCTGCATCAAGAGCGTGATGCCGACAACAATGAGCAACGCAAACGCGACAAAAATTTCGCGGATTTTCGTCGCTGCCACCAAGCGGAACAGCGGTCGCATCAGATAGCGCCCGGCCAATATGATGGAGGCAACCGCGCCAAGAACCACCAGCGGCTGCGCCCATGCGGGAAGGTTGGAGATCAGTGAGTTGCTGTGATCATCAGATGCCGTGACGACCGCGAGCACCGGCAGCAAAGCCAGCATCGGAATGACAGAAATGTCCTGAAACAGCAGCACCGAGAAGGTCGATTTTCCGACCGAGGTTTTCATCAACCCGCGCTCTTGCATGCTTTGCAGAACAATTGCGGTGGAGGACAGTGCAAGGATCAGGCCGACAGTCAGCGCCGTTTTCCAGTCCGCGCCAAGCCACAACACCGCAGCGCCGATGGCAGTGGCGACACCGGCAACCTGCAATCCGCCAAGCCCCAGAATGGGCATCCGCAATTCCCAGAGTTTGGACGGTTGCAATTCAAGGCCAACGAGGAAGAGCATCACGATGACGCCGAACTCGGCAAAATGCATGACGCTTTCACCTTGGCTGCCACCGATGAACCCGGCAATTGACGGGCCAATCACGATGCCGGCTACCAAATAGCCAAGCACGGAGCCGAGGCCGAGCCGCGTGGCAATCGGCGCGGCGATGACCGCTGCCGCGAGGTAGACAAAGGCACCGAGGAGAAACTGGTCAAGATACATGGCGTTTCCCCTTGTGGGCAGCGGTGAACGCGGGCGAAAGATCATGCCCTTCAGCAAGGCGCTTCAGCGGATTGACCCGCCCGTCACGCAAGCCCGTGATCAGGTCACGGTATTTCTCGGCATGACCGGACAATTGCCCGTCATCCATATGCCGGCCGGAATAGACGATGAAAGGTTCGAGATAGGCCATGCCGCACAGATGAGCCGTCTGGTCAAACGGTCGCAGCAAATCCTCAATCGGAAACCGGTTGCGCCCGGCTTCACGATAGGCATCACGGTTGCCACCGGTCGAGATGGCGTTCATCAAATATTTGCCGTTGAGAGCAGTGCCGCCGGTGCCATAGGCCCAGCCGTTTTCCAAAACCAAATCCTGCCATTCCTTGATGATGGCCGGACTGGAGTACCAGTAGAACGGATGCTGGAAGACGATCAGATCATGGCCGAGCAACAGGTCCTGCTCGCGGTCAACGTCGATGAGAAAATCCGGATAGGTCGCATAAAGATCGCGAACCGTGACATCATCAAGATCGCGGATCGCCTTCAGCATGGCGTTCTGCACCACCGACGCCTGCAGCCGCGGGTGGGCAAACAGCACCAGTATTTTCTTGTGATCACCCATGGCAATTGCCCCTCAGTCCACGTTTCCCATCAATTCGGCGGGCGGGTGACAAATTGCAAGGGCGAAAACCGTGGCTGCGGGGAATTTGGCTGGAATTTATATCAGCGCAAGCCTGGCAACTGTATTGGGATCAAGCGGCGAACTCCTTGTTGTCGCGCAGCAGTGCATTGGCGGTGATGAGGATTTTGCGGGCGACGGCGATGAGGGCGAGTTTTGGAGGTTTACCCTTTTCGATGAGGTGTTTGTAGAAGTGTGCGAAGCGGGTTTTGCCGCGGCAGACGACGACTGCGGACATGTAAAGCGCAGTGCGGACGCGTGATCGCCCACCCTTGATTTTCCGTTTCCCACGCATTTTGCCACTGTCGACATTGAAGGGAGCAAGGCCTGCCAGCGCCGCAGCCTGGTTTTGCGAGCAATGACCGAGTTCGGGCATGAGGGCGATGAGCACGCTTGCGGCCACGGGACCGATGCCCGGAATGCTGCGCAGTTGTCTGGCGGTTTGCTCAAGATCCTGTTCACGCGCCAGAAGACCGGCGATCCCGGCTTCGATGGCGGCGATTTCCTTGCTCAAATGCCGGATGTGCCGGTCAATGGCTTTGGCGATCCGGGCATTGGCCAGAGCTTCCAGACGCGCCATCTCATCGGCCCGCATGCTGACAAGCTGATCGCGGCGCAATTGCAGATCGGCCAGTTCCTGACGCGCCGCAGAGGCAGGTTGAAACGTGTCCGGAGACAGGGTCTGGGCCATGGCGGCCAGCATTCTGGCATCAATGGCATCGGTCTTGGCGATTTGGCCTGTGGCTCTGGCAAAGTCGCGGGCACGCGCCGGGTTGACGCGGGCAAACGCCAGTTTCTGCGTCACAAAAGCTTCGCGCAGGCAGCGGTCATAGCGGCCCGTGGCCTCAAAGAGCACGCGGCTGCCTTGCGCCTTGAAACGCCGGGCAAGCCGACGGGCCTCAGCGTCGGTGTTGTCAAAGCGCTCGGGTTTCCCGCACGCGCCGTCAAAGATGTCGAGATGGTGTTTGGAGATATCGATTCCAACAAACTCAGGGTGTATGATCATGGTGCCTATTCCTGTGCTGCGAGGTCCGTTGTGAGCGGCCTTCCACCAACTGTTCAGGTTTCAGGTTCAAAGCGTGGGCGGGTCTCCAGCCAGACTACGGTCTTCAAAGACCCGGGTCGTGTCGAGCTCCCGCCCACACCCATACTATCACAAATCCAATACACAGGGTCGTCGCAAAAAAGCCCGACGATGACGAACCTTTCCAGAATGCCACCAATCATCACAAAATCTGGATGTCAGCGATTATCGAAAACGGTCTGACTTCTGGCTATTTCGGGCATACGTTGCAATTGCGCAATTTGACTCTCATTAAACCGCTAAACACTCCACTGACACAATTCTCCGGGCTTTGCCCCGCACCACCCCCTTGAAACCGCCAAAATCAATTCCCATCTCGCATCTGTTCGCAGCACCGGGCCCCTCTGACGGAGACGCCGGACAGTCCGTGATGTCGGGGCTGCGGGATTGGGATGGGCGATCCTTGTGATTGCGCTGACAATCCCTTCGGTTCATCAAGTCCGGTGCGAGCAAATGCTATGGAACTCCTCATGGTTGACATGATGGGCAAACCCGTTTGGATGTGGGTCTTGTTCATCGCGATTGTTTTGGTACTTTTGGTCATTGATCTTGGCCTGTTTCACAAAAAATCCCGCGAAATCGGCGTCAGCGAAAGCCTGGCGCTTTCGGCCTTTTACATCTCGCTGGGTCTCGCCTTTGGCGGCTGGATCTGGTTTCAATCCGGTGAAAAAGCCGGTATTGAATATTTGACCGGCTTTATCATCGAAAAGTCACTGGCGATGGACAACGTCTTCGTCATCGCGATGATCTTCTCCTACTTTGCCATTCCAAAACAATATCAGCACCGCGTTTTGCTTTACGGCATTCTCGGCGTCATCATCCTGCGCGGCATCATGATTGCAGCGGGCGCGGCCGTGGTTCAAAACTTTGGCTGGGTGCTGTATATTTTCGCGGCCTTCCTGATCTTCACCGGCATCAAGATGCTGATGAGTGCTGACAGCCATTATGATGTCGCCAACAATCCGGTGCTGAAATACATGAAGCGGCACTTTCCGGTGACCGACCAGTTGCACGGCGAGCGCTTTTTCGTGCGCCAAAAGGATGACAGCGGCACAATGAAGTCATTCATGACGCCGCTGTTTCTGGCGCTGGTGCTGGTCGAGTTTGCCGACCTGATTTTCGCGGTTGACTCGATCCCGGCGATCTTTGCCATCACGACGGATCCATACATTGTCTACACGTCAAACATCTTTGCCATCCTCGGCCTTCGCGCACTTTACTTTGCGCTGGCAGCGATGATCGACCGGTTCGTGTATCTGAAATATGCGCTGGCGCTGGTGCTGATTTTCATTGGCTCGAAAATCTTCATTGCGGACATGTTGGGCCTCGCCAAGATACCGCCGATGATGTCGCTGACAATCACGCTGGGCATTCTGGCCGCTGGTGTGGTTGGTTCGCTGTGGGCAACGCGGGAGAAAACCATCAGCAAGGGCTGACGTAGGCACATCCCTGTAGCCAACAAACACGCCTGTGCTTCCTTCAAAAGAAGTGCAGGCGCGTTTATGCCGGGTCAAACAAGAACCCTCCCCCGCGCCACCCAGCCTCTGCACATTTGCCGGAAACGGCCATGACGTTTGGCTTGTTATCGTGAATCCCGGTTACGCGACCGTTCGCGTTCTGCAGATCGTCCGCTTGCCGTATCGTCGTCCGTTCGCTGGCGCTTGCCTGGTGACGATCTGTCAGAAGCTGTGTCATCGCTCGAGTGACGATCCGCAGACGACACCGACGGACTGTCGCTTTCCCTTGTCCCGAGCCTTAAGGTTCGCAATTTCGGGATGAGGAAATTCACAGCGATCGACTGGTAATGGTCATCTGCTTTGCCGTCGCTGATTTCCCGGCGTGTTTCCCGCGATGGTGTCACTTTATCCGCAAGACTGGGAAGTCCGGCGTCGATGCGCCGCTTCTGGATTTCCAGAAATCTGACAATCGCCTTTTCATCGCCGCTTCGACCGCCAGCGTTGGTGAAATAGGGTTGTTCATGAATAAAATGATGGAGACTTCCGTTCTCGCCGTCCAAGGCAAAGCCAAGCTTGAGCGTGGACGGCAAGCCGCTGTCTCCCGCTATCGGTTCGCCCAGTTCCCGCGTGACTTTGATCGAACCATATTTTTTCGCATAGATTTTCGCAGCGGCTTCGAACACCGAGTGAACCTGATTGGCACCGACATACGCGGGAACCCTTTTGCTCTTGTCCAACCGGTCCAAAAAGTTCAGGTGATCGGCGATGGTATGGGCCCATGGCGAGTATTTTTTCTCCGCAATGCCTGCGCGCGCAAGTGCGGCATTGGCGGATTCGCCAAGCACGGATTTTTCTGATCTTCGTTTTTCGTCATGGGTCAGTTTGAGGCCGACCAGGTCTTCTTGTGTCCACGACATCTGTTTGTCTGGCAGATAACTGAGCGTTGCACCGTCCTGCATCGGCTTTGCAGGCAATGGCGCTCCCGCGTATTGTCTTTCAGTATTGTTGCCAGCGTGAAAGACTTTCAATTTGCCGGAGAAATAAGTCCTGACATCATGGTCATGCACGTCTTTCGGCGAAAACTCTTTGCCCTTGATGACCTCTGTCCTGCCGTCCAACTCCATGAAAATGGAAGAGCCGCCCCGCAAAAGCTTGTAAGCCTCCTGGGCGGGTTTTTCACCGGCGTCAGGCTCACGATCTCGCTTGCCCACTTTGAAATGATCCAAACTATTGTTTTTATTGAATAAAAATTGAAACCTGAAATATCAAGACAGCAGTTCTTCTATGCGTGGAGGTTATGACATGTCGCTCATGAGAGATCAATATGAGCGCTTCTGGCCGGGCACGGAACCCGGTGACAGTTTACTTGATTCTTGCAAGCTGCTGATAAACCAGCAGCTTTGCATGAAGAATCAAGTAAACAGTCCCCGATCCGGGCGTTCCGGTTGCATCGACCAAAGCGTAAGACGTCTGCGCTTGACGGACGCTCACATTAGCCTAAGTCTAAGGCACAGGAATGGACCTAGCGACGTTCGAGGAGGAACAAGCCATGTGTCAACTCTTTGCCCACCAAAACCCGCTCCGCTACGAATCAGTCACGCGCCGGGTGCGCCTCAATGGCCAATCGACCAGCATCAGGCTGGAGCGCGCGTTCTGGAAGATTCTCGACCAAATGGCTGAAAAGGAACATGTTTCCACGCCGGCCTTTCTGTCCAAACTGCACTCGGAGGTGCTGCTGGAGCACAGCGAGGCGAAAAATTTCACGTCGCTGCTGCGCTGCGCCTGCACGCTGCATTTGGGCGAGATGGACAAGATGCATCAGCCAATCGGCCGCATCGCCGCGTGAGATTTATTGGGGCAACCAAAACCGGACGCGTTTCTCACGTAAATACTCACTCTCAAACACGCCTTTGGTAGCGTAGTAACCCACTACTACCCGCGCAGAAAATTCGTCCGCTAATCTCCAAATCACCAAATCTGTTGTGGAGGGCGCATGGCCAAATCAGTCCATTCAATGATCCGCGTGCTGGAAGAAAAGCGCTCGGTTGAATTTTACAAAAAAGCGTTCGGCCTTGATGTCGCCGACCGGCTGGATTTCGACGGCTTCACGCTGATCTATTTGTCAAACCCCGAATCAGAGTTCGAGTTGGAACTGACGGTCAACAAGGACCGTACGGAAGCCTACAATTTGGGCGACGGCTATGGCCATCTGGCTGTGACAGTCGATGATCTTGAAGCCGAACACGCGCGTTTTGTGGCCGGGGATCTCAACCCGCGCAAGCTGGTCGATTTCCAGAACAAGGGGACGCGGATCGCGAAATTCTTTTTCGTCGCCGACCCCGACGGATATCAAATCGAAGTTTTGCAAAGGGCGGGCCGTTTCAAATAGCGGGCTGTCCGTTTTGTTTTTGAGGAGGAGAAAATGACCATGGAAGAGAAAAAAGGACTGACAAGGCGCGCGCTGCTGGCACGGGCCGTTTCAGCGGGCGCGCTGGCCTTCACCGGCGTCGGCTTCATCTGCGCGCCGACCGCAGCCTGGGCGATGGATGTCAAGGTGATTGCTCCCGGCCAGATGGCGACACTGTTGCAAATGGCGCGCGACATCTACCCGCATGACCAGATTGCCGACCAGTACTACGCCGCAGCGGTGAAGGGCTATGACGCCGACGACAAGAAGGCACTTGTCGAGACCGGCATTGCCGAACTTGACGCCGCAGCCAAGGCCTTGGGCCACGCGGATTATGTCTCGATTGGCTGGGAGGAAGACCGGGTGAAGGTGCTGCAATCGGTCGAGAAGAGCACCTTCTTCCAGACCGTGCGGGCCGGCCTTGTGACCGGTCTTTATAACCAGAAAGAGGTCTGGCCGCTCTTTGGTTACGAGGGCGAAAGCTATTCGCAGGGCGGCTACATCGCCCGCGGTTTTGACGACATCAAGTGGCTGTAAGGGAGGTCCGTGACATGGTTGCGAAATTTGATCTGAACGATGACAGCGTGGTTGTCATCATCGGCACTGGCGCCGGCGGCGGTGTGCTGGCTTATGAACTTGCGCAGAAGGGCATCAAAGTCGTGGCGCTGGAAGCCGGCGGGCGTTACCTGCCGGAAGACTATCTCAACGACGAGTGGGACTCGTTTTCCCAGCTCGCATGGCTCGACGCCCGCACCACCAGCGGCGACTGGCGCGTGGCCAAGGACTTTGCCGGCCTGCCGGCATGGATCGTCAAGGCGGTTGGCGGCACCACCACACATTGGGCTGGTGCATCCATCCGCTTTCAGGACCATGAGTGGAAGGCGCTGACCAACTACGGCAAGGTTGAGGGTGCAAACCTTTTGGACTGGCCGATTGATGGCGCGGAAATGGCCCCTTGGTACGACAAGGCCGAGAGCAAACTCGGCGTGACCCGCACCGGCGACCGTGCAGGACTTCCCGGCAACAACAACTTCAAAGTGTTTGAGAAGGGTGCCAAGGCGCTCGGCTACAAGGAAGTCCATACCGGCAAAATGGCCATCAACTCGACAGAGTATGACGGACGCATGGCTTGCCAGCAAACCGGTTTCTGCTTCCAGGGCTGCAAGTGGGGCGCAAAATGGTCATCCGCTTACGTCGATATTCCGCGCGGTGAAGAAACCGGCAATCTGGAAGTGCGCGACCGCAGCCATGCCGCACGCATCCTGCATGATGACACCGGCAAGGTCACCGGCGTCGAATACTTCGACAAGGACGGCAAACTTCAAATGCAGAAGGCACGCATTGTCAGCGTCGCCGGCAACTCGTTTGAAAGCCCGCGCCTGCTGCTCAACTCAGCCTCGGCGAAATACCCGAACGGCCTTGCCAACTCATCCGGCATGGTCGGCAAAAACTACATGCGCCACACCACCGGCTCCATCTACGCCGTCTTCGACAAGCCGGTGCGCATGTGGCGCGGCACGACAATGGCGGGGATTATGCAGGACGAGGCGCGGCATGATCCGTCTCGCGGCTTCGTCGGCGGCTACGAGCTGGAAACCCTGTCGCTCGGCCTGCCATTTATGGCCGCCTTCCTCAACCCGGGCGGCTGGGGCCGCTCGTTCACCACAGCGCTCGACAGCTATGAAAACATGGCGGGCATGTGGATCGTCGGCGAAGACATGCCGCAATTGACCAATGGCGTGACCCTGTCTGAAACCAAGGACCAGTTCGGCCTGCCAGTCGCCAACGTCAACTTTTCGGATCATCCGAACGATGTCGCCATGCGCAACCACGCCTACAAACAGGGTGTGGCCATGTATGAGGCGGTCGGCGCAACGCGGGCCTTCCCGACCCCGCCCTACCCGTCCACCCACAATCTCGGCACCAACCGCATGTCGGAAAATCCGGAAGACGGCGTGGTCAACAAATGGGGTCAGTCGCACGACATCAAGAACCTGTTCGTGTCCGACGGCAGCCAGTTCACCACGGGTGCGGCAGAAAACCCGACGCTGACGATTGTTGCGCTGGCGATCCGGCAGGCGGATTATATTGCGAAGGAAATGGCGGCGAAGACGATCTGATCGCCGGACCGAAAAAGCCGAAGCAGGACGCGTCCGTTTACGGGCGCGTTTTGCGTTTCGGGTCCGGCAGTGACTTGGCGTAGGTCTCAAGAACGCGGTTCATTTGCGCCTGGTAGCCCTTGCCGAGCGCCTTGTAGGCATCGAGTACCGAAGACTTGACGCGCAAGGTCACTTGCTGAGTCTTGTCTGGATACACAAGTACCGCCGTACTCCAGAACGCTTCATCCAATTGCTGGATGTCGTCGTAATTGATCGATTCATCCGGCAACGCCGCGATTTCAGCGGCGCTTAGCAGCTTTATTGATGGCTTGTTCATGCGTCATTCTCTCCAGTCCGTTGGCGTGGAGAGCAGAAATGACGCGTCATGGAAATTACCTGCAATCACCGGCCAGACTTTGCCTCGACATAGCTTCTCAGCACTGCATTCATCCTCGTGAGATGGCCTTTGCCCTGAGCTTTGAAGAAGTCCAGCACTTTGGTGTCGACACGTAAATGCACGGAGGTCTTGTTGTCTGGCATGACGATCTTCGCCGAACTCCAAAAGTCTGCGCCGAGCGATGCGCCCTCAGGCGCGTCCGCTTGGCTCTTGTCGTCAAGCTTCATGATCTCGCCCAGAGACTGCCTGCTGATAGTATTCTTGCTCATCCGTGCCAGCCTTCCATGCCGAAATGATCCGCCGGTTGTCGCCGCGCCAGGTCGCAACGACGACAACGAAATCTGTTTCCCAGTACCCGATGGCAATAAATCGCTGCTCGCCGTAGTCCTCGCGGTTATCTATCCTTTCCAGAACCGGGTTCTGAAAAATTCTCGCAGCCCGTACAAAATCGATGCCGTGCTTGGCCAAATTTGCGGCCCGTTTGTTTTCATCCCATTCAAACACAAAAGACCCTCAAATAGTACATGTTTGTGTACACATATCAAGCTGAAAGTAGACCTAACCCCGCAGCCCAAACCCGCCCATCAACCTCCTCAACGCAAATTCCGCCGCGCCCGACGTAAACACCGCCACATCATCGTCAAGCACAGGCTCCGTCCCGTGCGGAATGGGCGCAATCTGCTCAAGCAAAGTCAGCGCGCGGCGGGCGATGGCTTCGGCCGGGTCAATCCAGTCCACTGGCCAAGGCGCGGTTTTGCGCATGCGGTTGATGAGGAACGGATAGTGGGTGCAGGCGAGGACGACGATGTCGGTGCGCTTGCCATTCTTTTCGACGAAGCATGGCGCGATTTCGCGGCGGACGGCTTCTTCGTCCACAAAGCCTTCCCGCATGTAGGTCTCGGCCAAGCCGGCGAGATTTTCCGATCCGACGAGACGGACGTGGCACTTGGCGGCGTATTTGCCAATGAGGTCGCGCGTGTATTGGCGTTTGACTGTGCCGGGGGTGGCCAACACCGAGACGAGGCCGGACTTGGTGCGCTCAGCGGCGGGTTTGATCGCCGGGACTGTGCCGACAAACGGCACGCGCGGGAATGCCGTGCGCAACTCGTCCATGACGATGGTGGACGCGGTGTTGCAGGCGATCAGGCACAGCACCGGGTCATGTTTGGCAATGAAGCCTTCGAACAGTGAGACGATGCGCGCCTTCAGTGCCGCCTCTTCCCAGCGGCCGTAGGGAAATCCGGCATCATCGGCGACATATATGAAGCGCCGGTCCGGCATCAGGATGCGCGCCTCGCGCAGAACCGACAAGCCGCCGATGCCGCTGTCGAAGAAGAGGACGGGCTTGTTATGCATCGTCATCAGTGCCTTCCGCCGAAGTTACCGCAGGCTTTCGCGCCCGCCCCTCCGGCGCTTTCGATCCCTTGGGCCATTGGCGCGAATAATGGTCAAATGAGGTGACAATGCCGCGCAGCATGCGGATTTCGGTTTCGGTGAGTGCGGCGCGCATCAAGAGCGATCGCAGATTGTAGCTCATCACATCCTTCTTTTGCGCTGGCCGGAAATAACCGCGCGCATCGAGCGCCTCTTCAAGCTGCTCGAACAGGCCGACCGTATGCTCTTTGGCGGCGGGCACGAATGTGGGGCCGGAAAACGCGGTGGCGGTTTCGTCTGCAAGGCTGGTCTTCATCCACTCGTAAGACATCAGAAGCACCGCCTGAGCAATGTTCAGTGAGGCAAACGCAGGATTGACCGGAAAGGTGACGATGGCATCGGACAGGGAGATTTCCTCATTGTTGAGGCCCCACCGCTCGCGCCCGAACAGGATGCCGGTTGATTGGGACGACGCGTCACGACTGCGCAGTTCCCGCGCCGCATCGACAGGACCCAGCACCGGCTTGTAGCCGTCGCGGTCCCGCGCGGTGGTTGCAAGGACGTAATTCAGATCGGCGATCGCGGACGGGAAATCGTCAAACACCGTAACGCCAGCAATCACGTGATCCGCCTTGGCCGCAGCACGCTCAGCCTTTTCATTCGGCCACCCTTCGCGCGGATTGACCAGGCGCAGATTGGACAGGCCAAAATTCGCCATCGCCCGCGCAACCATGCCAATATTTTCGCCCAGCTGCGGCTCGCACAAAATGATGGCGGGACCGCCGGTGATCATCTCGCGGTTCTTGGCTGTCCGTCCCATGAAATGCACTGTCCTGTTGCCGGAAATTTGATGCGGGTTTAGCCTGTTTGATTGAATGTGCGAAGAGGCAATCAGATGGCGGCATTGGCGTGAATATTTACGCCGCAGCGCCATGACAAAACAATCGCGCGTGCGTTGCCATGGTGATGCGGCAAAAGGCTTCGGTGAAAGTCAAAAGCCACAATGCGCAAAATAAGACTTGATTGTGCATAAAATATATGTTCATGCTTTGTTCGAACAAGGGAGACGCGCAAAAATTGGACTGGCCGCTCGCAATCACCCGCAACACAGAAGCGCTCCGCAAGATCGTCGCGGTGATGTTTGCGATGCTGCGCGAGAATGCTGGCAGCAGTCCCCTCTCCGTCGGCTTCGCCGACACCTCTCCCCGCAAGCGGGGCGAGGTTAAATCAAGCGCCGAGCTTTTAACCTCGCCCCTTTGGGGAGAGGTG
>JANPEK010000226.1:0-9309 GCA_031422915.1 Phyllobacteriaceae bacterium | reverse complement strand
CGACACGCTGATCGGAGGCTCAGGCTACGACACATTCGTCTTCGCAGACGGTTATGGCAGCGACGTCATCACCGATTTCACCTTCGGTCAGGACAAGATCAAACTTGACATCGCCAGCGTCTGGGACTTCGGCGACGTGCTGTGGGACGCCTGGCAGGTCGGCGCCGATACGGTGCTCGATTTCGGCAGCGATTATTTGACCATCCGCAATGTGGATGCAGATTTGCTGATCCCGTCGGATTTCATCATCGTGTGAGGCACCCTTGCCTTTTGACCGGACGCCCGCCGATCACCCGACCGGCGGGCGCAACAGTCTCTGCACTACCCCAAGCCGAGATACACCGCCAAAGCGCGTGTCACTTGCACCATGACAGCCTCGTCTGCCTTGCCAATCACATCCCGCAGCCGCTCGCGCGACACGGTTGTCACTTTGTCAACGGCTATTTGCGACGGCCTCAAAAGCCCGTTTTCCGGCGTCGGCTGAACTGTTATCCGCAGCAATGGGGCATCGTCGCGCAAATCGCTGGACAGCGGGCACAGCGTGGCCGACGGTAGGGCGTCGAATAGATCGGAATGTATCACCAGCATCGGTCTCGGCTTGCCGAAATCACCAGGCGCAGCGGCAATGACGAGATCGCCGCGCTTCATCAGTCTTCTGCCCAATCGCCGATATCTTCAACAAATTGCTGGAGTTCGCTCTCGCTGGCACTTTGCTTCGCGATCGCCTCAGCCTGCATTCGGCATGCAACGGCAAAAGACGCTCCGCGTGTGTCCGGCAGCCAGATTTGCACAGGGCGAAGCCCCAAGGCGCGCAAGCGCGCCCGATAGTCAAACATTCGTTTCGCCGGTCCAGCAGTTGTTCGCTTTGACTTTAGATTGCCCATGATTTTTTGTATCATGTAACATGTTACGATTCAATGCTGAGGGCATCATGCGCCCCTTCCTAATCGCTCATTTCTCCTGTAAGAGCGCGCCAACCGAAAACGGCGTCCCGCACTTGGTGATGCCACGAACCTCCCGAGTGACATTCATGAAAATCCGCAACATCGCGATCATCGCGCACGTTGACCATGGCAAAACGACCCTCGTTGACAAGCTTCTGCAGCAGTCCGGCGCGTTCCGCGACAACCAGCGCGTAGCTGAGCGCGTGATGGACAGCAACGATCTGGAAAAAGAGCGCGGCATCACCATTCTCGCCAAAGCGACGTCTGTCGTCTGGGACAATACACGCATCAACATCGTTGACACACCGGGCCATGCCGACTTCGGCGGCGAAGTTGAGCGCATTCTGTCCATGGTCGATGGCGTGATTGTTCTGGTGGATGCTGCCGAAGGCCCGATGCCGCAGACGAAGTTTGTTGTCGGCAAGGCGCTGAAGCTTGGCCTGAAACCAATCGTCGCCATTAATAAGGTTGACCGTCCAGACAGCCGCATCGTCGAAGTCGTCAACGAAGTGTTCGACCTTTTCGCAGCGCTCGACGCCAACGACGACCAGCTTGATTTCCCGCTGCTCTACGGTTCAGGTCGCAATGGCTGGATGGCCAACGAGCCGGATGGCCGCCAGGACGAGGGCATGAAGGCATTGTTCGAGATGGTACTCAAGCATGTGCCGGAGCCGACCGTTGCGCCCGGACCGTTCACCATGATCGGCACTATTTTGGAAGCCAACCCGTTCCTCGGCCGCATCATCACCGGCCGCATCCATTCCGGTTCGATCAAGCCGACACAGCAGTTCAAGGTCATCGGCCAAGACGGCAAGCTGATCGAACAGGGCCGCGTGTCCAAGATTTTAGCCTTCCGCGGCATTGAACGCACTGCCATCGACGAAGGCTTTGCCGGCGACATTGTTGCCATTGCCGGCCTGTCCAAGGGCACGGTCGCAGACACATTCTGCGCCATGGAAGTCACCGAGCCGATGAAGGCGCAGCCGATTGACCCGCCGACCGTCACCATGTCTTTTTTGGTCAACGATTCGCCGCTGGCCGGCACGGAAGGCGACAAGGTCACCAGCCGCGTCATCCGTGACCGCCTGATGCGCGAAGCCGAAGGCAATGTTGCGCTGAAGATCGAGGAAGCCGAAGACAAGGACTCGTTCTACGTCTCCGGCCGCGGCGAATTGCAGCTCGCCGTTCTGATAGAAACCATGCGCCGCGAAGGCTTCGAACTCGCCGTCTCGCGTCCGCGTGTCGTGTTCAAGAAAGACGAGACCACGGGCGATTTGCTGGAGCCGGTTGAAGAAGTCGTCATCGACGTCGATGAAGAACACTCCGGCGTCGTTGTCCAGAAGATGAATGAGCGCAAGGCCGAAATGGTCGAACTGCGCCCGTCCGGCGGCAACCGCCAGCGCCTGGTGTTTTACGCTCCGACGCGCGGCCTCATCGGCTACCAGTCGGAACTTTTGACCGACACGCGCGGCACGGCAGTGATGAACCGCCTGTTCCACGCCTACATGCCCTACAAGGGCGATATCGCAGGCCGCTCCAACGGCGTTCTGATTTCCACGGACTCCGGCGAGGCTGTCGCCTTCGCCATGTGGAACCTCGAAGACCGCGGCCCGATGATCATTGAGCCGGGCGAAAAAGTCTATCAGGGCATGATCATCGGGATCCACACGCGCGACAACGACCTCGAAGTCAACGTGCTCAAGGGCAAGAAGCTGACCAACATCCGCTCAGTCAACAAGGACGAAGCCGTCAAGCTGACCCCGCCGATCAGAATGACACTCGAGCGCGCGCTGGCCTGGATTCAGGACGACGAGTTGATGGAAGTCACCCCAAAATGCATCCGTCTGCGCAAGATCCACCTCGACCCGAACGACCGCAAGCGCGCGGAAAAGTCGGCGAAGGTGGCTTGATCGGTCTATTGTCTCAAGAGATATTTTCAACTACCGGTATCACCTGACACATCAGGTGATACCTTGGAAATATCCTTTCCTCTCGAATTCATCGTTTATGGTGCTGCCGTTTCGCACCAAGCCAAACGCAACGATGCCAAGGACGAATGGAAGGAAAAAGTGCGAGACGCCGCCCGCGCGAGCTTGGGCGATCCGCATTTTGCGAGCATAGGCAGAATCACCGTCAGTCTTTTTTATTTTCCTTCTGAGCCGATGACAGGCGATGTGGACAATATCGCGAAACTGGTCCTTGACGCATGTGCGGGTCCGGTTTTTCTCGATGATCGCCAAGTTGAGCGACTGGTCGTTCAAAGATTCGACCCCGATAACTTGTTTAAGTTCTCAAGTCCCAGCCGGGTACTTTCCAGCGCGCTGGACGGCAACAAGCCAGCATTATATATCAAAGTATCTGATAACCCTTGGGAGGATCTCGTATGAGTGATCACCACTTCGAAGAATCCGTCTTGGAAAGACTTATCCCGGATTTGAAAGCCGATGGTTACGATGTTGTGCGTGCGCCTGATAAGAACCAGTTGCCAATGTTTCTGAAGAATTATCGGCCAGACCTGATCGCATACCGCGGCGATGAGAAGGTTGCGTATGAACTGAAGCGTGGCTCTGACAGACAAAAATATAGCTTGGAAGAAATAGCGAAGCTATTTGAAGGCCATAAAGATTGGGAGTTTCGCGTCGTTTGGCTTGCGGAGGCAGATGAAATTTCTGGACTAAAGCGCCAATCGAAACAAAAAATATTGGAAGTATACCAGCAGTCGTTAGACCTTGCAGAGTATGGCAGTCACACAGCGGCATTTTTGCTTGCTTGGGCCACACTCGAAGCGGCAGCCCGCCGCGCGCTTGGTAATGATCTGGCAAAGCCTCAAACCCCGGGTCGCGTTGTTGAGCAACTTGCGAGTCTCGGATATTTGACGCCCTCGGAAGCTGAAGACCTTCGCTCGCTCACCTCTTTGAGGAACAAGATCATACACGGCGAATTGGATGCCCCGCTTGAAAAGTCTGCGGTTAACCGAATGTTGCATCTATTGGGAACGGTCGTGTCACTTGCGGTAAAGCAGCCCGCTAAAGTGGCATGATCGCAACAGCGCAAACAGATATACCCGCCGGATCACTCCGGCGGGCTTTTTGTTGGCCAGACCTGCCATCAGCTCGGAACCCCCAGCCCCTTATCCACAGCTGGCCTTGCCAGAAACGCCTCATAAACCCGCGTCACATTCGGGAAATTCTCGATCCCGACCAGCGCGCCCGCTTCATAAAATCCGACCATCGTGCGCACCCAAGGGAAAATGGCGATATCGGCGATGGTGTATTCCGTGCCCATCACCCAGTCGCGACCTTCGAGCCGCTGGTTCAGCACACCCAGAAGTCGTTTGGATTCGTTGACATAGCGCTCCAGCGGGCGCTTGTCCTCGTAATCCTTGCCGGCAAACTTGTGGAAAAACCCGAGTTGACCAAACATCGGCCCGATGCCGCCCATTTGGAACATCAGCCACTGGATTGTCTCGTAGCGCCCTGCCGCGTCCTTCGGCATCAATCTGCCGGTCTTTTCGGCGAGGTAAATCAGGATCGCCCCAGATTCAAACAGCGGCAGCGCTTTGCCGTCAGGCCCGTCCGGATCAATGATCGCCGGTATTTTGTTGTTCGGGTTCAGTGACAGAAACTCCGGCGTCATCTGGTCATTGGTGCCGAATGAAACGAGATGCGGTTCATACGGCAATCCGAGCTCTTCCAGCGCGATCGAAACCTTCACCCCGTTTGGCGTCGGCAGCGAGTAAAGCTGAATGCGGTCCGGGTGCGCCGCCAGCCATTTCTTGGAGATTGCAAAGCTGGAGAGGTCGGCCATGTGAAAATCCTTTGTCCCTGATAAGGCTTCACAGTTAGGCATGACTTATCCGCGATCAAGCCTGATGGCCCGTTGCAAACAATTTTCATTGCAACGTCTCTTCAGCCCATTGCGCGAATCTTCGCGCGGGCTATGGTTAACAAATCATGACCACGCTCGCAGTCGATATTCGCCCCGCACAAAAACACGATGCCAGCGCCATTGCTGATATCCACGCCGCCGCATGGGCCAATGCCTACACCGGCATCATCCCGCACAAGACGCTGCGCGGCATGATTGCGCGGCGTAGCGAGAGCTGGTGGATGAACGCGCTTGGCAATTCGAACGCCATTCTCGTCGCCGAAGTTGGCGGCAAGCTTGCAGGCTACGCCACGCTCGGCCGCAACCGCACCCGCGCACTTCAACAACAGGGCGAGATCTACGAACTTTACCTGCGCCCGGAATATCAGGGCCTCGGTTTCGGCGGTCGTCTGTTCGCCGCCGCCCGCGCCCGCATCACAGATTTCGGCCTCAAGGGCATGGTTGTCTGGGCATTGGAAGAAAATGCCAAGGCGCTTGGCTTTTATGAAGCCTTGGGTGGCGCTGATGTCGCCGAAGGCACGGAATGTTTTGAAGGCCGGAACCTGCGCAAGATCGCGTACGTCTGGAACTGAGTCCAATCCGTCACTCCGGTGCCATGTCCTCGAAGCTGCGATAGGGATCTCCAGCCGTCGGTCCCTTGATCCCATGCCATTGCGGCTCGTTGAAGCGACACGCGAAATCGGGCACTTCCGTCGCCGCCACCTTGCGTGCAAGCACATTCGGCTCCGCATTGGCGCGCGCATCGACGTAGCCGACGGTGCAAGCCTCGCCCTCTCCCTTCTGCCCGACCTTGAATATGACCAACACTTCGCCGCGTGAGGCCCTGTCCACCTCGCCGTTGGCGTTTGAATTTTCGATGATGAAGCGGGTAATCGCAGCTTTTGCCACCTTGCCCTCGACAATCCATTCTACCGTGCCGCCAATATGGTTGAACGGCCCAAAGCTTTCCCAATGGCCCTTCTTCGACCAAGCGCCAAGATGCCCGAAAAACAGCGACTGCCGCAGGTCCCCTTCGGAAAATTCGACGGGATAGCCGCCCCAGCCATTGCAGCGCCAGACGCCGCCCTCTTCCAATTTTTCCACCGCAGGACAAGCATCAAGCTCGAGCTTGGTGTAGACACTTTCCGCCAGCGACGGTGTGGTCCAGAGTGCGACAGCAAATGCGAGTGTAAGCGTTTTCATCGCCGAAATCTGTCCCTGAAGCAGATGTGCGTCAAGTGCCTGCTCAAAGGTTCCTGTTGCGTCACCGGCAAGCCTGACTTAATCGGAAATCAGCACAGTCAATCAACCGGCAAAGGAAGTTCCGCATGCGCATCGAAGCCATACCCATCGGCAAGAACCCGCCGGAGATCGTCAACGTCATCATTGAGGTGCCGGTTGGCGGCGAACCAATCAAATATGAGATGGACAAGGCCTCCGGCGCGCTGTTTGTTGATCGCTTCCTCTACACGCCGATGCGCTATCCGGGCAATTACGGCTTCATTCCGCATACGCTCTCGCTTGATGGCGACCCGATTGACGTTGTCGTTTGCAACACCCGCGCCACCGTGCCGGGCGGCGTCATTGCCTGCCGCGTCATCGGCGTGCTGGTCATGGAGGACGAGGCGGGCGGCGATGAAAAGCTGATCGCCGTGCCCTCGCCTAAAATGACCAAGCGCTATGAAAACGTCTTTGAATCTTCACAACTACCCCAGATCACCCGCGACCAGATCCAGCATTTCTTCGAACACTATAAGGATTTGGAGCCCGGCAAATGGGTCAAGGTCGTGCGCTGGGGCGATTCCACAGAAGCCAAAAAGATGGTGCTTGAGGCGATTGAACGCGCCAGGGATGCCAAGAAAGAATAGCCGCTAAAGCATCGTCCCGGCGAAGTCTTCGCCAACAATCTGGTCACAGAACGCCTTCCATGAACAATCTTTGCAAGCGGCGCGGATCGCCCCGCTTGCATAATGTTCCCGAAGCAATGCAATATCCTTAGCCGACAAAGTGTGCGCCATCGCATGATCGCGCCCCAGCAGTCTGGTCACCGCTTCCTGTGCCAGACCATCCAGTCGCCGCGTATCCGCTGCCCCGCAATCATGCTGCACATCCGCACGACACGTCTGTGTCAGACCGGCGCAGATCGCGTCCGGCCCCTCAACCAGCATTACCGGCCGCCCGGAACGTATCGCCTCAACCTGACGCGTCATGTTCTCGACAAACGCCAGCGAATAGCCCTCACCCTTGTATGTCAAAATGCACAAAAAATGATGCCCGCGCAAAAGCACGGGCACCATTGAATCATCCGTAGTCTTTGTCAGATCAGAGCTTGGCAAAATGCTCAGCACCCTTGAGCACGCCCTTGCCGATCAATGCAGCCAAGGCCAGCTTGATCGCATCAACCACAATGAACGGCGTCAGCCCGGCGGCAATGGCCTCGCTGGCGGACATGTTGAACGCATGGCTGAGCCAAACGACACCAAGTGCAAAGATCACCACCTCGCCCGCGAAAAGTGCGGCGATGGTGCCCGCCCAACTGCGCGTGAAACCACGGTCGGCAAGGAAGCCAATCAGCGCCGCTGCTACAAGAAAGCCGACCAGATAGCCGCTCGTCCCAGCGCCAAATGGCGCAAAAAACGGCAGACCCGCCGCGCCGCCAGCCAGATAGGCCACAAGTGTCGCTGTCGCGAGACGAAAGCCGAACGTCAGGCCAATTAGCATCACCCCGAGCGTCTGCAGCGTGGTCGGAACTGGATAGCCAACAGCCACCTGGCTCAAAGCGGCAAGGCCGATGGTTCCGATCACAACAATCGTGGCCTGCTTCGCGATGGAAGCGCCCGCCAGCGGCGCGATGGTTGTCAGACTGGAGTTGAGTAGCGAAGTCGTCATGGGATCCCCCTAAAGACGGCGTTAACGATGCGCCTCTTTCCCAAGGGAAGCATGCCTTGTCAACCTTGCAGCCAACGGTGTCCACTTATCACGCTGGGTTGGTTTTTGGGACAGGCCGAAGACACGACAGTTCGCACACCAAACTTCACTGCCGCCGTCTGCTGATCTTGATTCAGCAGGTCAGCATCAGCTGATGAAAATCGGCGCAATCGTCGTCCACAGCAGCTGGCGGATGAAAAATATGATGATGAACAAAATGATTGGCGAAATATCGACGCCGCCAAGATCGGGCAGAAACCGCCGGATCGGCTTGAGCGCCGGCTCGGTGACCCGGTAAAGAAAATTGCCGACGGAGGCGACAAACGGGTTGCGCGCATTGACGATGTTGAAGGCGTACAGCCAGGAAAACACCGCCGAGGCGATAATGATCCATGTGTAGATGTCGAGAGCAAAATCAATGGTGCGAAAAAGCGCGAGCATGTGCGAGTTCCGGTTTCACACGACATTTAGACACTGCAACCCTTCGCGGCAAGACCCGTCCGATGCGGATGAACACAACTGTGAGCACGACGATTGTTGACACAAGGCAACGATGCTCTCTTAATGCGTCAAGTGGGGCTGTAGCTCAGCTGGGAGAGCGCGTCGTTCGCAATGACGAGGCCAGGAGTTCGATCCTCCTCAGCTCCACCAGTACCGTTTTCACGGCACAATATCTGATATCACTTGGGAAACGTGAACAGCTCCGCATCCGGGTCAGCGTGGCCCAAGATTCGGCCTTTGATGATCTGCGACGCAATCATCGAAAACGTGATGCCATTGCCGCCAAAACCCATCACCGAATGGATGCGCTTGTGGCCCGGCGCACAATCAATAAACGGCAGACCCGTTGTCGTTGTCCCGAAAGGCGCCGCCCAGTCATAAGCCGGTTCACCAATATCAATACCTATGAGTTTCTTCAGCTTCTGCCGGATCAGCCGCATCTTTCGCCGCATTTTTTTGGGGTCGCTGTGTGACGTCGGGCTGTCCTCATCCTCACCGCCCGCTATGATGCGCCCATCCGGCGTGGCGCGGAAGTAGAGATAGGGGTCCGATCCCTCCCAAACCAGAAACTTATCCAGCCATGAAGGGTGCGCAACACCAGGTTCGCTGGCCAGCGCCCATGTCGAGACGATGCGGTGCGAGGGATGATCCATGGCTTTGAGAAACTCATAGCCGGTCGCAAACACCACATGCGACGCCTGCAAAAGCATTCCGCCCGGACCCGACAGCACTACTTGGTCGCCCAGTTCCAGCGCATCGGCAATTTCAAAATTCTCCACCAGCTCCGCGCCATTGCTGATGGCGTCGCGCACCAGCCCTGCGGTCAACTGCGCCGGATTGGCAGACGCGGAATCATGGGAGACAATCCCCGCAGTCCGCTTGATGCCAAACCGCTGCAGCAATTCCGCCTTGTCGAGATATTCCGCATCGAGGCCCGCCTTGTTCCGGTCGCGGGACTCGATTTTCAGCGCACGGCTTCCCAGCACATCACCGGAAACGAACAGTGTCTTCTTCTGCTCAAACGAGCAATCGATTGCCAGCCGTGTCACAAGCTCGGCAAGATCACTTA
>JANPEK010000225.1:0-7892 GCA_031422915.1 Phyllobacteriaceae bacterium | reverse complement strand
ATAGCCGGCATCGTCGAAGTAGCCACCATCGCCTGCTTGCGCCTGACCAATGAGCGGGATCACGACGTTACGGGACGAACGGATCGCTTGGGTTCCGGCGGCGAGGAGCGCAACAAACTCGTCGAGCGTTGCGCCCGTTGCTTCTAGCACTTTTGCCAAAGATTCCGTAGAGGGCCAGCGAGGTCGGCCATCGCTGCTTGTGCGCTTGGATTTGTTGAACGACGTCGGGTCCAAACCGGCGCTCTTGGCCAAGGCTGAAGCCGACAAATCATTGCGCGCTGCAAGGCGGTCTATGGCAGACCAGACACGATCATGAGATAACATTGGGTACTTCCGCAAAACAGAGCCGGTCCAAATTCGTCCGATTTAATTCCTATTTTGTCAATTGGAGAAAGTCCAGTGTGGTTGTTTTCCTGCACAAAAAAAGCTGGGCATGCCCGGCTTCTTGATGTGACGCGTTACATCACTGTTACTCGTCAACTGATTCTTCAAAGGCAGGAGCGAGCGGGCCCAAGACCGTGAGGTCCCGAACATTTTTTTGAACCGCGACAGCTGCAAAGCCACTTATCAAAAACGCCATGGCGAAAAAGCCCTTCTCGCTTGGCAAGAGTGTGGCGTTCCACAATCCGATGACGAGCAAGGCAATTGATGATCCGAGAGCGACCCAGCATAGTCCGTAGTAAATGTTTGTAACAGGTATGCCTTCAATGCGGTCACGAACCGTTTTCTGCAATGACACCGCAGAGAACAATCCGAAGAGTATAAGCGTGAAATAGTAGCCTTTCTCGTTGATCTGCATTTCGGCATTCCAGAGACCATAAAGATAGCTCAAGGATCCGGCCATCAGGACTGCCCATGATGCAAAAACAAAGGCACTTGTCGGACGAAGCGGTTGATTCATGTGTTTCCCCTTGGTTGAGGGTCAACCAAAAACAGCCAATGATTGCAAAAGCGTTATTCCGCTCCGATTACCGCCGCCTTGATTGGCGACGGTCCTATTTGGTTACCAAATGGTTTCAAGCTGCCTTGAGATACGGATCGTAGCGACTGTAAAATGAATCACCCTTGGCAGCCATGTCTTCAAGCAGCTTGTTCACTTTGTATTGCGGGCCGTATTTCTTTTGCAACGCCTTGGCGCGCTTCACAAAAACCGCTGCGCCCATGCCGTCGATGTAGGAAAGCGTTCCACCTGTATATGGCGCAAAGCCGAATGCGAGGATAGAGCCGACGTCTGCTTCGCGCGGGTCCGTGACAATGCCTTCTTCCATGACGCGTGCTGCCTCAAGCGCGATGACAGTGAGGAAACGTTCCTTCAGCTCGGCGACATTGACCTTGTCAGCGTTTTGTTGCGGGAACAAATCCTTGAGACCCGGCCAGATATGCTTTTTGGCCGGCTTGGCCGGGTAGTCATAGAACCCCTTGCCGTTCTTGCGGCCCTTGCGGTCATGCTTGTCCACCAGTGCGTTGACGAAATCGAGATGTTTTGGATTGATTGATTTCGAACCCAGATCAGCCAGAGCGGCTTTCAGGATTTTCTGGCTGAGGTCGATGGCTGTTTCATCGTTGAGCGCCAGCGGGCCAACCGGCATGCCTGCCATCTTGGCGGCATTCTCGATCATGATCGCCGGAACGCCTTCGATTAGCATGTTGTAGGCTTCGGACATGTATTGAAGAACACAGCGGTTCACATAAAAGCCGCGAGTATCGTTGACCACAATCGGTGTCTTCTTGATTGCACGAACGTAATCCAACGCTAACGCAAGTGCCTTATCGCCCGTCTTCTTGCCCATAATGATCTCAACCAGCATCATCTTGTCCACCGGCGAGAAGAAGTGGATGCCGATGAAATTTTTGGGGCGGACGGAGACTTTGGCGAGGCCAGTGATCGGCAGCGTCGAGGTGTTTGATGCCATTATGGCAAATGACTTAATTGCAGCTTCCGCCTTTTCGGTAACCACGCGCTTAACATCTCGGTCTTCAAAAACGGCCTCGATGACGAGATCACAATTCTCCAAAGCGGCATAATCGGGCGTAGCCTGAATGCGGGACAGCAACGCTTCCTTGTCGGCGACAGTGGCCCTGCCCTTTTGCATGTCTTTGGTGATCAGATCATCCGAAATGGCCTTGCCCTTGTCTGCCGCCTGCTGGTCACGGTCGATCAGCACAACGTCAATGCCTGCCTTGGCGGTAACATAACCAATCGACGCACCCATAAAGCCCGCACCGATAACGCCGATCTTTTTGATTTTGCTGGGTTTTATGTCTTTCGGACGGCGCGCGCCCTTGTTCAGCTCTTGCAGCGAGACAAAAAGCGAACGGATCATCATGCCTGCCTCGGTGGTCTGCAGAACGTTGGTGAAATAGCGTTGTTCGATCTTGAGCCCTGTATCAAACGGCACCAAAAGGCCTTCATAAACGCATTTCAGGATCGCAGCCGCGCCGGGGTAATTCATGTTGGTTTCGCGGCGGAGTATTGCGGAAGCTGCTGGCCAAAGGTTTGCCCCTTGCGCGGAATAGACCGCGCCGCCTGGCAATTTGAAGCCCTTCTCATCCCATGGCTGGACTGGCTTCAGACCGGCGTTGATCATGTCCTTGGCGGCCTGAACCAGTTTCTTGGCCGGGACGACTTCATGGACGAGACTCATCGCCTTGGCGCGCGAACCGGTGAGGTTTGAGCCAGTGGTCATCATCTGAAGCGCGTCTTGCTGGTTGGTAAGCCGTGGGACACGCTGTGTTCCGCCGGCGCCCGGGAATATGCCCACCTTAACCTCCGGCAGCGCCAGCTTGACCTTGGGGTCGTCGGACACAACACGTCCATGGCAGGCAAGCGAAAGCTCTAGAGCACCCCCCATGCAAACGCCATTGATGGCCGAAACCCATGGCTTGCCGCAGGTTTCGATCCGACGGAACAGCCATGTCATGCGGCCCGCGACATCGAACAGCAGTTTGACGGCGTTGGCCGGGTCCTTTGCCTTTTCGGAATTGTACATCTCGAACATGGCTTTAAGCATTGTCAGATCAGCACCGCCGGAGAACGAGTCCTTGCCGGAGGTGAAAACCACGCCCTTAACGGCAGCATCGCCAACTGTTGCTGTGAGCAGCGCGTCGAGTTCGTTCATCACCTCCTCGGTGAACACGTTCATCGATTTGCCCGGCATGTCCCACGTGATGAGCGCGATACCGTCAGTGTCCACGTCATATGTGAAATTGTTGTAAGTCATAACTTATTATCTCCAACTTCTCAGACGCGTTCAATGATGGTTGCAGTGCCCATGCCAGCACCGATGCAAAGGGTGACCAGCGCGATGTTCAAATCGCGCCGCTCGAGCTCGTCCAGCACAGTGCCAAGGATAATCGCGCCGGTTGCCCCAAGCGGATGGCCCATAGCGATGGCGCCGCCGCAGACGTTGATCTTGTCATGTGGAATGTCGAAGGCCTGCATGTAGCGCAGAACCACAGCAGCGAACGCTTCATTGAGCTCGAAAAGGTCAATGTCCGACAACTTTATCTTGGCGCGTTTGAGCAACTTTTCAGTCACATCGACCGGGCCGGTCAGCATCAGCGCAGGATCAGAGCCGATGTTTGCGAAGGCGCGGATTCGGGCGCGCGGCTTGGATGAGAGCATTTTGCCGGCGGCCTTCGAGCCCAAAATCACGGCCGCGGCACCATCGACAATGCCGGACGAATTGCCGGCATGATGGACGTGGTTGACCGTTTCGACATCTGGATGGGCTTGGATTGCAACGGCATCAAAGCCACCCATCTCGCCCTGCATGACAAAAGCGGGCTGCAGCGAGGCCAGGCTCTGCATATCAGTGCTTGGACGCATGTGTTCGTCTTTGTCGAGGATCAGCAGCCCGTTTTGGTCGTTCACCTGAATCACGGAATTCTTGAAATAGCCTTTTGACCATGAATTGGCCGAGCGCTTCTGGCTCTCAACCGCGTATGCATCAACGTCATCGCGCGAGAAACCGTATTTGGTGGCAATCAAGTCAGCCGAAACGCCTTGCGGCATGAAATAGCCCGGGAGGCCGACCGACGGGTCCATATACCAGGCACCGCCAGCGGCGCCCATGCCGACGCGTGACATGGATTCGACACCGCCCGCAATGACGATGTCATCAGCACCCTGAACAATCTTGGCCGCACCGAAGTTGATGGCGTCGAGACCGGAGGCGCAGAACCGCGAGATTTGCATTCCAGGTGCGCGGAAGTCGTAGCCAGCTTCGAACGCGGAAGAGCGCGGGATAACTGCGCCAGCTTCGCCGACCGGATCGACACAGCCGAAAATGATGTCATCAACCTTGCCGGTATCGAGGCCGTTGCGGTCGCGCAATGCTTCAAGCACCTTTGCGCCAAGCCGCACTGCCGGAACTTCGTGCAGCGAGCCATCCTTCTTGCCGCGGCCGCGCGGTGTGCGCACGTGATCGTAGATAAATGCATCAGCCATGTTTGTTGTCCTCTCCACGGACCGCCTCTTGGCAGGCCCGGTTCAAATCAAATCCCGGACGGGCAGTTTCTGCCGATCCAAGTGAAGGTCAAGCGGTTCAGAACGCCTCAGCTGGCAATTCCATCACAGTTTCGGCACCGATTTGGATGCGGTGCAGGCGAAGTGCTGTTTCCGGCATAAGGCGCTCCATGTAAAAGCGCGCCAAAACCAGCTTGTTGCCAAGATAATCGGTATTCCCATTGCCGCCGGCAGCGAGCTTGTCCTGTGCGGCCTTGGCCATCATGGCCCACATATGACCCAGCGACACGAGCCCGAACAAGTGCATGAAGTCGGTGGAACCAGCACCTGCATTATCAGGCTTGGCCATTCCGTTCTGCATGAACCACATGGCGGCGGCCTGAAGATCATTCAGGCCTTTCTTCAGAGCCTTAGTGAAGGGGGCCATGTTCTCCTCAGAGCGGTTGGCTTCGCAGAAGTCGCCGACCTCCTTGAAATAAGCCATAATCGCGCGGCCGCCGCCGAGACCGAGCTTGCGCCCCACAAGATCCAGCGCCTGCACACCATTTGCGCCTTCGTAAATCATCGCGATGCGGGCATCGCGGACAAACTGGCTCATTCCCCACTCTTCGATGTAGCCATGGCCGCCATACATCTGCTGCGCCATCACAGCATGATCAAAACCCTTGTCGGTCAACACGCCTTTAATAACTGGTGTGACGAGCCCAAGAACGTCATCGGCCAACGTCCGTTCCTGTTCGTCCGGCGAACGGTGGGCGATGTCTGATTTCAACGCTGTCCACAGGACAAATGCGCGGCCTGCCTCATTAAACGCGCGGATGGTCATCAGCGTGCGGCGCACATCCGGATGGACGATAATCGGATCGGCCTTTTTGTCCAACGCTTTGGGGCCGGTCAGAGCGCGACCCTGTATCCGCTCGCGGGCGTAATTGGCGGCATTTTGGTAAGCGATTTCTGAAACCGCCAACCCTTGAAGGCCAACGCCAAGGCGCGCCTCATTCATCATGGTGAACATAGCCTTGAGGCCTTTATGCTCTTCGCCGAGCAGATGACCGGTCGCTTCGTCATAATTCATCACGCAGGTCGAATTGCCGTGGATGCCCATCTTTTCTTCGATTGAGCCGCAAGATACTGCATTGCGCGCGTCCGGGTTGCCGTTTTCATCAAGCATGAACTTTGGCACGATGAACAGTGAAATGCCCTTGACGCCTTCTGGAGCACCTTCAATGCGGGCAAGGACCAGATGGACGATATTCTCGGAAAGATCATGCTCGCCAGCTGAGATGAATATCTTCTGACCTGAGATTTTGTAGGAACCGTCGCTTTGCGGAACGGCCTTGGTGCGCAACAGGCCCAAGTCCGTGCCGCAATGGGGCTCGGTCAGGTTCATGGTGCCAGTCCACAGACCGTCGGTCATGTTCGGAAGCCATTTGGCCTTCTGCTCGTCGGTGCCGTGAACATAGATCGCAGCGATCGCTCCTTGGGTCAGCCCGGGGTACATGGTGAACGCCATGTTGGCGGACGAGAAATACTCGCCAACCGCCGAGTGAACGGTGTAAGGCAAGCCCTGCCCGCCATATTCGACATCTACCGCCAGCCCTAACCAGCCGCCGTCCCGATATTGCTTGTAAGCATTCTTGAAACTTTCGGGCGTTGTCACCGATCCATCGGCATTGCGGACGCAGCCAGTATGATCGCCATCCAGATTTGTCGGATGGAGCACATTTTCGGCAAGCTTTGCGCCTTCGCCGAGGATTGCCTCAAGGACATCCGGCGTGGTGTCAGCGAAACCAGGCAGATTGCTATAGCGCTGATAGCCCAGCACGTCATTTAGGATGAAAAGAGTGTCTTCGACGGGCGCGCGATAAACCGGCATAAAATCTCTCCCAAGGAATCAAAAAATGGCAACCCAAGCATAGCGGACTTGCAAAACAAAATATTGACGTTTGCGTAAACGTCAACAAAGAAATACGCCCGGTCATCAGACGACCGGGCGCTCAATCCACTGCATGCAATCCCTCTATGCCCCACGCCCTTCAGGATATGCTCGAAGCGGACTGTCTCGATCAGGCAGCTGCCAAGTGCGGCACGCCCAACTTGTCTGCCAACATGTTGATGCCGTTGACCAATTCGCTGATTGCTTCATCGACAGCAGTGCGCTGTTGTTTCATCTTGTCCAGCTGCTTGGCAGACTTTTCAAGAATTGCCTTCATCTGCACGGTGTTTGACCCCCCGGGTTCATAGAGATCAATCAACTGTTTCACTTCACGCAGCGAAAATCCAACCTTTTTGCCAAGCAGTATCAACTTGATCCGCGCGCGGTCACGGCGGCTGTAAAGCCTCGTTACGCCTTGGCGCTTGGGCTGAATGAGGTTCTTGTCTTCATAAAACCGGAGCGTGCGCAGCGTTACCCCGAAGGAATCCGAGACGTCGCCTATGCGCATGAACTCTTCATTGTCATTGCCCCGTTCAATCGAGACAAATTCATCACCTGTGGCCGCGGCCACGCTGAATACTACCATCTTCGTCCTCATGTGTTTAGACAATGTGGGAAAGACCGAATCCTTCAGACCACAAACCGAGTTGCGGCAACCAACCTTGGCTCCCGACCCGACAATCATCTTACGTAAAGGTAATACAGAAGCCGCATAAGGATCGCAAGCCTGCGGACAATCACGAATTGTTGCAATCCAGTCCAGGTTGGGGCCACCTTTTCAAATGAGATTTTAATGTGTGTTAACGGCTTGTTTACCAGGTTCAACGAAAGGTGAGGAAACGGTGATCCGTGTCCTGTTGTGTCATGCGTCTTGCACGATCAGTTTGGGTTTGGCGGCATGACCCCAATGTCATTCGGACATAGGGATTTCCGGGCGGGATGAGTCAGCTGTCGGTCAAAGCAACCGTCATTGAACAGCCGCGAACATTCAGGCGAGCCACATGACCAATCGTTACAGCATTTACGATCAGCTCAACACCGGACGCCAACGCAAGGCGGCATCGTCACTTGATGACCTTGAAGCAACCATCGGCGGCATTGAGGCAAGGCTGGACCTCATGCGTGGGCGCTCCGACGCAAATCCTGCAAGCTATTCTGACGAGATTGCCGACAGAATGCGCAAGCTTTCAAATGACGTCTCCGGTTTGAACCGCCAAGGAACGCCGTCTCGCCCGACAATGGATCGCTCAACTGGTGGACGCGATATGGACAAGATCGTCCGAGATGTCGAACGCGCCCGCTTAGAAGAGGCACAGCATACGCAAATGGCTTCGGTCATGAACGAGCTACAACAGCTTCGGGGCGAAATGCGCCGGTTGAACGCCAAGCCTCAGGATGACTGGGGACTGGCACTGCGCAAGGAAATTGATTCGATCAAACAGGGCATCGGCGCGCTGGCCCGCGAAGATACGCTTCGCTCCGTGGAAA
>JANPEK010000224.1:0-6921 GCA_031422915.1 Phyllobacteriaceae bacterium | reverse complement strand
GCTTGTGGCGCGGCACACGTTGCCGGAAGCGATGATCCAGGGATTTGCCAGCGCTTACGGCAATATCGGCTATATGGGGCCTGGGCTGGCGCTGATGGCATTTGGCGAACAGGCGGCGGTTCCGGTGGCGCTGATCTTCTGTTTTGACAACGCGCTGCACTTCACGATGGCGCCGCTGATCATGGGACTGAGCGAGAAGTCGTCTGTGTCATTGGCGAGACTTGGCGGGCAGATATTGCTCAAGATCTTTCTGCATCCGTTCATTCTGGCAACGCTCGTCGGCGTGGCGTTTGCGCTGTCGGGCCTTTACCTGCCGCAACCGCTGGAGCGGCTGGTTGATTTGCTTGCCAATGGTGCCGCGCCGTGTGCCTTGTTTGCGATGGGAGTGACGCTCGCGCTGCGCAAAATGGAGCGGTTCCCGCTCGAACTTGGCTATATCGTGCCGCTGAAGCTGATCGTGCATCCGCTGCTGGTCTATGTTCTGGTGAGTTTTGCGGGCGATTTTCCGCCGGTGTGGGTCTATTCGGCTGTGCTGATGGCGGCATTGCCATCGGCAACAAATGTGTTTGTGCTGGCACAGCAATATGGCGTGTGGAGCGAGAAGGCGTCGGCCTCGGTGTTGGTGACGACGCTGCTGTCGGTCGCAAGCGTGTCAGTTTTCCTGTATTTTGTCACCAAAGGGCAAGTTCCGCCCGATCTTTTTCCGCATTGAGCCGAACATGGTGCTGATCCCGGAGCCGGGACGCATGCCTTCACGCATGAAGAGGGCACGAAGCGGCGGGGCGAGTTCGAGCAGCGCCAGACCAGAGGCGCGCGCGAGCTGGACTGGAAGGAACGATGACAACAATGTTCTGTTAAGGGCATCGACCGCACCGGTGCGGGCGGTCACGTCCGGGCGGCGCGCGCTGTTGTAAGCTGCCATGACATCGGCAGAACCGGCGTCGGCGGGGCTGGCAAGAACGGCTGCGTGCAGGTCTTCGACGTCGCGCAGACCAAGGTTCAAGCCCTGCGCGCCGATGGGCGGGAACACATGGGCGGCCTCGCCAACGAGGGCCACTCGGTTTTGGGCGAAGTGCAGAGGGTATTGGCCGGAAAGGGGATAGGTTTGCCGCTCGGTGCCGACCGTGACCTTGCCGAGGAATGACTGCATGCGGTTTTCTATCGCGGCTGACAGGTCGGCAGCGTCAAGAGCCAAGAGAGCTTCGGCACGCTCGGGCTTGACCACCCAGACAAGGCTTGACCGGTTTCCCGGCAGCGGCACTTGCGTGAACGGGCCCGTCTCTGTGTGAAACTCGGTGGACATGTTGTCGTGCGGCATGCGGTGGCCAAAAGTCGTAACGAATGCCGTCTGCGGATAGGTCCAAGTCTGGAGCTTGATCTTGGCGTGATCGCGGGCGAGCGAACCGCGCCCGTCTGCGGCGACGACGAGTTTGGCGGTAATCCTGTCGCCGTTGTCGAGCGCTGCGGTGATATCGCTGTCGCCATTCTCATAGGCCGTAACGAATGCGGAAATGGTGCGAATGTCGCAATGCGTTTCAAGCCGCTTTGATAGCGCGGCATTGAGAATGTGGTTCTGCAAATTGAAACCGAAGGCGTCCTCACCGACTTCGCTGGCCCTGAATGTGACCGGTTGTGAGCGCACTAGGCGGCTGGTGCCGTCCACAATGCGCATGGCGCGCAGTGGTGCGGCGGATGGAGCGAGATCATCCCAGATGCCAAGATTTTGCAGCAGCTGTATCGACGGCATCATGAGCGCCGTTGTGCGCTGGTCCGGGCGGACGGGGGGCGGCCCGGCTATTGCCACATTGAACCCAGCGTCAGCCAGAGCAATGGCCGCAGCCATGCCGACTGGCCCGTTTCCAGCAACGAAAATATCAGCGACAAGCGTTTCCGGCATTTTGTTTCCCTGCATATCTTAAGGGCAATCTGGGCCTGCCGGTTCATGTTTGCAATCGCGCGAAAGGACGCGGCTTTTTGGCCAAGTATACAAAGCTGTCGAAGACCGGACCGTTTCGCTTTTACCGCGTGCAAGTTCATGGCATACGATCATTCACTTTATCGTTTGCGGAAGGCAGAACCATTGGCACCCAGAAAAAAGAAAAAGGTGACATGGCCGCAGGCGAAGGCGTTTTCGGTTCACCTTTTGACGGCATCCGGGTCGTTTCTGGCGTTCTTGTCGGTTGTTGCGGCCAGCGAAATGCGCTGGACGGCGATGTTCATGTGGCTTGGTCTGGCGCTTTTTGTTGACGGCATCGACGGGCCGATTGCGCGCAAACTGCAGGTCAAGGAAGTGCTGCCCAACTGGAGCGGCGACACGCTCGACAACATCATCGAC
Source organism: Phyllobacteriaceae bacterium (assembly GCA_031422915.1). Lineage (GTDB taxonomy): Bacteria > Pseudomonadota > Alphaproteobacteria > Rhizobiales > Rhizobiaceae > JANMEX01. The sequence goes on along the minus strand of JANPEK010000224.1, from coordinate 4,586 downwards.
TATATGACCTATGTGTTGATCCCGGCATTTGCGCTCTACCAGCGCGGTTTCATGGGCGAAAACCTGTCGTTTCTGTCAGCCGCGATCATCGTGGTGTCGAGTGCGATCTATTACGCGGACATGGGGATGAAGACGAAAGAGAATTTCTTCAAGGGATTTCCCGTGGTCTGGAACATGGTGGTGTTCACGCTGTTCATTGTCGAGCCCGGCGAGAAGGCGGCGTTCGCCGTGGTGCTGTTTGCCGCGATCCTCACGTTTGTGCCGATCAATTTTCTGCATCCGGTGCGCGTCGTGCGCCTTCGGTCCCTTAATCTGCCGATGTTCATGGTCTGGTGCGGGTTCGGTGCTGCCGGCTTGTTTTATGCAATGGACGCCCCGGAATGGGTGAAGATCGGCACGGCGCTGACGGGTGCCTATTTGTTTGTTATCGGTGCGGTCATGCAGATATTTCCCAACCTTGGAAACCGGGACCTGAAGGTATAAAACCGATGAAAATCAAAGCGATACGTATTCACCAGCATGGTGGTCCGGAGGTTCTGGCGCTTGACGAGATTGAGCTGGCAATGCCAGCCACTGGCGAGGTGCAGGTCCGGCACACGGCGATTGGTCTCAATTTCATCGATGTTTACTACCGCACCGGCCTTTACTCACTGCCGACAGGACTGCCGCTCATTCCCGGCAACGAGGCGGCGGGAGTTGTTACGGCGGTAGGCGAGGCGGTGGACGGGCTGAAGATCGGCGACCGGGTTGCCTATGCTGCGACAATCGGGGCGTATTGTGATGCGCGCAACATTGCCGCTGACCGGGTGGTCAAAATACCGGATGGAATCACCGATGAAACGGCGGCGGCGATGATGCTGAAGGGCATGACTGCCGAGATGCTGCTGTGCCGTGTCTACCCGGTGCAGGAGGGGCAAACGATTTTGTTCCACGCTGCCGCTGGTGGCGTCGGGCTGATAGCCGGACAATGGGCGAATTCGATTGGAGCAACCGTCATCGGCACAGCAGGAAGCCCGGAGAAGGCGGAACTGGCGCTGCGTAACGGCTATCATCATGTGATCGAGTACAAGCACGAGAACATCGTTGCCCGTGTGAAGGAAATCACCGGCGGCAAGGGCGTTGATGTGGCCTATGATTCCGTCGGCAAGGACACATGGCTGGCATCGCTCGACAGCCTGAAGCCGCGCGGGATGTTTGTGGCGTTTGGCCAGTCGTCCGGGCCGATTGACGGCTTTACGCTAACGCATCTGGTGGCACGGGGATCGCTGTTTGCCACCCGCCCGACACTGTTTGCCTATACCGCCAGCCGTGCGGACCTTGAACTGTCGGCTGGACGCCTGTTTGAGAAGGTGGCTGCGGGTGATTTGAAGATTGCGGTGAACCAGACATTTGCGCTGGCGGATGCTGCGGAGGCGCATCGATTGCTGGAGAGCCGGGCGACGACCGGAGGCACCGTGCTTATTCCTTGAGCAAACCACCGATCTGCCGGGGATTTCAACAGGTGCTTGGCAGATTGGCCTTTCCAAAGCGGATTTAATTCGGCTAGGCTTCGATCCGGATCATAAAAACCAGCATAAGGCACCATGGCCGGGGCACAGATGGCGTCAGGGGATCGCGCGCTTCTCACAGTGGAAGGCGTGACCAAAATATTCGGATCGCTTCGCGCATGCGACAGCGTCACGCTTTCCATTTCCAAAGGTGAAATCCACGCTCTGCTTGGCGAGAATGGGGCGGGGAAATCGACCCTTGTGAAGATGCTCTACGGAACGCTGCAGCCGAACGCCGGCAGCATTTCGTGGAAGGGGCAAGAGGTTTCCATCGCCAATCCGAACGCTGCAAGAAACCTTGGTATCGGCATGGTTTTTCAGCATTTTTCGCTGTTTGATGCGTTGAGTGCAGCCGAGAATATCGCGCTGGCACTGAGCGGCGATGCGTCAGTTGTTGACATCGCCGAGAAGGCGCGCACGATCAGCCAAGCGTATGGGTTGCCGCTTGATCCAAACTCGCTGGTCGGGGACCTTTCGGTGGGTGAGCGGCAGCGCATCGAGATTGTGCGTTGCCTGTTGCAGGAGCCGGAGCTGATCATTCTGGACGAGCCGACGTCTGTGTTGACACCGCAGGAAGCCGACAAACTGTTTGTGACGCTGGAGCGGCTGCGCGACGAGGGCAAGTCGATCCTTTATATCAGCCACCGGCTGGACGAGGTGAAGCGCATCTGCGACCGCGCGACTGTGCTGCGCCACGGCAAGGTGGTCGGTGGCTGCGATCCGCGCGCCGAGACGGCGGCCTCGCTGGCGCGCATGATGGTGGGCAATGATATTGCCGCGGTTGTCCGGCCCGTTGCTGCCAGTGATGTTGCCTCAAAGCCGCTTTTGTCGATCAAGAACCTGTCGCAACAGCCGTCGGGGCCATTCTCGATGGCGCTCAATGATGTTTCGCTCGACGTTTTTCCGGGCGAAGTCGTTGGCATTGCCGGTGTTGCCGGAAACGGGCAGGGCGAGTTTTTCGACGCGGTTTCGGGTGAGCGGCCACAGGGCAACCCCGAAACCATTTCGATCCGCGGCAAACCTGCGGGCACCATGGGCATCTCCGAGCGGCGATTGCTTGGCGCGGGGTTTGTTCCCGAAGAGCGCCTTGGCCACGGCGCGGTTCCGACCATGAGCCTTTCGGACAATCTCTATTTGTCGCGCGCAGTTTCGGACGCCAAGGCGTTTGCCAAGGGCCCATTCAGCGTGATCAATGGTGCATCTGTCACGGCAGCCTCAAAGCGCATCGTGGAAGTGATGGATGTGCGCAAGAGCGCGGAAAATCCGGATGCGGGGGCGTTGTCCGGCGGCAATTTGCAGAAGTTTTTGATTGGCCGCGAGCTGGACCGCAATCCGTCAGTTCTGGTGGTGAACCAGCCGACATGGGGCGTCGATGCCGGGGCTTGCGCGCGGATCCGTCAGTCGATTGTCGATCTGGCACGGGGCGGCGCGGCTGTGCTGATCATCAGCCAGGATCTGGATGAGCTGTTTGAGATATCCGACCGGCTGGCAGTGATGAACCATGGCAGGCTTTCCGCACCGATGCCGATTGCCGAGGCGACACTGGAACGCGTCGGCCTGTTGATGGGCGGGGCGGCTTGAGATGTTGATGCTCGTCAAACGTCCGCAGCGCTCCGCACTGTTTTCAGCGCTTTCGCCGTTTATTGCGTTCGGATTGACGCTTGTTGCGGGTGCAATTGTTTTTGCGCTTTCGGGGCAGAACCCTCTCAAGGCGCTTTATACCTACTTTGTCGAGCCGCTGAGTGAAGTGTGGTCGCTTCACGAGTTGGCGATCAAGGCCGCGCCGCTAATCCTGATTGCGGTCGGGCTGTCGGTGGCTTACCAGTCCAACAACTGGAACATTGGCGCGGAAGGTCAGTTCATTGCCGGGGCGCTGATGGGCTCGATCCCGCCGGTGATGTTTCCGGAGTGGCAATCGGTGCTGACGCTGCCGTTGATGCTGATTCTCGGGCTGATCGGCGGGGCGCTGTTCGGGGCTATTCCGGCGCTTTTGAAGGTGCGGTTCAACACAAACGAGATTTTGACCAGCCTGATGCTGGTTTATGTGATGCAGCTTTTTCTCGACTGGATGGTGCGCGGGCCATGGCGCAATCCGGAGGGCAACAATTTTCCGGAGACGCGGCGGTTCAACCCGTTTGCGGTGTTGCCGGAGCTGATGCCATCATCGGGACGGGCAAACTGGGGCATTCTGTTTGCGGTCATCGCGGCGGTTGTCGTCTGGTATATGATGAAGCGGACCAAGCGCGGGTTTGACATCCGCGTGCAAGGCGCATCGCCGCGCGCTGCGAAATTTGGCGGCATTGATGCCTCGAAGATGGTGTTCTTCGCCTTCATGTTTTCGGGCGCGCTGGCAGGACTGGCGGGCATATCCGAAGTATCCGGCGCTATCGGGCAATTGCGTCCGTCGATTTCGCCGGGTTACGGATTTACCGCGATTATCGTTGCGTTTCTTGGGCGACTGAACCCGCTTGGGATTGTTGCGGCGGGGCTCGTGCTGGCGCTGACCTATCTCGGCGGCGAGGCGGCGCAGATATCGCTGGGGCTGTCGGACAAGTTGGCACGCGTGTTTCAAGGCATGCTGCTGTTTTTCGTATTAGCCTGCGATACACTGATCCATTACCGGATCTTGTTGCGCAAACCTGTTGTGGCAAGGGAGGGCTGAGCGGTGGACATTCTCCAATCCATTCTCCTGACCATCGCCACGGCGGCCACGCCGCTGCTGATTGCGGCCATTGGCGAATTGGTGGTCGAGCGCTCTGGTGTGCTCAATCTTGGCGTTGAAGGCATGATGGTGATTGGTGCTGTGGTCGGCTTTGCGGTGTCGTTTTCGACAGGCTCGCCATGGCTCGGCGTGATAGCCGCGATCATTGCCGGAGCGCTGTTCTCGCTGCCGTTTGCGTTTCTGACGCTGACGCTGGTGACCAATCAAGTGGCAACCGGGCTGGCGCTGACGCTGGCAGGACTTGGGCTCTCGGGGCTGATCGGCGAATTGTTCGTCGGGCAAGCGGGTGTGCGGCTTGCCAATATCTACATTCCGGT